>NZ_JABCPZ010000049.1 GCF_013283785.1 Nonomuraea antri
CCTTCGCACGCCCGCCCCCGACTCCGACCGCGCCCGCGCTGTCCTTCAGTGCGTCGCGTAAGGCGGCGCGGGAGGTGATCCCGAGCTTGGGGAAGATCCGGTACAGATGGGCGCTGACCGTACGCGAGGACAGGAACAGCCGTTCGCCGATCTCCTTGTTGCTCAACCCGGCTGCGGCCAGCCGCGCCACCTCCAGCTGCTGGGCGGTCAGGCCGTGCGCGGCCTGGGGCCGCTGGGCCACGGCCACCCCGGTGGCGCGTAGTTCCTGCTCGGCCCGCTGCTGCCAGGCGGTCGCGCCGATGGCGGCGAACAGGTCGGCGGCGCGGCGCAGCTCGGGCCTGGCCTCGCCCGGCTGCAGACGGCGGCGCTGCAGTTCGCCGAGCGCGAGCCTGACCCGGGCGTGGTCGAAGGGCCAGCGCTCGGTCCTGGGCAGCGCGAGCGCGGCCTTGAACAGCGGCACCGCCTCCTCCTCCGGCGCCACCAGCGCCTGGGCGGCCATGACGTGCAGGCGCAGCCGGGGCGCCCGGTCGGCCAGCCCGGCCGCGGCGGCGGCGTGCGCCCGGGCCTCGGCGGTTCTGCCGGTGCGTACCGCCGACTCCACCAGCTCGAACACCGCCCAGGGCGCGAACGCCACGTGCGGTGGTATGACGCCGGGCGGGCTGATGCTGCTCCAGTAGGCGTAGGCCGTCTCGTAGTCGCCGTGCGCCATCGCGGCCAGGGCGAGGTTGCGGGCGGCCAGCGACAGGTGCAGGCCGCTGCCGCGCGGGGCGGCCCATTGCTCGATGGTCCTGCTGTAGGCGAGGGCGCTGTCGGCGTCGCCGCGGGCGGCGGCGATCCAGCCCAGGCTGCAGCGCAGGTCGTGGGCCAGCAGTTCGAGGTCGTGGCGGACGCACAGGTCGAGCCCGGCGTTGGCGGCGGTCTCCGCGGCCTCCCACCGTCCGGCCAGGAAGTGGTCGTGGGCGGCGAGCCAGTGGCCGCCGGCGGCGTGGGTGATCGCGCCCTGCCCGGATTCGCCGTCGGTCAGGGCGCGGATACGTTCGCGGTAGTCGGGCAGCAGGTCCATCCAGGTCGCGGCCCGGCACAGCGCGGCCACCCGGCCGGGCGGGGCGTCGGCGGGCAGGGCGTCGAGCGCGGTGCGTACCCGCTCGGCGGTGCCCGCGCCGAGGAAGACGTCGTGCAGCAGGCGCGCGTGCTCGTCGTCGCAGCCGGCGACCACGTCCGTGACCTGCGCCCACTCTTCCGGGTCCTGGGCGTAGGAGGCGGCGAGCACCCTGACCATGGCACCCGCTCCCGGGGTGCCGCGCAGCAGGCGGCGGGCGGCGTCCAGGTCGCCGTCGCGCAGCAGCAGGATCTGCGCGCGCACCGCCAGTGCCCTGGCCGGGTCGTCCAGGTGGCGGCGCGCCTCGTCCAGCAGGGTCTCGGCCAGGTCGAGCTGCCCGGACTCGCCGGCCAGCTCGGCCGCGAGCTCCAGCCGGGCGGCGCGGGCCGCCGTGTCGGGGGTGAGCTCGGCCGCGCGTTGCAGCGCCTTGACCGCCAGGCCGCTGCCGCCGCGCAGGCGTACCGCGCGGGCGGCCTTCTCGATCTCGGCGGCGACCCGCTCGTCCGGCTCGACGGTGGCCGCCGCGAGATGCCACATGCGCAGCTCCGGATCGGACCGGTGCTGCTCGGCCAGTACGGCGTGCGCCTGCCGCGTCTCCTCCGGCGAGGCCAGGTTGATGATCGCCGACCTGACCAGCGGATGACGGAACCGCAGGCCGGACGGCGTCGAGTCGCGGGTGACCAGGCTCAGCCGCTCCACCTCCATCAGCTCGTACGGCGACAGCTCGGCCCGGTGCTCCAGCCGGTCGCCGTCCAGGGCCGTCACCAGCAGCGTGGTACGGATCTCGGGCGGCAGCTCCAGCACCCGTCCGGCGAACGCGGTCTCCAGCCGGGTGCGCAGCGGCGCGCCGGTGGGCAGCAGCTCCGCGTCGACCGAGGTCTGCGGCAGTTCGGTGAGCGCGAGCGGGTTGCCCGCGGCCTCGGCCAGCACCCGCGCGCGCACCGAGCCGGGCAGGCCGGGGTGCCACAGGTCCAGCAGACGCCCGGCCGCCTCGCCGTCGAGCGGCCCGACCTCCATCATGCTGATGCCGGGCGTGACGCGCTCACTGGCCGTCAGCGGCCGGCGCGCGAAGATGGCCCGCAGGTCGTACGGCTTGAGCCGCATCAGGATGAACATCATCACCTCGCGCGTGGGATGGTCCACCCAGTGCGCGTCCTCCACCGCGATCAGCACCGGCCCGTCGGCGGCGACGGCGGCCAGCACCGCCAGCGACGCCACCGAGATCGCCAGCCGGTCGGGCACCGGCCCGTCGCTCAGGCCGAGCACCCGGCGCAGCACGTCCCGGTGGAAGGGCTCCACCCGGTCCAGATACTCCATCACCGGCGCGAAGAGCTGGTGCAGCCCGGCGAAGGCGAGCTGTGCCTCGCTCTCGAAGCCGCTGCCGCCCACCACCCGCATGCCCCGCTGCTCGGCGTAGGCGATGCCGGCCCGCAACAACACCGACTTGCCCACGCCGGGGTCCCCGTGCAGCACGACGTTGGGCGGCACGCCAGGGACGCGGTCGATCGCCTGCCGCAGCGCGGCCAGCTCGCTCGCGCGTCCGATGAGGTCCATGTTCGTCTCCTTGGTGCAGTCATTTGACCGATTGCCCCGGCTTTTCGCGGCGGCATGCTGGGCGGGTGCCGCGACTACAGGTGGGAACAGACGTGACCCTCTTCTACGAGGACGTCGGCGACGGGCCGCCCGTCGTCCTGGTGCACGGCTGGCCTCTGTCGCACCGGTTCTGGGAGCCGCAGATCGGACCGCTGGCCGCGGCCGGGCACCGGGTGGTCTGCTACGACCGGCGCGGCTTCGGACGTTCCAGCCGGCCCTGGCACGGCTACGACCACGCCACCTTCACCGCCGACCTGGCGGCCCTGGTCGAGAGCCTCGACCTGACCGGGCTGGCGCTGGTGGGCTTCTCCACCGGCTGCGCCGAGAGCGTCGGTTACGCCGCCGCGTCCGGCCGGGTGGCCAGGCTGGTGCTGGGCAGCCCGGTGCTGTATCCGGACCCGCTCGCCCACGAGCTGCGCGTCGCCGCGCGCCGGCACCGCCTCCCGATGCTCGACGATCTGCTGCTCAGGTTCTTCGCCGTGCGCGGCCGGCCGACGCTCGACGAGCAGACCCGCCAGTACCTGCTGCGGCACGCCGCGGACGCCTCGCCCCAGGCGACCGCGGACTCGCTGGCCGTCTGGAGCGCCGCACGCCCGGATCAGGACCTGGCCCGCATCACCGTGCCCACGCTGATCATCCAGGGCGAGGAGGACGCGTTCGTGCCCGCGGAGTACGGCGGGACGCGGGTCGCCCGCGCGGTCGCCGGCAGCTCGCTGGCGACGATCCCCGACGCGCCGCACGGCGCCCCGCTCACCCACGTCGAGCAGTGGAACGCGCTCATGCTGGAGTTCCTGGCGGGATGACGGCATGCGGCGACCGTACGTCCCGGGTGACGGACCCCGGTATCAGTCGCGTGACGTATTCGCCAGCGCGTCGCGCAGTTGCCCGCGCGAGGTGATGCCCAGCTTGGGGAAGGCCCGGTACAGATGCGTGCTGACGGTCCGGTGCGACAGGTAGAGCTGCTGGCCGATCTCGCGGTTCGACAGCCCGGCCGCGGCCAGCCTGGCGATGTGCAGCTCCTGCGCGGTGAGCAGTTCCGCGACAGGCGCGACACGCAGGTCGCTGGCCTCGCCCGCCGCCCGCAGCTCCTGGCGGGCCTTCTCGCCCCAGGCGAGCAGCCCGAGCACGTCGAAGGCGTCGCGGGCGGCCCGCAGCGGCACGCGGGCCTCCTGGATCCGGCGCCGGCGGCGCAGCCACATGCCGTGGGAGAGCAGCAGGCGGGCCCGCGCGGTCGGCCAGCCCGACAGGTCGGCGCTCAGCGCGGTCCGGTAGAGCGCGTCGGCTTCGGCGTCGCCGGCCAGCAACGCCCGCGCGTGACGCAGGCCCAGGTGCAGCAGGGGCGATCGGGTCCTGGCGGCCACCGGCTCCAGCTCGGCCACCATCCGCCTGGCCGGCTCGGGCTGGTCGATCGCGACCGCGGCCTCGGCCAGCTCGCTGATCACCCACTGCCGCCAGATCTGGTGATGGGCGGCGTCGCCCGGCTCGAACAGCCGCCACAGGTGGGCGAAGGCGTCGTCGTACCGTCCGGCGCACAACGCGATCACGCCCTTGGCGTGCTGGAGTATCGCCACGGCCGAGCTGATGGCGACGGTGCCGAGCGCGCGTTCGCCCTCGGCGGCCAGCGCCAGGCCGCGTGTCTCCTCACCGCGCAGCCCGGCCAGCAATGCCAGCATGCCGAGGGCGGAGGACTGCCAGCGCGGCTGCGCGGTCTCGCGGGCCAGGCGTTCGGCCTCCTCGGCGACCAGCAGCGCCCCGGCCCAGTCGCCGCAGAAGACCTGGCGCCACATCTGCGTGCTGAGCGCCTGCGTGAGCAGGCCCAGCCTGCCGTGGGTGCGCAGGTCGGCGATGGAGGCGTCCATGAAGTCGCCGACCAGGTCGAAGGCGCCGACCGTGCTCGCCGCGACCCCGAGCAGCCGGGTCATGGCCCCGTCGAGCCGGGCGCCGCGCAGCTTGGTCAGGTGGTCGATGACGTCCGCGCCGCGTTCCAGCGGTCCCGCCGTGGCCAGCGTCATCAGCAGCTCGGGATCGTCCCGGCCGGCCGCGAGGCGTTCCGCCAGGGCGATGACGCGGCCGCGCTGCTCCCAGCCGGGATCGCCCCACCAGCAGCGGATGGCCGCGGCGCGGACGCAGTTGAGCGCCAGAGCGCGATCGCCCGCGGCCGCCACGGCTTCCGCGGTCGTGACCAGCCGCCTGATCCGCGCCGGGCCCTCGTTGCGCCCCTCTTCCAGCACCTCGCTCAGCCAGACCGCCCTGGCCCGCCGCGACTCGCCGAGCACGGACGGCTCGGCCAGCGCGAGCAGCTCCGCGGCCTCGTCGCCGCGGCCGAGCTCGAAGGCCAGCTCGGCGGCGGCCAGCAGGCGGTCGGCGCCCGCCGCGGGATCGTCGCCGACCTCCGCCGCGCGGCGCAGGGCGGCCACCGCGACCGGGATCGCGCCACGCTGCCTGGCCCGGGCGGCCACCTCCGCCAGCTCGGCGGCGACGGATTCGTCCCGGTGTGCGATCGCCGCCGCGCGGTGCCAGGCCCGGCGGTCCGGGTCGCGGTCGTGCACCCGGACCAGCGCGGCGTGGGCGGCGAGGCGATCGGTACGACCGGCCCTGTGGTAGATCGCCGAGCGCACCAGCGGATGCCGGAAGCGCAAGGTCTGCTCGTGCAGTTCCACCAGCCCCGCGTCCACGGCCGGGATCAGCGTCTCCGCGGTCACCTCGGCGCCGGTCAGTAACCTGCCGCCGGCCAGCGCGTCGGCCACGTCGTGTCCGTCGTTGGCCGCGGCCACCAGCAGCAGCCCGCTGGTACGGGGCGGAAGCTCGGCCAGCCGCACGGCGAAGGCCCGTTCCAGACGCGCCGTGAGCGGCAGCAGCCCGGCCTCGGCGGTGACCGTCCCGGCGTCGAGCGCCAACGGCAGTTCGACCAGGGCGAGCGGGTTGCCCGCCGCCTCGCTGAGCACGCGCCAGCGCATGCCGACGCCGAGATCGGCGGCCTGGGCGTCCAGGAGCGCCTCGGCCGCGGCGGGATCGAGCCCGCTCAGCCGCAGTTCGGGTACGTCGCTGTCGTCCAGACTGGTCGGATAGCCGTCGCGCAGGGCCATCAGCAGCACGATCGGGTCCGATCGCACGCGCCTGGCCACGAATCCCAGCACCTCCGTGGTGGGCCGGTCGAGCCACTGCAGGTCGTCGACCACGATCAGCAGCGGACGCTGGGCGGCCGCCTCACCCAGCAGGTTGAGCACGGCCAGCGCGACCATGAAGGGTTCGGGGTCGTCGACCTCGGCCATCCCGAACGCGCCGAGCAGGGCCTCGCGCTGGCGGGCGGGCAGCTGGTCGGCGGCGCCGAGCATCGGCCGCAGCAACTGGTGCAGCCCGGCGAAGGGCAGGTGCGTCTCGCTCTGCACCCCGGAGGCGCTGGTCACCATCACGTTCCCGGCCTCGGCCCGCGCGGTGGCGACCGCCAGCAGGGCGGATTTGCCGATCCCCGACTCGCCGCGGACGACCAGGGCGTCGCCGCACTCGTGCACGCGATCCACGAGCCCTTCGAGCTGCGCCACCTCGCGGTCGCGCCCGAAGAGCGTGGTCACGCGACACCTCCCCCTGGAGCCCGATGATCGAATTGTCGCATGAGTACGTCATTTGACGAATGACCGGTCCCTTGACTTCTCCTAGCATCGGCGTCGCGTCCGCCCTTGGAGTCGCTCGTGACCAAACCCGTTCTGGAGCCGGCTGCCCAGGCCTTCGCCGATGCCACCGCCAACCCGCCCTACCTGCACCGCCTGCCGCTCGAAACGGGCCGCCAGGCGATGGCCGAAGTGCAACGCCCGGACCTCCGCGTGCCCGGCGTGACCCGGCAGCCGATCGCCGGGACGAGGCTCACCCTCTTCCGTCCCGCGCACGCCGAGGGACCGCTGCCCGCGGCGCTCTACCTGCACGACGACTGGGTGTTCGGCGGCGGGCACGCCCACGAACGGCTGGCCCGCGAACTGGCCCACGAGTCGCGGACGGCGACGGTGTACGTCGACTACAGCCTCTCGCCGGAGGCCCGCTACCCCGTCGCGCTCGGCGAGGGCCAGGCGGCGCTGGACTGGGTGCGCAGGCGCGGCGGCGCCTTCGGCCTGGACGCCTCGAAGATCGCGGTGGTGGGCGGCAACCTGGCCGCCGCGCTGGCCGTCGCGGCCCGCGGGCGGCTGGCCGCGCAGGTGCTGCTCTGCCCGGCGACGGACGCGTCGTCCGACACCGGCTCCTACCGGCAGTTCGCCGAGGGCTACTTCCTGCGCGCCGACGGCATGCGCTGGTGCTGGGACCAGTACACAGCGGACGACGCGCAGCGGGCCGACATCACCGCCTCGCCGCTGCGCGCCACCGCGCGGGAACTGGCCGGGCTGCCTCCGGCGCTGGTCATCACCGCCGAGGCCGACGTGCTGCGGGACGAGGGCGAGGCCTACGCCGCCAAGCTGCGCCAGGCGGGCGTGCCCGTGACCGCGGTGCGCTACCACGGCGTCATCCACGGATTCCTCACGCTCAACGCCCTGCGCGGCACCCACGCCGCCCAGGCCGCCATCGACCAGGCCGGACGCTACCTGGCCAGGATGCTCGCTCCGGCGGGCGGGCCGGATTGCCGGGCTCCCGCCCGCTGACCGCCCGGCGCCTTCCGCGTAAGCTTTGGCTGATCTTCACCGGAACGCGGAGAAGGAGCACCCGATCGCCACGCCACCCGGCTTCGCGGAGGTGCTGCGTCGCCATCGGCACGCGGCGCGCCTGACGTTGGAGCAGCTCGCCGAGGCCTCCGGCGTCAGCGCCAGGACGCTGTCCGACATGGAACGCGGCCGCAGCAGGGGCCCGCAGCACCGGACCGTCACCGCGCTGGCCGACGCGCTCGGCCTGGCCGGGGCCGAGCGCGAACAGCTCGTCGGGCTGGCGCGCGAGGGGCGTCTGCGCGACCACTGGACCCGTCCGAGCGGGCTGTGCGAGCTGCCCCGCTCGGTCGACGACTTCACCGGCCGGGCCGCCGAGCTGACCTGGCTCGGCGAGCTGCTGCGCGGCGGGGGCGCGCCGGGCGCCGCCGGAGTCGGGCTCATCACCGGCGCGGCCGGGCTGGGCAAGACCACGCTGACCGTCCGCGCCGCGCACGCCCTGCGCGAAGACTTCCCCGGCGGGGCGTTCTTCCTCGACCTGTTCGGCATGTCCGCGCAGCCCCTGCCCGCCGACGAGGCGCTGGGCCTGCTGCTGCGCGCCCTGGGCAGCACCGACCAGCAGATCCCCGGCGACGTCGGCGGGCGCGCGTCCCTGTACCGGTCGCTGCTGCGCGATCGGCGGGTGCTGATCGTGCTCGACAACGCCGCGTCCGAGGAACAGGTCCGGCCGCTGCTGCCGGGCGACGGCACGGGACGGGCCCTGGTTACCAGCCGCCGCCTGCTGGCCGGTCTGGAAGGAGTGCGCAGGCTCAGCCTCGGGCCCCTGCCCGCGCCGGAGGCCACCGAACTGCTGGCCGGAATACTGAAGGACCGCGGCGGCTCGGACGACGGATCGGCGCTCCGGCAGCTCGCGCGGATGTGCGGCGGGCTGCCCCTCGCGCTGCGGATCGCCGGGAACCGGCTCGCCAGCCGGCCCGGATGGAACGCCGCCGACCTCGCCGCCCGGCTGACGAACGAGGAACGCCGCCTCGACCAGCTCAGCGCCGGCGACCTCAAGATCGCCACCGCGTTCGGCCTGTCCTACGACCAGCTGGCCGACTCGACGCGGCGGGTCTTCCGCCGGCTCGCCCTGGTGCCCGGCCGCGACTTCGACGCCGCGCTGGCCGCCGTCGCGGGCGGCACGCCCGTCGAGGGGGCCTGGGACGCACTCGACGAGCTCGTCGACCTCGGCCTGCTGCAGGACGGCACGTCCGGCCGCTACCGCTTCCACGACCTGGTCCGGCTGTTCTCCCGCGACCGGCTGCGGGAGGAGGAGACCGCGGCCGAGCGCGACGAGCTCACCGCGACGGTGACGTCGTGGCTGCTGCGGATGGCCACCGCCGCCGGGCGCTGGTTCGAGTTCGGACCCGGCCGTCCCGACCCCGACCCCGATCTCGCGGAGCCGTCCTCCGCCGAAGAGGCCGACCACTGGTTGCGCGTGAACGCGGACAACTGGCTGGGCGCGTTACGCCAGGGGGCGAGCGGCGATCAGTTCGCCGCCGTGCTCGACTGCGCCGAGTCGCTGAACAGGTTCTCCGACCGGTGGATGCACGCGCCGCACTGGCACGAGGTCTTCACGCTCGGCGCCGCGGCCGCCGCCGCCCTGGACGACCCGGCCAGGCAGGCCGGCCAGCTGAACCAGGTGGCCTGGGTGCACCTGATACCGCGTGACGACCCGGAGGCCTGCCTGCGCCACACCCCGCGGGCGCTGGACCTGGCCACCCGCAGCGGCGCCACGGCGGAGATCATCCAGGCCCACCACCTGGAAGGCGGCGCGTTCCGCCAGCTCGGACGGCTCGACGAGGCCATCGCGGCGGAGACGCGGGCGGTCGAGATGGCCGAGGCCGATGACGACATCGATCAGTACTGCGAATCGCTCGGCGCCCTCGGCACCTGCCTTCGTCTCGCCGGTCGCCACGCCGAGGCGCTGGAGCAGTACCACAAGGTGCTGGCCCTGGTGAACGACGAGCGGTCCGGCATCACGCCGAGCGTCGCGGCGTTCATCCGGCCGATCGCGCTGGCCCGCGTCGGTGAATGCCTGGGCCTGCTCGGCGAACGCCCCGCGGCGATCGCCAGGCTCGCCGAGGCGATCGAGCTCATGGAGCGGATCCAGTTGGCCGTCCCGCAGGCCCGCGCTCTGGAGACGCTGGCGGCGCTGCTGTCGGAGGAGGACCGGGCCGGCGAGAGCCGCGACGCCTACGCGCGGGCGGCCGAGGTGTACCAGGCCGTCGGCGACACGGCGGCGAGCGGCCGCTGCCGCGACCTGGCGAACACCCCGACCTGACGAACACCGCGACCTGGGCGAACACCGCGACCTGACGGTTCCCGCGCTACTTCTGCGTGCTGTTCTGCGTGGCCCGGCAGCCTGCCCGCCACTTTGATGGAGCGCACGGGGGACAGGCGATGGGCCTGGCCGGCAGCGCGGGGAGCGACCATGACCGCAGGCAGGAACGTCATACTCGTGCCCGGCGCTCTCGCGGACGGGTCCGGCTGGCAGGGCGTCCAGGACGAACTGGCCGCGGCCGGGCTCCGCGTCCACGTCGCGCGGATCCCGATGTCGCCGGCGGGTGACGTCGCGCTGACCCGCAGGCTCCTGGACGGTCTCGACGGCCCCGCCGTCCTGGTCGGCCACTGCTACGGCGGCGTCGTCATCACCGAGGCGGGCACCCATCCCCGGGTCGCGTCGCTGGTGTACCTGGCCGCGTTCGTCCCCGACCAGGGCGAGTCGATCGACACGCTCGTCGCCGCCGGGCCGGCGCTGCCCGTGCCGGCCCGCGGCGCGACGGTCACCGACCCGGCCTGGCGGCACCGGCCGAGCTGGTACCTCGTCGCGCTCCAGGACCGGATCATCGCGCCGGCCCTGCAGCGCGGGATGGCCGAGCGCGCCGGATCGATCGTCGTCGAGGTGGTCGGCAGCCATGCCGTCCACGTCACCCAGCCGGCCGCGGCCGCCGACCTCATCCGTGAGGCGGCCGCCGCCGTCTTCGGCCCGGCCGCTCCATGAGGCGCCGCGGCGCCGCACCGCAGGAGGCAGACATGACAGGCAAACCCGTGACCAAGGCCGCCGTCGTCGGCACCGCGATCGAGTTCTACGACCACGCGCTGTTCGGCCTCGCCGCGGCGATCGTGCTCAACGGGCAGTTCTTCCCCGCGGACAGCCCCGCCGCGGGCACCCTCGGCGCCTTCGCCGCGTTCGCGGTCGGATTCCTGGCCCGTCCCATCGGCGGTGTCGTGTTCGGGCACCTGGGCGACCGGGTCGGGCGCAAACCCGCGCTGGTCGCGACGCTGCTGCTGATGGGACTGTCCACGGCCGGCATCGGGCTGCTGCCCACCTACGACCAGATCGGCGTGGCCGCGCCGGCCCTGCTGATGCTGCTCCGGCTGGCGCAGGGCTTCGGCGCGGGCGCCGAGTACGCGGGCGCGCTGGTCCTGGTGGCCGAGACCAGCGACCCGCGCCGGCGGGGCCTGTGGGCCGCGCTTCCCGGGGCGGGCGTCCAGATCGGCATCCTGACCGCCACGCTGGTCTTCACCGCGGCCGCCGCGTTGCCGTCGTTCGAGACCTGGGGCTGGCGGTTGCCGTTCCTGATCAGCCTGGTGGGCGTGGGGGTTGGGCTGTTCGTCAGGTTCCGTACGCCCGAGTCCGAGCTCTTCGAGCGCGAGCGGGTGCGCGGACTGAGCCGTTTCCCCGCGCTGGAGGTGGTCAGGAGGCAGCCGCGGAGCCTGCTGATCGCCGTCGCGGCCAACGCCCCGTTCGGCGCGCTCGCCTACATCATCAACGTCTTCCTGCTGTCGTACGTGACCAGGACGGTCGGCCTGCCGGCCACCGTGGGCCTGGCCGCCAACCTGTCGTCGTCCGCGGCGGCGATCGCGGTCTCGCCCCTGTTCGGGCTGCTCGCCGACCGGGTCGGGCGGCGTCCCGTCTTCCTCGGCACCGCGGCCTTCCTCGCCGCGTACGCCTTCCCGATGTTCTGGATGGTCGACACCGGACGCCCGGAACTGGTGATCCCGGCGATCACGCTCGGGTACGGCGTCTGCGTCGCCGGGATGTTCGCCGTGCTGGCCTCGCTGCTCACCGAGCTGTTCGACACCCGCTACCGCTACAGCGGCATCGCGATCGCCCGCGAATGGACGGCCGCGCTGACCAGCGGCCCCGCTCCGCTCGTGGCGACCGCCCTGGTGACGGCGGCCGGCGGGGCGTCCTGGCCCATCGCCCTGCTGCTGGTGGTCTGCGCGGCGATCACCTTCGTCGCCGTCCTGCTCGCCCCGGAGACCAGCGGCCGCGACCTGACCGGGGCCGCCGCCGAAGCGCCCGTCCCGGCGCGTGCGGGCGTCTGACGCCGATACCTACGTCACCGCCCCGGAGGCGAGTGCAGTCAACTGACCGATTACCGGCAGGGGGCCCCGAACCTAACGTCGAAGCGCATCGAGACCGCACCGACGAACAGGAAGTCGAAATGCCGTACATCACCGCCAACGACGGAGCCCAGATCTTCTACAAGGACTGGGGCGCCGAGGGTACCCCGGTCCTGCTCAGCCACGGCTGGCCGCTCAACTCCGACGCCTGGGAGGCCGCCGCGCTCTTCCTGGCCCAGCACGGGCACCGCGCCATCGCCCACGACCGGCGCGGGCACGGCCGCTCGGCGCAGACCTGGCACGGCAACGAGATGGACACCTACGCCGACGACCTGGCCTGCCTGATCGAGCAGCTCGACCTGCGCGACCTCACCCTGGTCGGGCACTCGACCGGCGGCGGGGAGGTCGCGCACTACCTCGGCAGGCACGGCGGCGACCGGGTCTCGAAGCTGGTCCTGGTGTCCGCGGTGCCGCCGCTGATGCTGCGCACCGAGGACAACCCCGAGGGCCTGCCGATCGAGATCTTCGACGCGATCCGGGCCGGCGAGGCCGCCAACCGCTCCCAGCTCTACCGCGACCTGGCCGACGGGCCGTTCTTCGGGCACAACCGCGGGCAGGACGTCCCGCAGGGGTTCCGCGACGCGTTCTGGCTGCAGAGCATGGCGTCCGGGCACCGGGGCGCGTACGAGTGCATCGCCGCCTTCTCCGCCACCGACTTCCGCCCGGACCTGGCCAAGATCGACGTCCCCACCCTGGTCATCCACGGCGACGACGACCAGATCGTGCCGTTCGAGGTCGGGGGCAAGCGCTCGGCCGAAATGATCAACGGCGCCGTGCTGAAGGTCTACGAAGGCAGCGGGCACGCCCTGCCCGACACCGACCGCGACCGGCTGCACGCCGACCTGCTCGCCTTCGTGAACTCCTGAGGAGCGCCGCGCATGAACCCCCTACGCCGATTCGGCCACCTGCTGGGCGCCCTCGTCGGGAGCTGCGCCCTGATCCTCGGCCTGAGCGGAGCGGCCGTCCCCGCCTCCGCCACTCCGACCGCCACCGCCGGCTCCGGCGCCAAGCCGACCGTGGTCCTGGTCCACGGCGCGTTCGCGGACGCCTCCGGCTTCAACGACATGATCACGCTGCTGGGCGCGGCCGGGTTCCCGGTGATCGCGCCGGCCAACCCGCTGCGTGACGTGGCCGGTGACGCCGCCTACCTCTCCAGCGTCCTGGACACCATCACCGGGCCGGTCATCCTGGTCGGCCACTCCTACGGCGGCGTCGTCGTCACCAACGCCGCCCGCGGCCACGACAACGTCAAGGCGCTGGTCTACCTGGGCGCGTTCGCGCCGGACCAGGGCGAGAGCGCGCTGCAGCTGGCCGAGCGGTTCCCCGGCAGCGAGCTGGGCCACGCGCTGCTGACGCGGCCGTACCCCGGTGGCGGCATCGACGGCTACATCACCGCGGAGAAGTTCCGCGAGGTGTTCGCCGCCGACCTGCCCGCGTACAAGACCAGGCAGATGGCCGCCACCCAGCGGCCGGGCAGCGCCACCGGACTGTCCGACGGCAGCGGCGACCCGGCCTGGAAGACCATCCCGTCCTGGTACCTGATCCCCAGGCAGGACAAGGTGATCCCGCCCGCCGCCCAGCGGTTCATGGCCGAGAGGGCCGGCAGCAGGGTCCGCGAGATCGACTCCTCGCACGTCGTGATGATGTCCCACCCCGCCGCCGCGACCGCGGTGGTCCTGTCCGCCTACGCCGCCATCCGATAGAGCCGCCACCCGACAGAGGAGAACCTTCGATGAGACCCGACACGATCGTCCTGATCCACGGCTTCTGGGTGACGCCGCGCAGCTGGGAGCACTGGATCACCCGCTACCAGGAGCAGGGCTTCAAGGTCATCGCCCCCGCCTACCCCGGCTTCGAGGTCGAGGTGGAGTCGCTCAACGCCGACCCGACCCCCATCGAGCAGGTCACCGTCCCGCAGATCATCGAGTCGCTGGAGACGCTGATCCGCGGCCTGGACAAGCCGCCGATCCTCATGGGCCACTCGGCCGGCGGCGTGTTCACCCAGATCCTGCTGGACCACGGTTACGGCGCCGCCGGGGTGGCGATCAACTCAGCCCCCACCGAAGGCGTCAAGGTCATCCCGTTGTCGCAGCTCAAGGCCACCTTCCCGGTGCTGAAGAACCCGGCCAACCGGCACAAGGCGGTCGGCTTCACCTTCGAGCAGTGGCGCTACGCCTTCACCAACACCTTCCCCGAGGAGCAGGCCCGCGCCACCTACGAGCGCTACCACATCCCGGCCTCCGGCCACATCTTCTGGGGCAGCGCCCTGGCCAACATCCACCCCGGCAAGGACGACAACTGGGTCGACTACCACAACGACTCACGCAAGCCGCTGCTGTTCATCTCCGGCGAGCACGACAACCTCATGCCGCCCAAGGTCCAGCGTTCCAACGCCGCGCACTACAAGTCGCCGCGCACCATCACCGAGGTCGTCGAGTACGCCGGCCGCTCGCACCTGATGCCGGCCGAGAACGGCTGGGAGAAGATCGCCGACCACGCCCTCACCTGGGCTCTGGACCACTCCTGAAAGCCGGGGGCCGGCTCCCGGAGCGGATCTCCGGGAGCCGATCCCCCCGGACGGGGCTCGCGTGACCGACATGAACGACCATTGGTGCTGACGAAGGGAGAGGTCCGTGACGAAGGTCCGGTTCACGCACATCGGCGGTCCCACGGTCCTCATCGAGTTCGGCGGCTGGCGGCTGCTCACCGACCCGACCTTCGACCCCCCGGGCCGTACCTACTCCTTCGGCTGGGGGACCTCCTCGCGCAAGCTGACCGGCCCCGCCGTCGACCCGGCCGACCTGCCGGACATCGACGCCGTCCTGCTCTCGCACGTCCACCACGGCGACAACCTCGACGACGCCGGACGCGCCCTGCTGCCGGCCGCGGGCACGGTCGTGACGACCTCCTCCGGCGCCCGCGCCCTGCCCTGCCCGGCCCGCGGCCTGCGCGCCGGCCTGACCACCCGGCTCACGGCCGAGGGACGGCCGCCCATCGACATCACCGCCACCCCCTGCAGGCACGGCCCGCCGCTCAGCGGGCCGATCGTGGGCGAGGTCATCGGCTTCGCGCTCACCTGGCCCGGCCAGGAACACGGCCCGCTGTGGATCACCGGTGACACCGTCGACCACCGGGCGCTGCGCCGGGCCGCCGCCGCGATCCGGCCGGGCACCGTCCTGCTGCACCTGGGCGGCGTCGGCTTCCCCGGCACCGGACCGCTGCGCTACACCATGACCGCGCGTCAGGCCGTCCGGCTGTGCGGGGCCATCGCCCCGCGCACGGTCCTGCCGATCCACTACGAGGGCTGGCAGCACTTCAGGCAGGGCCGCGCCGGCATCGAACGTGACCTGCGGGCCGCGCCCGGCCACGTCGCCGGCCTGTTCCACTGGCTGCCCCTGGGCACGCCTGACCAGATCCACCTCTGACCCGGTGGTCGTCACCGTTGCTCGATCTCGGCGGCGGCGAGGCGTTCGAACGGGCCGGCGCCGTCGTGCGGCTTCGGCGGGGCGTCCAGGTGGCGGACGCGCAGCTCGTCCATGAGCTCCTCGACGAACGCCGGCCCGGCGTCGCGCAGGAACCGCTGCCGGCTCCGGTGCCCGGTGTCGCCGGGACGCCAGTCGAGGCCCCAGTCGCCGAGCGCGCAGATGATCGGAAGAGTCCGGATGCCGGCCTCGGTCAGGCTGTAGCGGACGCGCTGCCCCCGCGCGGCGGCGCCCCGGGTGAGCAGCCCCGCCGCGACCAGCCGGACGAGGCGGTCGGCGAGGATGTTCGACGCGATGCCCTCGCCCGACCCGGTGAGCAGCGCACGGAAGTAGCGGCGGTCGCCGAAGATGACGTCGCGCAGCACGAGCAGCGACCAGCGATCCCCGAGCACCTCGACGGCGGCGTTGACCGGACACCCGGACCGTGGTTCCACGGCTTCCTCCTTGACAGGGATATCGCCCTCTCTATAGTAGTTGCAAAATACAATCACTCCTGGGAAGAGGAGCCGATGGGCCGCTTCGTCCATTCCGCGCAGGCGTCTCATGACCTGCGGATCGAGCAGGTTCGCGGAGACGACGGGGCGTGGCCGCGCGACGCCGATCACTTCGCGACGAAGGAGGCGGGCTCGTGCTGACGCAGGTAGCGGCGGGCGTGCTGGTCCACGAGAGCGAGTTCGTGCAGAGCAACGCAGTCGTGGTGCGCGGCCGGGCCGGGGTGCTGCTCATCGACCCCGGGGTGACCGGCGCCGAGCTCGACTGCCTCGCGGACGACCTGCACGCGCTCGGTCAGCCCGTGGTGGCCGGGTTCTCCACGCATCCGGACTGGGATCACCTGCTCTGGCACGCCCGGCTCGGCGAGCCGCCGCGGTACGGCACGGCGCGCTGCGCGGCCGCCGTCCGCGACCAGCTCGCCGCCCCGGACGCCAAGGAGCGCATCGCCGAACACCTGGTCGACACGGAGGTCGCCGGGCAGGTGCCGCTGGACCTGCTCGGCCTCGTCACCGGCCTGCCCGCGGGCGCTGTCCACGTCCCCTGGGACGGCCCCCAGGTCCGGATCATCGAGCACCGGGCGCACGCCCCGGGCCACGCGGCGCTGCTGATCGAGGAGCATGGCGTCCTCGTCGCCGGCGACATGCTCTCCGACGTCCTGGTCCCGATGCTCGACCTGGACACGACCGGTGACCCGATCGAGGACTACCTCGACGCGCTGCGGCTGATCGAGGACGCGGCGGGCCAGGCCGAGGTCGTCGTGCCCGGCCACGGTTCCGTCGGCGGCCCCGGCCGGGTACGGGCGCGGATCGACCTGGATCGGGCGTACGTGCTGGCGTTGCGTGACGGCCGCGACCCCGACGACCCGCGGCTCGGCGCGTCGGCCAAGCCCGGCTGGGAGTGGGTGGACGACGTGCACGAAGGGCAGCGCCGGCGCCTCGCGGCACGATAGGGGGCCGGACCAGTCGACAGCGGGCCGGACCGGTCGATCGCCGTCACGTGTCGCGGGCGGAGCCGAATGTCGGTGCCCGCTGATAATCATGACCCGTCACGCCGACCGACCGACGTTGGAGCCCCCCATGGCCACGGCCGTCCGCAGAATCGAGAGCGCCGCCCGCGGGCGCCCGCCCCAGAACCCGGTGCGCGGGTTCGCCCGCCCCGAGCCGCGAGCCGGAGGCTGACGTGGGCGTGCTCGACAACCTGCCCTGGTCCCTGACCCGCCGGTTCACGTACCGCACCGAGGGCCCGACCAGCGAGCTGCTGGCCAGGTTCGACGCGGGCGGGCGGCCCGGCGCCGACGAGGTCGGGCGCAGGGCGTACGGCATCTGGGCGCAGCTGCGGCTCGGCCTGGGCGAGCAGGGCGGCCACGACTACCCAGGCGAGGTGCTGCGGTTGGTGCGCGAGGTGGCCGGCGCCGACATCCCCTGGACGATCGAGGACACCCGCCTGCTGTGGGAGGTCGCCGACGTGCTGTCGTGCTGGCGTCACACCGGCTACGCCGAGCTGTACCGCATCCCGATGGCCGCCATCGCGACGCTTTCGCACTCCGAGCGCCGTCAGGTCGCCGGCGACCCGCCGCAGCGGCACCCGGGCCTGCGCAGCCCCGGCCGGGCCGCCGTGCGCAAGGATCTGGCGCGCGTCCTGGCCGAGCCGCCCGAGCACGGGCCGGCCGGGATCGTGCGCGGCCTCGTCTGGGACGGCGACCCCCTCGCCCGCGCCATGGCCGGGAAGTACGCCGCCCGCCTGACCGCCCCCGCCATGCTGCCGCTGCTGAAACACCTGTGCAAGGCCAAGGCGCGCCGGCCGAGCGAAGCCTGGCTGGCCAGGGCACGCACGCTGCTCGCCGACGACGGCGTGGTGGTGCTGCGCGAGATCCTGTCCCGCCTGGCCACCCACCGCGAGAGCCGCGAGCCCGGCGGCCGGATCTTCCTGGCCGGGCACACCGTCGTCGCGCTGCGCGGCATGGTGTGGGCCTGCCAGGTGATCGACGCGCCCTGGGTGTCCACGCTGCTCGGCGACATCGCCGTCAACTGCGGCATCGGGCGCAACGGCACCGGCGGCGCCGCCGTCTGCCGCAGCGAGCCGCTGGCCAACGCCGCGCTGAACGTGCTGGCCGCGCGGGGCGGCCTCGACACGGTGGGCGTACTCGCCCGGGTGCGGGCCAAGCTGCGCAGGCCGGCGCTGCTGGAGAAGGCGGCCGCGGCACTCGACGCGGTGGCCGCGCACGAGGGGCTGAGCCACGAACAGCTCATCGACAGGACGGTCCCGGACTTCGGGCTCGGTCCAGGCGGGGTCAGGGAGGAGCGGGCCGGCGACCACGTCGTCCGGCTCGACGCCGAAGGGCCGGCGCTGCGGTTCGTCAACCCGGCCGGGCGCGTCGTCAAGACGGCGCCCCGGTCCATCCGCCACGACCCGGTGGTCACCGATCTCAAGGCCACGCTGAAAGACCTCAAGCGCACGCTGGCCGCCGAGCGGCTGCGCCTGGAGCAGATGCTGATCGTCGAACGCGAGCTGTCCTGGCAGGAGGCCGGGCGATACCTCTTCGACCACCCGGTCACCGGCCCCTGCGCCCGGGCCCTGATCTGGCGGCTCCCCGACGGGTTCGCCGGGCTGCCGGTCAGGAGCGATGGCGGCTGGGCACTGGCCGACGCGAGCGGCCGATCCGTGCGCCCGGGCGCCGGCACGCCGGTCAAGCTGTGGCACCCGATCCTCGACAGCGCGGAAGGCGTGCGGGGCTGGCGCGACCACCTGCTGGAGCGGGGCGTCAGGCAGCCGTTCAAGCAGGCGTTCCGCGAGGTCTACCTGATCACCCCGGCCGAGGAGTCCGCCCGTACCCGCTCCGAGCGGTTCAGCGGTCACTTCGTCCGCTACGGTCAGGCCAAGGCGCTGCTGGAGCAGCGCGGCTGGAGCGGGCTGTCGATCGGCCACTGGGACTACGAGTGCGGCGGCGACCAGGGCTCGGCCGTCAAGACGCTGGCCGGCTGGCAGGCGAGCTGGAGCATGTGCGTCGCCTCCGATCCCGAGCGGGACGACTGGGGCACGGCCTCCTGCGCCGCCACCGAGGCGATCCGGTTCAGCCACGCGGACCTGCCCGGCGACGCGCCGCTCACCGACGTGCCGCCGCTGGTGTTCTCGGAGCTGCTGCGCGACGCCGACCTCGCCGTGGGCGTCGGGTCCCTGGGCCTCGACCAGCAGGCGGCGGCCGGGCTCGACGGCTACTGGCGCTCGTACGGGTTCGGCGAACTGAGCGAGACCGCCCGCACCCGGCACGACGCGCTGACCCGGCTGCTGCCCCGGCTGGCGATCGCGGATCGGGCCGAGCTGACCGACAGGTTCCTGCGCGTGCGCGGGCACCTGCGTACCTACCGGATCCATCTGGGGTCGGGCAACATCCTGATGGAGCCGAACGACGCCTACCTGTGCATCGTCCCCGACCGCGTCGCCACGCCGGTGTTCCTGCCGTTCGAGGAGGACGGCATGTTGTCGGTGATCCTGTCGAAGGCGTTCCTGCTGGCGGACGACACGAAGATCACCGACCCGAGCATCACCCGCCAGCTCGCCACCGGATGACCCGCCTACCCGCCGGCCGAGCCGGGCCCCGGGTCCTGCGGCGGGCGTGCGGCGCGCACCTCGCCGAGCAGTTCGCCGGCTCGTACGGCCAGGGGCCTGGCGCCGATCTCCGTGGCGATCGCCACCGCGGCCTCCAACTGGGCCTCGGCCTGCGCGGTCCGGCCGGCCGCGTGGTGGAACTCGCCCAGCGCCGTCCTCACCCGCGTCTCGTTGAGCAGGCTCTTGATGCTCCTGGTGATGTCCAGGGCCTGGGTCAGCGCGGCCTCGGCCTCCGCCGGCAGTCCTTGCCGCAGGCTCGACACGCCCAGTCCGTGCAGGGCCAGCGCCTCTCCAGCGCGGTCCCCGATCGTGCGCACGCTGGTCAGGGTTCTGGTGAAGGCCGCGCGGGCCTCGGCGTACCTGCCCTCCTGCAGTTCGAGGTTGCCCAGCCAGTAGAGGGTCTGCGCGAGGCCGCGTTGCGCGTTCAGCGGTTCGTAGATCGCCAGGGCGGCGTCGAAGTGGTCCCTGGCGAGCCGGTGCCGGCCGTGGTCGAGGTGGATCTGGGCGATGCTGCGCAGGGCGTACGCCTCGGCGCCGGAGTCGCCCGCCTCCCTCAGCTCCTCCAGGGCCCGTTCGTAGTGGGCCATGGCCCGGTCGGGACGGCCCACGAAACGGTCCACCATCCCCAGGAACGTTCGGGCGATGCCGGTGCCGTGCACGTCGCCCGCCTGCTGGAACAGCTCCAGCGAGCGCTCGAAGTCGGGCGAGGCCAGGTCGTAGCGCGCCTGGTCCGCGTAGAGGCCGCCGCGCCGGTGGAGCACCGCCGCCATGCCGCGGACGTCACCCGCCTGCTCGGCCGCCGCGTAACCGGTCGCGAGCGTCGCGTGCTGGTCGTCGAGGTACTTGCGGAGCGAGAAGAAGATCGCGGTCGTGGTGGCCAGGTCCCAGGACAGGTCCTCGTGCCCGGCGCTCGCGGCCAGCTCGACCGCGTTGACGATGGTCAGCCGCTCGGTCTCGAACCACTCCACCGGATCGGCGACCAGGCTCTCCACGTAGCCGGCGGGCAGGCGCCGGCGCTTGGGCGAGCCGCGGACGATCTGGTACTCGCCGCCGTACAGCGCGCTGTAGGCCGCTCTGCTGACGGTCAGCAGGCAGCTCAGCATGCGTCCGACGGCCTCCTTGCGCACCTGGGCGGGGTCCTCGGCCTCGCTCATCTCCCGCGAGAACAGCCGCACCAGGTCGTGGAAGCGGTAACGTGTCCGCCCGGCCGGGTCGCTGGCGGCGACCTGGAGCAGCTGGGCGTCCACGAGCGTTTCGAGGAACCTCTCCGCCTCCTGGACGTCGATGTCGAGCAGCGCGGCGGCGGCCCACGCGGGGAAGCTCGTGACCTCGACCAGGCCCAGCCGCCGGAAGGCGCGCTGCTCGTCCGGCTCCAGGCCCTGGTAGCTGAGCGCGAAGACGGCACGCACGTGCAGCGGGCCGTAGGCGAACTCGTCCAGCCTGCGCCGCTCGTCGCTGAGATGCGCCACGAGCGCGGCGGTGCTCCAGTGGCGCTTGGCGGCCAGCCGGGCGCCGGCGATGCGCAGGGCCAGCGGCAGGTGGCCGCACAGCGACAGCAGCTCCGTGGCCGCGGCGGGATCCTGGGCCAGCCGCTCCGGTCCGACGATCCGCTCCAGCAGGGTCATGGCCTGCGACGGGCTGAGCACGTCGAGATCCACCTGCCGCGCCCCGGCGAGCGCGGCCAGGGACCTGCGGCTGGTGACGATGACGGCGCACGACGCGCTGCCCGGCAGCACCGGCATGACCTGGGCCGCGTCGGCCGCGTTGTCCAGGATGATCAGCGCCCGCCGATCGGACATCAGCGTGCGGAACAGCTCGGCCCGCTCGTCGAGGCTCGGCGGGATCGAGTCGCCGTTCACGCCCAGGATCCGCAGGAAGCGGCTGAGCACCTCGGCCGGGCCGACCGGCTGGGCCTGTGTGCCGGTGCCGTGCAGATCCATGAACAGCTGCGCGTCGGGGAAGCGGTCGCGCACCTCGTAGGCCAGACGCAGCGCGAGCGCGGTCTTGCCGATGCCGCCCATGCCCGAGATCGCCACGATCGCCACCGTGTTCCGGCCCGCGTCCTCCAGGTATCGCCGCAGCTCCTGCCGGGTCTTCTCGCGTCCGGTGTAATCGGTCACGTCGGGCGGGAGCATGTTCGGGGTCGCCCGGCGGGCCGGCTGCCCGCCGCCGGCGCTCGCCTCCTCCGCCAGCAGCGCGAGGTGGGCGTCGCGGAGCTCGGGCGAGGGATCGACGCCGAGTTCGTCCGCCAGCCTTCTCCTGGTGGCCTCGAACCAGCGCAGCGCCTGCGCCCGGCGGCCGGACGCGCCCAGGACGGTGATGAGCCGCGCGTGCAGCCGCTCGTCGTACGGATGCCGCTCGGCCAGGCCGGTCAGATGATCGACGGCCTCCTCCGGCCGGTCGCGGGCGAGCGCGAGGTTGGCCAGGTCCAGCACGCACGCCAGATGCGTCGTCTCCAGCCGGTGTGCCTCGGCGCTGGCGCGTAATCCCTCGGGCGCGCCCAGCAGCACGGGGGCCCGCCACTCCGCCAAGGCCCGCTGGAGCAGGTCGAGCCGGTGCGCGGGGTCGCGTTCGGCCGCAGCGGTCTGGGTCAGTTCCATGAAGCGGGCGGCGTCCAGCCGGACGCGCGCGACGTCGAGCCGGTAGCCGTGACCGGTCAGCTCGATGGCGTCGGGCAGCGACATCTCCTCGCGCAGCCAGGCGCGGATGCGGCTGACCCCGGTGCGCAGCGCGCCCATGCTCGCGCCCGCCGGACCCCACGCCCACTCGATGAGCCGGTCCTCCGGCACCGGACGACCGGCCCCGAGCGCGATCCCCGCCAGCAGCCAGGGACCGCTACGGCCGGGAACGCTCACTTCGCGTCCCGCGATCCTGACCTCCAACGGCCCGAGAACGCGGATCGCCGGCATGACCTGGTCGTTCTGGTGACGCATGCGTATCCCCCTGGCACGCTGCCCGGCCGTCTCGTCGATCGCTGTAAACGAACTGAAAACGGGCCTTGGCAACATATTTCTTGATCAACGACGACATCTCGAAAGAAGGGCATTCAGATGCTCAAGCGCAAGCTCGCGGCTCTACTGCTGGCACTCTCAGCATGCGTGGCCGCGGGGGCCGCCTATGCCGACTCCCACCAGCAGGCGCCGGTCATCGTCCAGGCGGCGGACTGCGGCGGCGAACACGAGTGGGGCTGCGCCTGACGGCGGCACCGCGGGGGACACGCGGAACGGGGAGGCTGTCTTCGCACGTGACGCCGGTGCTTGAGGGGCAGGATCCAACGGTCGTTCACGTGAATTCATGGTTCTCCGATCCGCGTGGCGCTCTTCACCAGCTATAGAGGCTTGATCGGGGCCATCCGGACAATCGCCGTGCGATTTTTTGTCTGCAGTGATGAGAGGGCCCGCCAGACAATCGGCCATTGCCAGGACCTGCGCCCGTCGCGCGAGATCGGCACCGGGGGATCGGTACGGGGATCGGCATCAGGGGGATCGTGATCATGCACGAGGTCATCGCTTCACCGACGGCACGGGCCGGGACGAGTGGTTCGGGGATGTGGTTCGGCATCCTGGGGCCGCTGGCCGTGACCGTCGGCGGCCGGCCGGTCCACATAGGCGGGTCGCGAACACGAGCCACACTCGCGGCGCTGCTGCTGGCCGACGGGCGGATCGTGTCCGTCGAGCGGCTCATCGACCAGGTGTGGGGGGAGGAGCCCCCGCTCTCCGGACGTAATCAGGTGGCGATCGCCGTGTCCGCGCTGCGCAAGGCGTTCCGTGCCGCGGGCGGCGATCCCGACGTGATCGAGACCGTGGCGTCCGGGTACCGGCTGCACACGGTCGCACTCGACGCCCGTCAGGCGGAGGTGAACCTGGCCCGCGCACGTCAGGCGCCGCCCGCCGCGAAGGCCGCGCTGCTGCGCGAGACGCTCGGGCTGTGGCGCGGGCAGGTGCTCGGGGGGATCGGCAGCCGGCCGTTGCGTGCGGTCGCCGGCCGGTGGGAGGAGCTGCGGCTGAGCGCGCTGGAGGACTGGGCCGAGGCGGAGCTCGACCTCGGCGGGCATCGGGAGCTGGTGGGCGTGCTCGGGGTGGCGGTGGCCGAGCACCCGCTGCGCGAGCGCATCAGGTCGCAGCTCATGCTCGCGCTGCACCGCTCAGGACGCCGCGCGGAGGCCCTGGAGGTCTACGACCGGGGCCGGACGGTGCTGGTGGAGGAGCTCGGCCTGGAACCCGGGCAGGTGCTGCGCGACCTGCACGCGGCGATCCTGCGCGACGAACCGGGCGTACGGTGGGCCGCTGCGGGGGCACGGCTCGCCGGGGGCGCGGGCGCCCGGCAGCCGGACCCGGGGCTCCGGCCGGCCCGGGTACCACCCGCGGTTCCGTCCCAGCTGCCGCCCGCGGTGTCGGCCTTCATCGGCCGGTGCGCGGAATTCGCCGCACTCGACGCGCTGCTCGACCGGCGGGACGGCAAGGGGCTCGCTCTGCAGGACGGCAGCGGGCTCGACCGGCGGGACGGCAGCGGGCTCGACCGGCAGAACGACAAAGGGCTCGCTCGGCGGGACGGCAGCGGGCCTGCTCTGCAGGACGGCTGCGAGCTCGACCGGCGGGACGGCAACGGGGAGCTGCCGCTCTGTGTCGTGTACGGCATGGCCGGCGTCGGCAAGACCGGGCTGGCGGTGTCGTGGGCGCATCGGGTGGCCGACCGGTTCCCCGACGGCCGGCTGTTCGCGGACCTTCGCGGACACCACCGCCATGCGCCCCCGCTGCGCCCGGAAACCGTCCTGGATCGTTTTCTCCGCGCACTCGGCATGCCGGAGAAGAGCATCCCGGCCGGGCTGGACGAGCGCGCCGCGCTGTTCCGCAGCCTGCTCGAAGGCAAACGCACGCTGATCGTGCTGGACGACGCGGCCTCGGCCGCGCAGGTGCGCCCGCTGCTGGCGGGATCCGACTCCTGCTGCGTCGTCATCACCGCGCGCTCGCCGCTGGGCGCGCTCGTCGCCCAGGACGGCGCCCGCTGCGTCGGCCTGGACGTCCTGAGCCCGGAGGAGGCCGAAGAGCTGCTGGCCCGGATGGTGGGCGCGGACCGGATCGCCGGGGAGCGGCCCGCCGCCCGCCGGCTCGGCGAGCTGTGCGACAGGCTGCCCCTGGCCCTGCGCATCGCCGCGGCCAAGCTGATCTCCAGGAGCGACTGGACGGTGTCCGGCATGGCCGCCCGCCTGGAGAGCGAGCACGGCCGCCTGGACGAGCTGCGCCACGCCGAGCTGGAGGTGCGCGGCGGCTTCGAGCTGAGCTACCGGGGCCTGCCGCCGGCGGCGAAGCTCGCCTTCCGCCGTCTGGGGCTGCTCGATCCGCCGGGCGGGTTCGCCGCCTGGACGCTGGCCGCGCTGGCCGAGGTGCCGCTGCCGATCGCGGAGAGGTTGTGCGAGCACCTGGTGGACGCCCAGCTCGTCCGGCCGCTCGACCGGGACCCGGCCGGTGGGCCCCGCTACGGGCTGCACGACCTGGTGCGGCTGTACTCCAGGGAACGCGCGCACGCGGAGGAGGAACTCCGCGCGGGGTGAGATTCGCGGCGGGCCGGTTCAGGCGGGGACGGACTCCAGATCGGCGCCGTCGAAGGGGCCGTAACGTCCGGCGCCCATGCGTTCGGCCGCGTCGATGTAGCCGGCGAGGGCGCCGCGCGAGCGGGCGAGCAGGTCGAGCTGCTCGTCCAGCCGCCGCAGCCGCGAGCGCATCGCGGCCAGCAACTCCGGGCAGCCGACCAGCTCAGGAGCCTCGCCGGTGGCGCAGGGCAGCAGGTACGCGATGTCCTCCGACGACAGACCGGCGCCGAGCAGGTGCCGGATCTGCTTCACCCGCAACACCGCGCTCTCGTCGTACTCGCGGTAACCGTTCGCGCCACGCCTCGCCTCCAGCAGGCCCTGGGCCTCGTAGTAGCGCAACTGGTGAGCGTTCACGCCCGCTCGCCGGCTCAGTTCCCCGATCAACATCGAAACCTCGCTTGACCTTCATACCGGTATCAACGTTGACGATGCTGCCATGAACCACGAAACCAAGACAGCGGTGACCGTCATCGGGCTCGGGCTGATGGGCCGGGCGCTCGCCGGCGCGTTCCTGAAGGCAGGACATCCCACGACCGTGTGGAACCGGACGGCGTCCAAGGCCGACCAGCTCGTCGCGGAAGGCGCCAGGCCGGCCGCGACGGTCGCCGAAGCGATCGAGGCGAGCCCTCTGACGATCATCTGCCTCACCGACTACCAGGCCGTGCACGACCTGCTCGACCCGTGCGACCTGGACGGCGCCATGCTGGTCAACCTGACGTCCGGCGACTCGGCCCAGGCCAGGCAGGCCGCCCGCTGGGCCGCCCAGCGCGGCGCCCGCTACCTGGACGGTGCCATCATGGCCGTTCCGCCGGCCATCGGCACGGACGAGGCGGTCATCCTGCACAGCGGGCCGCTGGCGGACTTCGAGTCGCACGAGGCGACGCTCGCCGCGCTCGGCACCGTCACCCACCTCGGCACGGACCACGGGCTGGCGTCCCTGTACGACGTGGCCGGCCTGGCCATGATGTGGAGCGTGCTCAACGCCTGGCTCCAGGGCACCGCGATGCTCCGCACGGCCGGCGTCGACGCCGCCACGTACGCGCCGTTCGCCATGCAGATGGCCGTCGGCGTGGCCGGCTGGCTGCCGGGGTACGCCGAGCAGATCGACAGCGGCGCCTTCCCCGCCGAGGTGTCGGCGCTGGAGACCGACGCGCGGGCGATGACGCACCTGATCGAGGAGAGCGAGGCGCTGGGCGTCAACGCCGAGCTGCCGAGGCTGTTCAAGGCGATGGCCGACCGGGCGATCGCCGCGGGGCACGGCGGTGAGCAGTACCCCGTACTGATCGACGAGTTCAGCCGGCCGGGAAAGGCCGGTACGGAGTGAGCCGGTCTACCAGAACCGCACCTCGGGATGGTCCTTCGACGGCCCGTCCAGCAGCGGCCGGCGCTCACCCTTGAGGTGCAGGTCGAGGAAGGCCGTGACGTACGCGCGGGTGATCGCGATGGCCCGCGCGCCGTCGATCGGCGCCTTCGGCAGCCCGAGCTGCGGTTGGAGCACCGCGTAGTCGACGAAGCTCAGGTGCTCGGCCCCGGTCACGGTCAGCCAGCGCTTCCAGTCGCCGGTGACGTGCGGCCAGAACGCGTCCCACGAGCCGTCCCTGTCACCGGAGTCCGGCCGGTGCCTGGGGTTCCCGATCATCATGAACGGCTTGGCCAGCGGCTCGGCCGGGGTTCTGGGGTGGTAGGTGCCGTCGAGGTTGACCGCGGCCTTGATCCGCTCCGCGGCGGGCAGCAGGTGCGCGGCGCTCTGGCCGCCGACGGAGTGTCCCACCATCGCGATCCGCCGCTCGTCGATCAGCCGGTTCCAGTGCTTGCTCCGCTCCAGCCGGTCCAGGACGAACGCGGTGTCGGCGGCCCGCACCCGGGCCACCTTGGCCCCCGTCTCGGCGGTCTGGCCGGCCTTGCCCGCCTCGAAGGTGACGGTCCGGCCGTCGGGGAACGTGGTCGCCATCGACTCGTAGGTGTGCTCGATCCCGGCGACCAGGTAGCCGCGGCTGGCGAACTCCTCGGCCAGCGTGGTCATCGTCGCGCGCGGCATCGTCATGCCGGGGGACAGGACCACCAGCGGCCAGCCGCCTCTCCGCTTCAGCGCGGGGGCGTCGGCGCGGGCGTGCGTCGGGGTCTTGGCGAGCGTGTCGGCCGGTACGTCCTTGAGCTGCGGCACGCTTCTGATGATCAGCTCCGACTCCTGCGGGGTGAGGTACGGCGCGCGCCTGCCCGTGGCCTTGCGCGCCGGGTACCAGAGGGACACCATCAGCTCGCGGGCGTCACGGCCGGCGACCCAGGGGTCGGGACGGCTGGAGTCGACCAGGTGCAGGTCCGTCCTGCCGACCGGATGGCCACCGGTCGGCGCCGGCAGGGAGGTCACGGGCAGGGAGGTGACGGGCGGGGAGGCTGCCGCTGGGGAGGTGCCCGGGACGGCCATTGATGCGGAGAGCGCGAGAACACTCGCGGCCACGGTCTTCTTCATGTGCCCGACTGTCTTCTTCATGTGTTCAACCGTGCCGCGCGGCCCCGCGGGACCGTCCCCGGCGAAAGACGCGCGGCACCCGCAACTTTCGTAGGGGATGTCCGGCTCGTTATGCCTTGTAACCTCTGGCCATGATTGACCGGGCTACCAGGATTGCCGACCTGATCACGCCTTGGGTGCTCGGCGCGACGGTGTTCCTGCTGTCCCTGGCGTCGACGTCCGGCTCGATGGGGGTGCGGTCGGCGCTGCCCATGCCGCTGCTCGTGGCCGTGGCGGCAGGTTGCGGAACGGCCGCGGCCTTCGCCAGGCGCCGGCTGTGGCCGCTCGTCGCGGCGGGCGCCGTGGCCTACGCCTGGCTGGTGATGTGGCCGGCCGCGTTCGTGGCCTCGTACTACGCGGGGACTCGGCTGCGCCGCCGCCGTGACCTGTGGCTCTACGTCGGCGGTGCGGTCGCGCTGCACGCGCTCGCCGGGCTCATCTCCCACCGCAGCGAGGGATACCGCGCGCTGGTCGCGGGCACCGTCGTCAACGTGCTGCTGATGGGCGCGGCCATGCTCGCGCTGCCCCTGGTCGCCGGGCTGTGGGTACGCGCCAGGCGTCAGGTGCTCGACGGGATGCGCGAACACGCCGAACAACTGGTGCGCGAGCAGGTGCTCCGCGCCGACCAGGCCCGCGACCAGGAACGGGCCCGCATCGCCCGCGAGATGCACGACGTGGTGGCACACCGGGTGTCCCTGATGGTCCTGCACGCCGGGGCGCTGGAGATGAACGCGCCCGACGCCCGTACGGCCGAGGCCGCGGCGCTGATCGGCGGCGTGGGCAGGGAGGCGCTGACGAATCTGCGGGAAGTGCTCGGCGTGCTGCGCTCACCGGTCACGGACCGCGGGCAGCGGCCGGCGGCCGATCGCGGCCCGCAGTCGGCGGCCGAACGCGGCCCGAGCCTGGTGGCCGAGCGCGGTCCGCAGCCGACGCTGGCCGATCTCGACCGGCTGCTCGACCAGTCGCGCGCCCTGGGCATCGTGGTCAACCGCCACGACGAGGGAACCGTCCGCCCGCTCACGCCCACCGCGGAACGCACCGCCTACCGGGTCGTCCAGGAGGCGCTGACCAACGTGCACAAACACGCGGGCGACGCCGAGACCGACGTGCACGTCCGATACCGGCCCGCCGAACTGGAGATCCTCGTCCGCAACCAGTCCACCACGGCGGCCGACGGCGACCTGCCCGGCTCCGGCTGGGGCCTGGTCGGGCTGCGCGAACGCGTCGAACTGGTCGGCGGCAGACTGGAGGCCGGGCCACGGGACGAAGGCGGCTTCCAGGTTCGGGCCGAGATCCCCGTCGCATGATCCGGGTGCTGATCGTCGACGACGAGGCGCTGGTCAGGTCGGGCCTGCGGATGATCCTGGAGGCGACGGGCGAGATGGCGATCGTCGGCGAGGCGTGCGACGGCGACGCGGCCGTGGCCGCCGTGGCCAGGCTCAAGCCGCAGGTCGTCCTGATGGACGTGCGCATGCCGGGCACCGACGGCCTGACCGCCGCCGCCCGCATCCTCGCCGCTCCGGGCGCGCCGAAACTGATCATGCTCACCACGTTCGACCTGGACGAGTACGTCCACGAGGCGCTCCGGCTCGGCGCCGTCGGCTTCCTGCTCAAGGACACGCCGCCGCGCGACCTGGCCGCCGCCGTCCGGACCGTCGCTGCGGGCCAGGCCATGTTGTCCCCCGCCATCATCAAACGGCTGATCGGCTCGTTCGTCGACAAGGCCCCCTCGCGCGCCGAGTCCGCGCGCAAGCGGCTCGCCGCGCTGACCGCCAGGGAGGAGGACGTGATCAGGGCGGTGGCCTGCGGTCTGTCGAACGCCGAGATCGGGCGGGAGCTCCGGCTGACGGAGGCGACGGTGAAGGCGCACGTCAGCCGGGTGCTGACCAAGCTGGGCCTGGCCAACCGGGTGCAGGCGGCCATCCTCGTCCACGACGCCGACCTCGGCTGACCGGCGGGCGTCCGTCACGAATTCAGGGCGGTCAGGTCGAGACGGGACAACCGGTCGGGGTCGGACAGGATGTCGATCGCGGCGATCCTGCCGTCGGCGACGGTGAAGCTCATGACCGAGATCAGCCCGTCGTCGACGGTGTTGACCAGGCCGGCCAGGCCGTTGACCAGCGCCGGGCGGGTGGTGGTGCCGGTGGCCATGCGCTGGAAGACGGCCAGCCGCCCGGCCACCGCGGCGGAGCCGCGCAGGACCCGCAGGCCGCCGGTGCGCATCCCGCCGTCGGCGCGCAGGACCACGTCGGGGTCGAGGATGGACAGCAGCGCGTCGAAGTCGCCGCCGCGCGCGGCGGCCAGGAACGCGTCCACCACCCGCCGCTGTCCCGCCGGGTCAGGGTCGGGGCTGGGCGCGGCGCCGCGGACCCGCTGCCTGGCGCGGCTGGCGAGCTTCTTGGCCGTCGCCGGGGTGCGGTCCACGATCGACGCGATCTGCTCGAACGGCAGGCCGAACAGGTCGTGCAGCACGAACGCCAGCCGTTCCGCCGGGGTCAACGACTCCAGCACCACCAGCAGCGCCAATCCCACCGAGTCGGCCAGCAGCACCTCCTGCTCCGGGTCGGCGACGGCGTCCGCACGGCTGATCACCGGATCGGGCAGGCGGTCCTCCAGCGAATCCTCGCGGCGAGACTTGCGCGCGCGGAGCAGGTCCAGGCAGACCCGGCCGACCACGGTGGTCAGCCAGCCGCCCAGGTTGTCGATGTCATCGGAGTCCGAGCGCGCCAGCCGCAGCCACGCCTCCTGAACCGCGTCCTCGGCCTCGGTCAGCGAGCCGAGCATGCGGTAGGCGACCGCCCGCAGATGGGGGCGATGCTCCTCGAACCGCACGGCCAGGAAGTCATGGGGCGTCACGGTCTCGATCCTCTCTTTCGGTGAGATGTCGTACCACTGACGTCGCGAGGGCGACGAAGGTGACCGCGCGGGGGGCACGTTTGTCTGTGCCCTCCGTCGGCGGGGGTGTCGGTCCCTCTGCGGATCCCGGGACGGCGACACCGCTGGGGAGAAAATCGTCCGGCACCCGGTCTCCGGTCTCCGGTCTCCGGTCTCCGGTCTCCGGTCTCCGGTCTCCGGTCTCCGGTCTCCGGTCTCCGGTCTCCGGTCTCCGGTCTCCGGTCTCCGGTCCCCGGTCCCCGGTCCCCGGTCTCGGGCCCTGGCCCCATCCCCGGCCCCCGGTCACATGCGCAGCAGCCGGTTCGGCGGGCCCGTCCCGGCGTTGGACACCGTCCCGATGCTCGCCGCATCCGGGTTGGTCCGCGGGTCGGTCCGCGGGCAGTCTGTGGGTCGGTCCGCGGTCGTCACCGGCTGGTCGCGTTCCGCGTGTTGTACGGCGGGGTCGGCGGCCGCGCCTCTGGCCGCCGGGCCGAGCCGCCGAGCCGCCGGGCCGAGCCGCCGGGCCGTGAAACCCGCGCGGTGTGTGCTGGGCAGTGAAGCCGTGCGGCGTGTGCCGTCTCGGTGTTCTCAAAAGCCCAGGCAGTCGCCGCCCCGGCCGTTGGTCATGAGGGTGAAGGGCGTCGGCCGCCTGTGGTCGCCAGGCTGGCGGTGGCCGCCCGTCACGGTGGCGCATCAGAGGGTGGATCAGCGGCGTCGTGCCAGGAATACGAACTCCTTTCCCGGGCGGTCGGGCGCGTCGCGGACGTCGTCCACCACGAATCCATGCGCGGCCAGATCCCGTTCGACCTCCTCCCGCTCACGAAAACGCAGCGTCGAATCCGACGTCAGCACCTGGCCGTCCGCGGCGAACCGGTAGGTCCAGCGGAACGTCACCAGCGGCCCGTCCACCTCCGTCAGCTCGACCCAGCTCTCGACGGAACCGACACCGGGAATCTCGGTCACCCGGTGGGAGTTCTCGCGAGTCCACTCCTCCCAGGCGCGCTTGGCCGGATCGCGCGTCTCGAAGACCAGACGCCCGCCGGGCCGCAACGCTTCGCGGGCTCCGCGCAGCGTCCGCCGCCACGCCCCCGGATCGGCGATGGCCTGGGCCACGTTCGCTGTCATCGTCACCAGGTCGACCCGCAGCGGCGGCAGGTCCGTCGCGTCCCCGTGGATCCAGCGCACTCGCTCACTCCCCGGCTTGGCCCGGGCGACGTCGATGGACGCCAGGGCCGGGTCCACACCGACGACCTTGACCCCGCGCTCGGCCAGGAGCAGCGCGAACACCCCCGTGCCGCAGCCGATGTCCAGCACGCGCCGCGCCTCGAACTCCTCCGCCAGCCGCAGGTACGCGTCGAGGTCGCCGCGGTCGGGGTCGAGCGGATCGTAGATCGCGGCGAGCCGTGGATGCGCGAAACACTCGTCAGCCATGCGCCCGAACGTATGCGGACCGCCCCCCGACGGCCACCGGGTTTCGCACCGCGATCTTCCCCCAGACCACGACCAGCCGACCAAGCGGGCCGAGCACCAGATGCGCTGTGCCTGGCCGGCTACTCGTCGAATCCGTGTTGCTTCAACCGGGCGATGAGGTCGTCCAGGTTCTTCGGTTCCAGCCAGGCGGCGCCGCCCACGCCGAGCGGTTCGCGGCCGCCGACGAGTGCCGTCTGGCCGTCGGCCGCCTGCGTCCTGAGGAGTGGGTCTTCGAGCACGAGGTCCTGCGGGCCCACGCTCATCAGCTTGGCCAGGGGCGGGATCGGTTGCCCCGGCTTGCCGACCGGGCCGAGCGCGTGCTCGGGCGTCTCCTCCGCGAAGACCAGGACGCGGGTGCCGGGCGGCATGGCGGCGGCGAAGTCCCGCGCGTCGCGCTCGGGTTTCCACTCTTCGACGGGCAGCGCGTCGTCGCGGATGACCGCGCCCTGGTCCAGGACGATGTACAGCAGGCCGTTCACGATGGACGTCCTGCCGGTCACGCCCTTGAGCGGGTCGATGATCCGGACGCGGAGCAGCATCCGGTAGTCGAGCGGCCCACCCGGGTAGCTCTCCAAGGCCGGGCCTTGCTGCCAGCCGTCGATGACCCCGGCCGCGACGATGGGGCTGCCCGCGGCGAGCGCCTCCGGCGTCTCGATGGCCGGAAAGTCGACCTCGGTGACGCGCAGCGGAGACACGTCGAGCGAGCCCTCGACGGCCGTGACTGCGGGCTTCTGCCGGGTCGTCGCCGCGACCGTGGGTTCCCGCGACGCCGACGCCGCGACCGCAGGTTTCTGCGACTCCGGTGCCGTGACCGTGGGTTTGTGCGGGGTCGGCGCGGCGGCCGGGGCGCCGCCGGCGCACGCCGTCAAGACGGCGGACGCGAGCGCGAGCGCGAGCCTGGCAGCGAGAGCGGACGCGGCCGGGAGAGCGGACGCGGCCGGGGGAGCGGACGCGGGCGGGAGGTGTCTGGCCATAGGTCATTCTCCGCGCATCCGCGCCTGCCGACCGTCGACTGCCGACCGCCGAGAGCGCCCGCGGACCGTGTGCGCCCACCGTGGCCGCCAACCGCCCTCAGCGGGGAGATCAGTGCGCCCGCCGCACCCTGATTCCGTGTGCGTCGGCGCGTTCGACGCCCGTTGCGTCCACGTTCGTGATGGGGATCAGGCCGCGGACCTCACCGGTACGCCCGCCGTCGGTCATCCACACGATCAGCATGCCCGGGTTGTGCCCGTGTGAGGAGTGTGGGTCGCCGGAGAGCGGGTTCGGACCGCGCGTGGAGGCGAACAGCCACGACCGATCGGGGGACGTGGCGAACAAGTCGACGGTCGGGTCCGCGCTGAACGGCGACGTCAGCGACACCGTGCCGACGTGTGCCCCGGTGGAGCCGCCGAAGACCTCGGCCACGTTGCCGTCGCGGTCGCCCACCCAGACGTACCGGTCGCGGGCGCTGACGGCGGTGCCGTGGGCGTCGCGGTCGGGGGAGTCGTCGTCGTAGAGCCGCTGCACGGCGGGCGTGTTGGGCGGGTTGGCGGCGCTGTAGCCGGTGCGCGGCAGCCGGAACACGCTGAACTGGTCCAGGTTGGCGGGGGTGCCGCCGCCTCCGTCGCCGAAGACGGCGTCCCTGGCCTCGACGAAGCCGCAGCCGTTGGCCGGTACGTGGGCCGCGTCGTACTCGCCCACGATGGCCATCGGCGTGGTGCGCCAGTCCACCGCGAACAGGCCGCCGCCGCGCAGGCTGACGAACACCGGGCCGTCGTCGGAGGCGATGAACGGGCAGATCGGCGCGTTGTCGGGGCGCAGCTCGGGCGACTGGCAGGGCGCGCCGTTCGGGGTGAGGCAGCCGGCCAGGTCGAGCGTGGCGGCGGGTTCGTGGGTGAACGTGCCCGCGGCGTAGTCGGTGCGGATCCGTTCCAGCTTCTTGCCGTTCTGGTTGGCGATGACGAGGTGGCGGTCGTCGCCGGTGGGCCACAGCGCGTGCGCCTGCCTGGCGCCGCCCGCGCCGGTCTCGGTCGACAGGCAGGCCAGCGGCGAACGGGTACGCGCGTCGAAGATCACCACATGGCCGCTGGCGACGAACGCGAGCGCCGCGTGCGTGTCGGACAGGTTGAACACGATCATGTGCGGCCTGACCGGAGCGCGGCCGGTGGCGGCCAGGCACAGGGCAGAGGTGGCGCCGCCGAGGTCGATCATCGCGACCGGCCTGGCGGCGGACAGGCGCCTGGTGACCTGGCCGCCGTCGTAGACGTTGATGGTGCCGCCGTGCGCGAGACCGTTGGTGTCGGACTGGTCGACCAGCCAGATCTCGTACGACTCCCTGGTCACGTCGGCCGCCCCCATGGTCAGGGCCAGCACGAGCGCGACGATCACGGCACGCCACCGCATGGCGTCCTCCCCGTTGTCTCCGGTACGGATCCGTCCGAAGTGTCTCCGCGATCTCCTGTCCCAACAAGAGCCGATTTTTCTTGCACGCCGACGCCGACGCCGACGCCGACGCCGACGCCGACGCCGTGTGGCGGGCCCTGCGCGACCGGATCGCCCGCCTGCTCGCCGAGCACCGGGCCGGGGATGTCACGCTCGAACGCGCGCAGGAACCGCCGCAGCAGTCGCCCGGCGGCAAGTTCCGCCGGATCATCCCGCTGCCGCTCAGCCCCGAGGCAGGAACGGAGACACGAACGATGCCGATCTGATCGCGCCCACACCGGAAGATCGCCGGCCGCTGACCGCTTCTTCGTCCGCGCGTCCGGTTGCCGGGGCGGCCGCCGGGCACGCCTCTCAGGCAGGCAGAAGGCGGCGCCTCGGCTACTGACCCGCGCCGGAGGACCCAGAGGGCCCGGAGCGCCCCAGCAGGCTCGCCGCGAGCGTCGTGGCGAGCCATTCCTCGTACTCGGCCGCGCTCCACCCGCACACCTCGGTCAGCTTCTCGAAGTTCTCCGTCGAGGTGAGGACGTAGATCTGCGCGGCCGCCCGGGCGGCGGTGAGACCCGGGCGCAGCGCGCCGAGCGCGTGCAGGTGTTCGGCCGGTCCGCGGCTTCCCGTCAGCCGTTCGCGTTCGATGCCGGCCAGCAGGTCCTGGAGCCCGGCGTCGGCCGGGGACGCGGCGGCCGCGGCGCGCAGCACGCGGTGCACGGGCTGGACGCGCCGCAGGATCGCGGTGGCCATGGCGGCGTACCCGGCCAGCTGGCGTACCGGGTCGGGCTCGTCGATGATCGCCAGCACCTCGGGACGGTCGCTCTGCGGCAGCGGCCGCGCGTCACCGGCCAGCGTGACGTCGTAGACGAGCTTGGCCAGCGCGGGCTTGCCACCGGGTGACGACGTGTACAGCGTCTGGACGGCCACGCCCGCCGCGCGTGCCACCTCGGCCATGGTGGTGTCGGCGTAGCCCTTCCTGATCATGAGTTCCCGCGCCGCGGTCGCGATCTTCTCGCGGGTGATCCGGGCCTGCTCCTGGCGCAGCGCACTGGAGTAGGGACGTCGCTTCTTCTGGTCGGTCATCGCCAGCCATGATTCCAGACGCATATTGACTAGACATATCTCTAATGAAAGAGTCTCGTTCCAATGGAAATGCGGGTGGAGGAGGCTCGGTGTCCCTGGTTCTCGGCGCGTCCAGGATGGTCGCGCTCCTGCTGGTCGGCCTGTACGCGGGCGGCGTCTTCTTCACGGTGATCGCCCCGTCCGTGGCCCGGATGCCGGGCGCCGCCTACGTCAGGTACTGGCAGGCGCTCAACGCCGACTACGGCCGCGCCATGCCGCCGCTCCTGCTGGCCGGCATCGCGGCGATGATCGTGGCGGCGGTCCTGTCGTGGCGGAGCGGTTGGCCCGTCTTCGGTGTCACCGTGGCCGCGCTGGTCCTGGTGATCGCCACCGTCGTCCTCACCCTGGCGGGCCTGGAGCCCGTCAACCGGATCGCGGACGCCTGGGACCCCGACCGGTTGCCCGCCGACTGGCCCGAGCTCCGCCGGCGGTGGTCGAACCTGCACCTCGTCAGGACCGGGCTCGCCGTCGCCGCGTTCGCGTGCCTGATCGTCGCGCAGGCGCTCGACCGGGGCCGGACGGTCGGCTGAGCCGTCAGGCCCAGACCGCCGTGTCGGGGTCGACGCCCTGGGCGAGGGCGTTGGCGTCGATGATGTCGCGCAGCCAGCCGCCCAGGCCAGGCTCGATCGCGTCGTAGTAGGCCGTGAAGCCGGGATCGGCGGCCTGCTGCCTGCCCAGGCACACCTGCATGGACAGGGTGCAGTCGAAGTACGCGCCGAGCGAGGCCCGGTGCCGCTCCGCGAGTTCGCCGGCCGCGGCGCTGCCCGGGCTGACGCCGGCGCGCTTGGCCGCCGCCAGGTCGCTCTCGAGCGTGACGATGGCGTCGGCGATCTGCTGCCAGTCCTCGGCGGACCTGCTCGCGGCGCGCTCGGCGTACTGCGCCCACTGAGCCGTGTGGCCCCACCGCTCGCGCGCGCCCGCCGCCCAGGACGGCTGCCAGCGCTGCCCGAAGATCGCGACCTGTTCCTCCGCGGACAGCAGGATGCCGGCGCTGGCGGCCTCGATCATGCGATCGACCGCGTCGACCATGCCCTGCAGGCGGGAGATGCGGTCGAGGAGTTGGTCACGCTGCTGCCTCAGCGGCACGGTCATGTCGGCCGCCGGGGCGTCGAGCAGTTCGCCGATGTCGTCGAGCGACAGGCCGAGCTCGCGGTAGATGAGCACCCGGTGGATACGGGCGACCTCGGCCGCCGAGTAGAGCCGGTAACCGCCGGAGGTCCGCCCGGACGGACGGACGAGCCCGATCCTGTCCCAGTGGTGGAGCGTGCGGACGGTGACGCCCGCGTGCGCCGCCGCGGCCCCGACGGTCAGCCCGCCGGATGCCGCCGAGTCGTCCAGGATGTCGGTCACGGTGCCGAGCATACGTCGCTGACCTACGCGCTCTACTCAGCGGGCAGCGGGATGCCGACGGCTTCGAAGTCGCGTGCCTCGACGCTGTCGCGGTCGAGCGGGACGAGCAGGACATCCTGGAACATCCACCGCCGAAGGTGCGTGACCTGGCCGGGAATCGTGAACAAGTCGACGAATCCGAGCCCGCGGGTCCAGAAGTCCACGGACGCGGCCAGGTCCTGCGTCGTCACGTTGACGAACATCGGCATCCCGTAGATGCCGCGGAAGATCTCAGGCGGCGTCACGTCAGGGTCAAACCGCCGCCTAACTGCCTTTGAGCAGCGGATCGACCGGCTGCGGACGGTCGAACGTGGGCCGCGCCTCCTTCCAGTGGCCGCGGGTGAAGTCGGGCACCTTGACCGGGCGCAGCCGCTCGGACTTCATCGACTCGTGGCTGAGCGGGATCACCGAGCACCAGGCCGCCGAGTCGTAGACGTCGATGTCGGGGGTCATGCCGAGCCGCATGAGCTGGACGAGGCGGAAGATCGACACGAAGTCGCCGCCGCCGTGCCCGCCGTACTGGTCGGCCAGCCTTTCCAGCAGCGGCCACAACCAGTGGTCGTACTGCTTGAGAATGCCCGCGTAGGCGGCGCCGGTCCGCCACGTGTGGTCGTTGTGGCCGAGCGATTCGAGGTAGATCCGGGCGTTGTCCAGCTCGACCGATCCTCTGGTGCCGGTGAGCGTGGTCTCCCTGGTGTACGGGTGCGGGGAGTTCACGTCGTGCTCGACCCGGATGAACCGGCCACTGGCGGTGGTGACGAAACAGGTGTGACGGTCACCCGAGATGTACGGCTTGTCCTGCCAGGACGAGTGCTCCTCGCCCACCCGCGGATCCTCCTCCCTGAACAGGGCCAGCGCCTTGGGCGGCGACGCCACGGCGACCAGCTCGTCGAAGCGGTCGCCCCGGTTGATGCCCATGGACGCGGACACCGGCCCCAGGCCGTGCATCGGGTAGTGCAGGGCGTTCATCCGCGTCTGCCAGCGCCGCCGCCAAGGCTCGGGGAAGTAGGCGCCGCCGAACAGGTACGGCCAGCGCAGGTCGTGGACGTAGCCGCCGGAGGCGTGCTGCACGTCGCCGAAGAGCCCCGCCTTGACCATGTTGAACATCTGCAGCTCGGGCCGGAAGTAGTTGACGTTCTCCAGGAGCAGGCAGTGTTTGCGGGTCCGCTCGGAGGTGCGGACCAGGTCCCAGATCTCGTCCAGGTGCGGGGAGATCGGCAGCTCCACGGCGACGTGCTTGCCGTGTTCCATGGCCGCCTTGGCCTGCGGGTAGTGCCACTCCCACGGGGTGGCGACGTAGATCAGGTCGAGGTCGTCGCGCCGGACGAGGTTGAGGAAGTCCTCCTCGCCGGCGGAGTATCCGACCGGCTCGACGTCCTGGAAGCCTTGCCGCATGATCCGGTCGATGGTGCGGCTGACGCGTTCAGGCCGGATGTCGCACACGGCCACGACCGTGGCGACGGCGCCGAACCGCACGTCCTGGCCGCCGCCGCGGTTGCCGAGCCCGATGAGCCCGACCCGGACCTTCTCGAAACCTTCGAACGGTACGTCGACCATGCTGCGCTCGTGGGGACCGCGGGAGGGTTCCCAGGCGGTCGAGTCGGCGTCGGCGGGGGAGCCGGCGGTGCCCGCGGCGCCGGTGGCGGCGCCCAGCACGATGCCGGACTTCAGTAGATTGCGACGTGAGGGGGCGTAACGGTTCGCAGGGGCCACTGCGATCACTCCCTGGGGGGTGGATGTGATTGAGCATGGCGCTTTTTGCCCGATAGTGGGCAGTATCGATCGTCATCGACCAGAGGGCAAGAGGTGACGGAGGCCGGTGGCCCGCCATCACTGTGGCGGCTGTGCTTCGTCCTGGTGCTGGCCGTCGCGATGCCCCTGGTGCTCTCCGTCCGGGAGTCGTGGCCGCCCGAGCCGCCCTACGCCGGGGGCGTCCACCGGGCCTCGGTGGACGGCCGGGCTCTCGTCCTGGAGGTGAGCGGGCGGGGCTCCTCGTCCGCATGCCTCACGGCCGACCGGGTCGAAGCCGCGGAAACCGGGACGAGCGTGCGGGTCCGGGTGATGCTGCGCGACGTGTGCCGGAAGCGGGAGCGCACCCTGCTGGAGAAGTGGCGCGAGGAGCTGTGGCCGCCCGTCACCATCCGTGTCGGCGCGGGCGTCGAGGTGACCGTCATGCTCGACCGGCCGCTGGGGCGCAGGAAGGTCGTCGACGAGCGGGGCCACGAGGTCCGGGTCTGCCCGATCGTGGGCTCCAGGTGGCGGACCCTCGGACAGTGCATGAGGTAGGGACGCCCCGGCTCAGTCCTCCTCGATCGGCGACTCGAAGCAGGCCAGCCAGGCCGTCAGCAACGCCTGGAGCTGCGCCGCCTGCTCCGGCGTCAGCTCCGCCACCAGCCGGTGCTCGTTCCGCATGTGCTCGGTGAACGCCCGGTCGATCAGGTCCTTGCCGGCGGACGTCAGCGCGACCACCCGGCCGCGGCCGTCGCGCTCGCTGACCCGGCGGGTGACCAGGCCGATCTGTTCGAGCCGGTCGATGCGCTTGGTCATCGCGCCGGTGGTGACCATGGTGAACGCGGCCAGTTCCCCGGGAGCGTGCTCGAACGGCTCCCCGGCCCTGCGCAGGGCGGCCAGCACGTCGAATTCGCCCTCCTTGAGCCCGTAGCGCCGGTACACGACGCGAAGCCGCTCGGTGAGGTGCCCGGCGAGCCGGTGCAGCCGGCCGATCACGCCCTGCGGGCTGACGTCCAGGTCGGGCCGCTCGCGTGCCCACTGCCGCTGGATGCGGGCGATGTGGTCCAACGGTTCGCTCATGCCGCCGAGTATATCTTCCTCGGAAGATATAATGGCTTCCATGAAAGCTACTGTGGGTTGGGCGGCGATCACCGCGATCGCGCCGGTGGCCTGGGGGACGAACTACTACGTCACCCACGAGTTCCTGCCCGCCGGTCACCCGCTGTGGGGGGCGGCCATCCGGGCGCTGCCCGCCGGGCTGCTGCTCCTGCTGCTCGCCCGCAGGCGGCCGCGCGGCTCGTGGTGGTGGAAGTCCCTGGTCCTCGGCACGCTCAACATGAGCGCGTTCTTCGCGTTGATCTACCTGGCCGCCCAGCTCCTGCCGACCAGCCTCGCCTCGACGATCATGGCCACGTCACCCGTCGTGATGATGCTCCTGGCCTGGTCGCTGCTGGCGGAACGGCCGCGGCCGCGGCACCTCGCCGGGGCCCTCGTGGGCGTCGCCGGCGTGTGCCTCATGGTGCTCAGCGGCACGGGCGCGGTGGACGGGCTCGGCGTGCTCGCCTCCGTCGCGGCCATGCTGATGTCGTCGCTCGGCTACGTCCTGGCCAAGCGCTGGAGCGCGCAGGTGGACGTGCTGTCGGCGACGGCGTGGCAGCTCGTCGCGGGCGGCCTGGTGCTGCTGCCGTTCGCCGTCGCGGTGGAGGGCCCGCCACCGGCCCTGCCGCCACCCGCGCTCCTCGGCTTCGGTTACGTCACCGTCGTCGCGACCGCCGTCGCCTTCGCCGCCTGGTTCGCCGGGCTGCGGCACCTGCCCGCGGGGACGGTGGGGCTGCTCGGGCTGCTGAACCCGGTGACCGGGGTGCTGCTCGGCACCACGATCGCGGCCGAGACGCTCACCCCGCGGCAGATCTGCGGGGTGGCACTCACCCTGCTCGGCGTCCTGCTCGGCCAGGCGGCGGCGGCCCGGCCGGCCGCCACGGTCAGTCGAGGATCTGCACGAATCCGTCGGTCCCGTGCACGCGGATCCGCTGTCCGTCCCGGATGAGGACGGTGGCCCGCGCCACGCCCACCACGGCCGGCAGGCCGTACTCCCGCGCGATCACCGCCCCGTGCGTCATGAGGCCGCCCACCTCCGTCACCAGCCCGGCGACGGTGACGAACAGCGGGGTCCAGCTCGGGTCGGTGTAGGCGGTGACCAGGATGTCGCCCGACTCCAGCTCGGCCCGCGACATGTCCGTGACGACCCGGGCCCGGCCCTCGACGGTCCCGGCCGAGACGGGGAGCCCGGCCAGCGCGCCGTCCGGGACGTCGTCGCGCCGGTACGTCCCGTTGATGGCCTCGCCGTCGGAGGTGAGGACCCGGGGCGGGGTGAGCGCCACGTACGACACGAACGCCTCCCGCCGCTCCGCGATGAGCCCGGCGTCGGCCACGCCGGTGCGCACGACCTCGTGCAGCTCCTGGAAGCGCAGGTAGAAGACGTCCTCCCGCGCGCGCAGCACGCCGGAGGCGACGAGCCGGTCGGCTTCGCGCAGCACCGCCTGCTTGTAGGCGAAGTAGCGGCTGATCATGCCGTACTTGGGGTACTCCCGGTAGCCGGCGAAGGCGCGGACGCGGTCGATCATCCGCTTGGTCTCCGCGGCCTGCCGCTCGCCGTCGGGCAGGGCACGCAGGCGCGTCAGCAGGTCCACCTCCTTCCGCCGCGCCTCCTGGAGCCCCTGCTCGAAGTGCCGTTTCCCGGCGCCGGGCGCGAAGTTCCTGACGTGGCCGAGGATGACGGGCACGAGCGCGGCGGGGTTCTCGCTCCACCGGGTCCGGGTGATGTCGATCTCGCCCGCGCAGCGCATGCCGTACTCGTCCAGGTAGGCCCGGATGGCGTCACGTGCCCGCGGTCCGCCGGGCAGCCCGGCCAGTTCGTCCAGGAAGGCGTCGCCCGTCCGGCCTTCGTCCGCGACACGCCGCAGGACGGCCACCACGTCGCGGTGCGGCCGGACGGCGTCGGCGACGTCGAGGAGCGCCAGCCCCATCTCCGACGTGACGTTGTACGGGACGGACTGCGTCAGCACGTCGGCCGCGTTCTTCTCGCCCAGCCACGACTCCAGGTGCTCGTTCAGCCACCAGGTCGCCTCCATCCCCGCCATGATCACCTGCGAGCTGCGCGGATCGAACAGGACGCGCTTCATCTCGGTGATGTCGGCCAGGATGAAGTCGAGCAGCGCGGGCCCGGACCTGCTCTGGATCTCGCGCCGCAGGGCGGCGACCGACTCACGGTTGTGGGCGATCAGCTCGGGCACGACGGCCGGGTCGATCTCGGCCGGGGCCGGCGGGGCCACGGCCGGAGCGGCGGCGGCGGGCTCCTCGTCCGGCGGCGAGTCCACGAGGTCGCCGCGCTCGATGACGGTCCGCAGCGCGTCCCTGACCAGCGGGTCGGACTTGCCCAGGCCGTCGATGAGCCGCGCCCGGCCCGCGTGCGTGGCCAAATCGCCGGCCACGTCGACGAACAGCCGGCCGCCCGCCTCGTACATCGTCCGCGGCGTCGTGAGCTGCCACAGGGACAGCCCGAGCGGCTTCATCGCGTCGGTCATCATCTGCTGGTGACCGACGGAGACGTAGAGGTGTTTCTCCTGGTCGCCGGCCTCGGGGACGGGGAACAGCGTGGTGATCGGCCGGCTCTGCACGATGTGGAAGTCGTCGCCGGCCAGGCACCACTCGATGTCCTGGGGCCGGCCGAAGTGCGCCTCGATGCGCCGGCCCAGCCGTACCAGGCGCACCACCTGGGCGTCCGTCAGCACCGGCCGGGTCTGCCGGTCCGGCTCGACCGGCGCGTCCTCGGTGCCGCCGCCCGGCGCCGCCCGGACGAGCCGCCGCTTGTCGGCGACCGACACGGTGACCACCTGATCGCCGCGCACCGCGTAGACGTCCCCGCCGACCAGGCCCGAGACGAGCGCGTCACCGAGCCCCCAGCCGGCCTCCACGGTGGCGACCTTCCTGTTGGACGTCACCGGGTCGGCGGTGAACAGGATCCCGGCCGCGTCGGGGAACACCATCCGCTGCACGACCACGGCCATCCGCACCTTGCGCTGGTCGAAGCCGTTGCGCAGCCGGTAGGTCACGGCCCGCTCGGTGAACAGCGACGCCCAGCACCGCCGGACGTGCCGCAGGATCTCCGCCTGGCCGACCACGTTCAGGTACGAGTCCTGCTGGCCGGCGAACGACGCGGTCGGCAGGTCCTCGGCCGTCGCGCTGGAACGTACCGCGTACGAGTGCCCCTCACCGAGCCGGGCCAGCGACGCGCCGATCTCCGCCGCGAGATCGTCGGGGATCGCCGCGCCCTCGATGACCTCGCGGATGCCGGCGCTCAGCGCGCCGATCGCCTGGCGGTCGTCCGGTTTCACCAGCGCCAGCCGGTCGAGCCGGGCGTCGATCGACGGCGCCGCGGCCAGCACCCGCTGGAAGGCGGCCGTGGTGACGCAGAAGCCGGCCGGCACCCGGACGCCGTCGATACGCGACAGTTCCCCCAGGTGCAGTCCCTTGCCGCCGACGTCCGCGATATTCGTCGAGTCGATTCGCTGGAAATCCAGCACGTAACCCAATTTCGGTGCCCCCATCGATGGTCGGGTCGGTTGGCAACGGGCAGTATGAAGCAATTCTCGATTTCTCATGAGGCGCGCTCATCTGATATAGAGTGAAAGTGGCGGGACGGGGGTTTCCGCGTGGCACTCGCGTGGGGTGCGCGATCATGCTTCGATATGGCGTTGTTCGTACATCGCGCGTATCGCACCAACGGGAGGCCACCGATGCCGCATCTCGACGACCCCACCGCCACGTTCCAGGAATTCGACCGCGACGGCGACGGCTACATCACGCGCGAGGAGTTCGTGCTCGCCATGAACGCCCGCGGTGAGCAGGTCACCACCGCCGAACTCGACTCGATCTTCGCGGTCTCCGACGAACGCGACGGCGACGTGGACGGGCGCATCTCACTGCCGGAGTTCCTGGTCGCCTGGAACAGGTGACGGTCCCTGGTCGCCTGGATCAGGTGACGACGGTTCGCAGAGCGGTACGGCCGGCACCGTAAGACCGGCCGCTGGTTCAATCCGATGCCGATGAGGTCTTCGGCGTCGTTCCGGGCACGGCGCGGAATCTAGGCTCATGGCCACATCCGTGTCCCACTGGAGGCCTCCGTGCCCGGGCCTGATCGCTTCGGGGAGGCGCTGGCCGAGGTCCTGCGGGGCGGCGTGGTCTGGCGCGCCTACGCGTTCGCCGTCCGGCACCTGATCCGGCTGCTGGCGCCCGCCCTGCTGGTGTTCCTGCCGATCGGCCTGCTCGCCGCGGTGGCGCTGATCCCGTTCGCGGACGGCACGGCCGCGCTGGTCGACGGCGACTTAGAGCTGATCGGCCTGCCCGGCTCACCCCTGCTGACCTGGGCGGCGGCGCTGGTGGTCTCGCTGGCCGGGCACGTGGTGGCGCTGCGCGCGACCATGGTGATCGCCGCCGGGCGGCTGGCCGGCGAACACGTCCCCACCTCCGCCGCGATGCGGGCCGCGCTTCGGCGCTCACCGGCGACGATCGTGCTCGGCCTGATCGGCGTGGTGATGCTGGCCGCGGCGCTGGTCGCCTCGGCCCGGGTGCTCCTGTGGACGGATGCGCGGATCCCGGCCTACGCCGTGCTGGTGGTCCTGGTCATGGCCATGATGCCGGTTTCGCTGGCCGTGGCGTCCGTGGTCCTGGAGGGCAGGTCCGCGGGGAAGGCGCTCGGCCGCGCGTACCGGCTGACGGGCGGGGCGCCCTTGGCGACCTCGATCACGGTGGCCTTCGGCGTGGTGATCTTCCCGGTACTGGCCGCGCGGGCGGCGGGCTGGGCACTGTCCGGCGTGCCCGTCGCGCCGGTCGTGGTGGGCTCCGTGCTGGGCCTGGTCACCGTCCCGTTCCAGGCGGCCGTGATCACGCGGCTGTTCCTGCACCGCCTGGCCATGGAGCGGCCGTTCACCGAGTTCACGGAGCTCGTCGCCGGGCTGCCCACCGGCGCGCCGCGCCCGGCCAGGCCGGTGCGGGTGCTCGCGGCGCTGCTCCTGCCGAACCTGCTGTACGGCGGCGTGCTGCTGATCAACCCGCTCGGCTGGCCGGAGGTCTCCGAGACGGTCGTCACCGAGGACTGGTCACGCCACCCGTACCCCGGGGTGTCCGCGCGCGACGGGCGGCCGCTCCCCAGCCTCGGCACGTCGGACCTGCGGCTGCTCCAGACCGGTCCGGACGGCCGCATGGTCATGCTCATGGACGATGACGACCAGGCGAAGATCCTGACCTGCCTGAACGACGACTGCACCCAGCTCCGTTACAGGTGGGCGGAGGCGTACGGCGCCGCCGGCGGGTACCTCGCGGCCGGCGCCCGGCTGGCGGACGGCCGGCTCGTCGTGTCGACGTGGACGCCGCAGGACGGGTCGCCGGCGGCGGACGAGGACCGGCGTGTCCGGCTGGACCTGCTGATCTGCGACGCGACCGGGTGCGCCGGCGCCCCCGGCGGACGGCCCGTCGCCGAGGTGGAGGGGACCGGCGACGACCGGTGGGTCGCCCTCGCGACACGTCCCGGCGGCGGCCTGCTGATCGCACTCCTCGCCGAGCTCGAACCGAGCGAGAACGACGTCGACACGGCCGGGCTCTCGATCATCACCTGCGACGATCCGCTCTGCACCCGGCCGCGCGCGCGGGAGGTCGCCAAGCTGCCCGTCAAGCCCTACCTGGACGACGGGCGCGGCCTGGTCGCGGGGGTCGGGCCGGACGATCGTCCCGTGGTGTCGTGGTTCGACCGCGAGACCGGCTCCATCTTCGTGATCTCCTGCGATGACCCGGCCTGCGTCCAGGCCCGCATGGGACGGCACGTCCGCCCGGACCGGCACGACGACTCGGAGGAGCTCCGTGACCGGGTCGGCGCCGCCATGGCGGTCAGGCCCGACGGCCGGCCGCTGATCGCCTACCTGGACGTGTCCGACGGCGCGGTCAAGCTGCTCGACTGCCACACCCGCGAATGCGCGCGGGCCGGCACCACCACGGTGGCCGAGCCCGGCCAGAACGCGAATCCGGCGATGGTGCTGGACCGCGACGGCCGCGCGCTGGTGGCCTACCAGGACCTCGCCCGCCGCCGGATCGTCATCGCCACCTGCGCGTCCACCGGCTGCACGCGGACCGCGGTCGCGACGATCAGGCGGCGCGGCGGCGAAGGGCTCGCCCTGACGCTGGACGGCGCCGGCCGCCCGGTGATCGCCTGGATGGACGCCGAATGGAGCTACTGGGACCTGGTGCTGACCAGGCTCACCGCGTGGCGGCCGGTGGCTGGAGATAGCCGGTGACGGTGGCGAGTACCGCGTCGCGCCAGTGGGCCTCCGCCTGTTCGGCCGGGCCGAGGTGGCCTTGGAGTTCGAGCGTGGCCAGCCCGTGCACCAGGGCCCAGAGCTGCCGGCCGACGGCCCGGGGTTCGCGGCCGGGCAGCTTCCCCGTCTCGGCGAAGCGCTGGACCGCCTCGACGACCCGGGCGAGGCTGCGGCGGGCCAGTAGCGCGTCGTCACCGGCGGGACGGAAGCCGGGCACGGCGCCGCTCATGAACAGGCCGTACAGGTTGGGTTCCTCCAGCGCGGCGGCCCGGTAGGCCAGCGTCAGCGCGGTGATCTCCACCAGCGGGTCGGCGTTCTCGGGCACGGCCTCGTGGTGGCGGCGCATGGTCTCGGCGGCCTGCTGGTAGAGCGCTCTGAGCAGGCCCTCCCTGTCGCCGAACAGGCTGTAGACCGCCCGCGTTGTGGTGCCCGCCTCCTGCGACACCCGCCGGACGCTCACCCCGCCCGACCCCTCCGCCGCCAGCAGGTCACCGGCCACGGCCAGCAGGGTGCGGCGGGTCTGCTCGTCGTGCTCGCGTGGACGTCCCATGCTGGACAGCATATCGTTCCGCTGTTACGTTACGGCGTAACGAAACAGTGAAACGAAACTCGGAGCACGCCATGGAGTACGACGTCGTCATCGTCGGAGCCAGCGTCAGCGGCTGCACCGCCGCGATCCTCTACGGCCGGGCCGGCTTACGCGTCGCGCTGCTGGAGAAGCACCGCGACATCGCCACGCCCAAGCGGTTGTGCGGCCACTTCCTCCTCGGCGCCGCCCAGGCCCCGCTGCTGCGGCTCGGCCTCTGGGACGACCTGCTGGCCACCGGCGCCGGCACCGGCGAGGTCTCGGTCCGCACCGCGTACGGCTGGACCGACCCCTGCCGCGTGGGCGTCCCGCCGTTCGTCAACGTCCGGCGCGCCACCCTCGACCCGATGCTGCGCGAGCGCGCCGCCGCCACGAAAGGCGTCGACCTGCTGCTCGGCCGCACCGTCACCGACCTGCTCACCGAGGACCGCCACGTGCCCGGCCCGCGCACTGAGGGTCGCCGTGTGATCGGCGTCCGCGTGCGACTGCTCGACGGCACCGAGGAGACCCACACTGGACGCCTGATCGTCGGTGCCGACGGCCATCGCTCGAAGGTCGCCGCACTGGCCGGCGTCCGCACCCGGTTCACGCCCAACGGCCGCGCGTTCTTCTACACCTATTACCGGAACGTCCGGCACACGCTGCCCACCCCCGCCGCCGTGTGGTGGAACGACCGCGACTGGGTGGTGATCGCCCCCACCGACGGCGGACTGACCGAGGTGGCGGTCATGCCCGCCAAGGACACCCTGCCACCCGGCCTGACCGACCACGCCGGCTACCTCGAACGTTACGTCGCCGCGCTGCCCGACGCCCCCGACCTGGCCGGCGCGGAACGCGTCGCCAAGGTCGTCGCCGCGCTCGACTACCCGCTCATCCGCCGTCACCCCACGCCCGCGCCCGGGCTGGCGCTCATCGGCGACGCGGCGCTGACCGCCGACCCCACCCCGGCCCCCGGCTGCACCTGGGCGCTGCTGTCCGGCCAGTGGCTCGCCGACGCCACGGCCCCGGCCCTGCTGGCCGGCGACGATCCGGCCCCGGCGCTGCGCCGCTACCGCCGGGCGCACCGCGCCATCGAGCGCGAGCACGCGTTCATGCGCGGCGACGGCGAAGTGGCCCCGCCCGGCCGGGCGCAACGGCTGCTGCACGAGGCCGCAGTGCACGACCCGGAGGTGTCCCGCCGCCTGGCGCTGGTCGGGATGCAGGCCGCCCCCACCACGTCCCTGCTCAACCCGTCCCTGGCCGTCCGCGCCCTGCTCGCCCGCCACCGCGCCCGGCGACACCTCACCGTACGGACGGGGTAGATGGTCGGCTCGGCCCATCTCCCGGGATCTGTTGCGGCAGGCGTTCGTGATCACCCAGGTGACTGTCACGACTGCACGGGAAGCGCCGCAGGCGGGAGAACTGCGGCGATAACGGAAAAGGCGGGTCACCAGCAGGGACGCCAACCCGGCGTACATCGCTAGCGTGGACCCAAGTACAAAGAACTGCAATGCGACGAGTACCCGTTCACGTCCACCAAACAGGGTGCGGCCAACGAGGACTACAACTACTCTCTTCGAGCCGTCGGAAAAGAGCACGACGGTCTTCATGGTTCAGCGCTCAACGTTTCTACTCCCGCTATCGGGTGGGAGGCGGAAACAGCTTCTGGGTCTCGAGGAGGCGACCGCAGTGCCCGACAATCCACCTGGCCAACCTCCCGTCGACCAATGGGACCTGCTCTGTACGTTCGGATTCTCGACCCGGTTCGCCGGCACCTGGGTGGAGAACGAGGATCCGCATGAGGTCGCGCGTCAGCTCGGGGTGGATCCGGCGACGCGCCTGGACTGTGACCTGCGCACGGCCATGCGCTCCTACGAGCCCTGGGGGAGCGACGAGATCATCTGGATCGGTGCCCACGGTCAAGGCTGGACACATCTGATCAGCATCAGCGGGCCCGTGGTGGCGCCGGGGCCGCCCAGTGCGAACGGCCGTCGTCTGTTCTTCGTGGAGTACGACGATGACGAGGGCGTTCACGGGCTCAGCTACTGGCGGGACGGGGAGCCGCTCGGCCAGTACGGCGACGGAGGTGAGCTCGGGCCGATGCTCGTGCATCATGGCATCGACCTGGCCTCGGCCCAGAGCGAGGCCGATGAGATGAACGCCTACCTCACGCTCGTGGGACTGGCCACCGGCCGGTTCGTGGACAGCGGCCTGCTCTCGGAAACGAGGACGCTCTACCGTCTGTCCTCGTGATCCGGCTACCGATGAGCGCGCGGAACCAGTTTCCTGAACGGGCCGGCCGCCCTCGAGTCCCGGTCACCGCATTCCACCAGTGGCTCGCCTCACCATCTCGACCTGCCCGCGAGCTGAGAGCTGCTCACGAGCCGAGACACGAGCGCGTGGCGCCTCGTTCAGCGTGCAGGAGTCGTGCGGCCGGCTGGGCGGGAGCGCTTGGGTGCCGTTCTGTACGGCATCGGGTGCCGCGCCGCCGGTCGCGCGGGCCCGAGCAGGCTCACCGAGGTCCGCAGCGTGAGCGCCGGATCGTGACGCAGGATGCGTTCCTCCATCAGGCGCAGCCCGGGCCCCAGGTCCAGCCCGAAGTCCTCGGCCAGCCGCCGGCGGCCCTCGGCGATCAGGGCGAGCGCCTCTGTCTGGCGTCCCGCCTGGTAGAAGGCGTGCGCGGTGAGCGCGCGCAGCCGCTCCCTGAGCGGGTGCGCCGCCAGCAGCCGGGCCAGTTCGGGCGCCAGGACGGGGCCCAGGCCCTGGGCGAGCTCCGCCTCGGCCGCGTCCTCGGTGAGTGCCGTGCGCAGTTCGGCCAGGTAGTGGGCCTCGTCGCGGATCCACGGCCGGTCGGGCAGCCCGTCCAGCGGTTCGCCGCGCCACTCGGCCAGCGCCCTGCGCAGTTCGGCAGCCGCGCCCGCGCTGTCGCCCGCGGTGAGCAGCCTGCGGCCCTCCCTGGCCAGGATGCGCACCCGTCCCACGTCCAGTGACTCCTGGCGGATGGCCAGGCGGTAGCCCTCGGGACGCCTGGTCAGGATCTGGTACGTGCCGCGCCGCACCGCGTCGGGCTCCAGGACGCGCCGCAACCGGCACACGTAGGCCTGGACGGTGCTCAGCGTGGCGCGCTGGTCGGCGGTGTGGGGCCAGAGCGCGTCCACGAGCTGTTCGTGGCCGGTGGTCTGGCCCGCCCTGAGCATCAGCACGCCCAGGATGACGCGCTGCTTGGGCGGGCCGAGGTCGAGCGGGGTGCCGTCGGCGGCCAGCACCGCCGTCTCGCCGATGAGCCGGAATTCCATGACGTACTCCGAGGGGGTGGGGCGGCGCTACTGGGCGGGACGGCTGAGGAACGTGGTCCGGTTCCGTTCGGCGATCTCGGTGATGAGCGGGGCCACCTCCGCCATCGGACGTCCGGCCGGGACGTTGGCGTCCAGGTCGGCGAAGAGCCTGCCGGTGCCGTCGGTCAGGCTGAAGGCCAGGAACTTCACCGCCTTGCTGGTGACCTCGATGGTGTGCGCGGCGCCGGTGGGGACCGTGATCGACTCGCCCGGGCCCATGTCGTACCGCTTGGACCCGACCTGGACCGACATCCTGCCGTGCAGCACGTAGTACGACTCCGGCCAGGGGTGGCGGTGCGGCGGCACGAAGCTGCCGCGCTCGCCGTCGATCTCGAACAGCTCGTACGCGCCGTCGGTGTGCTCGGCGCCGACCTTCACCGTCGCGGTGCTGTCGACCGTGAACAGCTCCCTGCCCTCACCGGCGGGACTGTGGTGCACCTGCTGGGACATGCCGTCTCCCTCTCGTAACCGTTGTCGTGCGGTTCACAAGCTAGGGATCGCGCAGGCCCGGGCCCATCCCACGGAAACGGGTGATCTCGCCGGCCGGCCACCCCCACGAATCTGGGATGGTGGCCGGCGCGGGCACTCCCCGATACTGGCGGCATGGTGAACCAGGCACGGGCCAGGCAGGTCAGGAGCGCCCTGTCCGCGCTGGCCGTGGAGGGGCTCGGCCTCGCCGACGTCCAGGAGGCGGCGATCGAGCTGGTCTCCCGGGTCGTGCCGTACGACGCCACCTGCTGGGCGGCGGTGGACCCGCAGACCCTGCTGCCGGCCAGCTCCGTGACGATCGACCTCAACCCGTCCGCGCAGCAGGAGGCGTTGTTCGCCGAGATCGAGTACACGCTGGGCGAGGGCGACACCTTCGCCGAGCTGGCCCGCAGGGAGGTCCCCGTCGGACGGCTCTCCGACCTGCCCTACGGCCAGGCCGCGCGCAGCCGCCGCGTCAACGAGCTGTACCCCGCCATCGGCGTGGCCCACGACGTGCGCGTGGCCTTCGTCAGCGGCGGCGCCTGCTGGGGCATCGCCGGTCTCATGCGCGGCCCGGGCGGCCCGGACTTCTCCGCCGCCGAGGCCGACTTCCTGGCCACGGCCGCGCCGCTGGTCGGCGCCGCCCTGCGCACCGCCGTCAAGAGCCGGCTGCCCGCCGCCGGCGCCGGATCGAGCGGTCCCGTGGTGATCGTGCTCGGCGCGGACGGCGACTTCCGCGCCGCCACCCCGGCCGCCCGCGACTGGCTCGAACAGTCGCAGGCGGCGCGGCCTGGCTGGATCGGCATCGCGCTGCGCGGCCTGGCCGCGGCCGTGTCCCGCGCTTCCTCGGCGACGGCACGCGTGCGCATGCGTGACGCCTCTGGCGCCTGGGTCGTCCTGCGTGCCGCGCCGCTGATGGACCTGGACTCCCCGGCCGAACGCGTCCTGGTCACCGTCGAGCCGATCTCCGGCGAGGAGGTGACCAGCCTCATGCTGAGCGTCTACGCGCTGAGCCCGCGCGAGCGCGAGGTCTGCGCGGAGGTGCTGGCCGGGGGGACCACCGGGCAGATCGCCGAGCGGCTGCACCTGTCGTCCTACACCGTGCAGGATCACCTGAAGTCGATATTCGCCAAGGTCGGCGTGCGCAGCCGGCACGAACTGGCCGGTCGCCTGCGCGCCTCCTGACCCTGGCCCGACGGGGACGGCCTGACATGCCTTTTCCCGTGGGCTCGGCTATGGTCGGCCCCATGACGGGACCGTGGCGGACGCTACCGGGGTCCATCGCGTTCGCCGGCGTGATGGGCCTGGTCCTGTTGTCCCTGGTGCTGGGCGGGATGTCGGGGCGGGCGAGCGGCGGCCAGGACGTCGCGACCGGTCCGGGTTCCGGGTCGGCGGGGTCCGATGCTTCGGCCGGGTCGGCCGGGTCGGCCGGGTCGGCTGGGTCCGCCTGGGGGCTCGGCGGCTGGGACGCCGAGTTGTCCGGTCTGCCGCCGCTGGCGAACGGTGCCCGCGAGCACCATGTCCTGTCGTCGTGGCCGCTGATGCGCGGCGAACGCGCCGGCGAGCCCGCCCATCTGGCGCTGCTGCCGTCGCCGGGTTCGGACGCCGACGGCCTCCGCGACCCCCAGCAGCTCGCGCACCGCACCGCTGGATCGCGCAGCCCGCCGCTCACCTAGCCGACGTCCTTTCTCCCACACCCTCAGGGGTGTTCGTTCGTGTTGCCGTTTTCCTGTTCGGCGTCAGCTAGGAGTCGATCATCGTCATGGTCGTTGTGGAATCAGTCCAGGCCGGTGTCCGGCCGGAGCCCGCGCATCCGTCCCCGGTGGCGCGTGGGAGCGCGGGATGAGCCAGCCCCGGCGCTTCATGGCGCTCGACCTGGGCACCTCACGTACCCGGTCGCTGGCACTCGGCGGTCATGCCATCGCCGACCGGGCCTCGACCATCGTGCGGCGGTCGTCCGCCGCCGACGGGCCGGACGTGGTCTGGCCCATCAGGCACGGCATGGTCGCAGACCCGGGCGCCTGCCTGCGCCTGGTGCGGCTGGTCCTGCAGGACACCTGCCTCTACGACAGCCGGCCGCTGGAGCGGGTCCTGGCCGGGGTGCCGGTGGCGGCCACGGCGAGCGACCGGCGGGCGGTCCGCGTCGCGGTCGCCGAGATCGCCGGGTGCGAGGTGGGGCTGGTGGAAGAGCCGCTGGCCGCCGCCGTCGGTGTCGGCCTGGACGTCCTCGATCCCCGGCCGCGCCTGCTGCTGGACGTCGGGGCGGGCATCGTCGAGGCGGTGGCCATCGAGGGCGGTGCCGTCATCGACGCGGCCGCGCTCCAGCTCAGCGCCACCACCGGGGCGGGGCCCGCCGCGTACGCGCTGGACGGCGTCGTCGACATGACGGCCGGTCTGCTGCGCCGGCTACCGGCCGCCGCGCGACCGGCCGCGCGTGAGCGGGGCCTGGTGGTCACCGGTGGCGGCGGGCAGCACGAGGTGCTGCTGCGTCGGCTGCGTACCGCACTGCGGCTGCCGGTCAGCGTGGCGACTCAGCCGCAGCACGCCACCGTGCGCGGCCTGATGCGGTTGTGCCTGCAGCCTGCGCTGGCGGCGGGTCTCACCCCGCTCGCCCGCTGACTCCCCGTTCCGCCTCCCTGTTCCGCGCACGGTGGCCACCGCCGACGTGCCGTTTCGCCGCGTTGTTGGTTCGTTGGCGCGCACGTCAGGTGGTGGCCGCCGCGACGGCGGGGCGGAGCTCGGCCCAGGCCCACGCGCCGAGCGTCGTGTCGGTCGTGGTGGCGAGGGTTCGTGGCTGCTCGGGGACGAATCCCTCGCGCAGCCCGGTCGACATGCCCATGATGGCCTCGACCTGCGCCTCGGACATGCCGACCTGGGTGAGCGTGGCGCGCATGGCGTCGTCCGCGACCCGGTGCGCGGTGACCGTACGGCCCAGGACGTCGCCGACCACGGCCAGGGCGTCGTCCCAGGACAGGTCGCAGGGCCCGTGCACGGCCCGCACCCGCCGCCCCGACCAGCCGGAACGGAGCAGCAGGGACGCGGCCACCATCGCGATGTCGGCCGGCGCGACCCAGGGCATCGGCTCGTCCGTGGGACGGAGCACGGCCACCGAGCCCGCGCGGACGGCGTCGAGTTCGAGCAGCAGGTTGCTGAAGAAGTAGCCGCAGCGCAGGTGGGTGACGGCCAGGCCGGCGTCCGCGGCCACGACCCGGTCCAGCGACTCCTCCACGCGGGCCAGCCCGTCGATCTCGCCGGCGCCCTCGCGCAGCTCCGCGCCCACGCTGCTCTGCAGGACGGTGTGCGTAACCCGGTTCCCGGCCACCGCGGCCGCGACGATCCGGCCGACCTCGGCGTAGGCGGCGACCGGATCGTCGGACTCGCCGGGCGGCACGACCAGGTACAAGGCGTCGATGCCGCGGGTCGTCTCGGTGACGGCCGCGGCGTCCCGCAGGTCGACCTCGCGGACGTCGACGAGGTCGCCCCAGCGCGCGCGAAGCCGCTCCGGGCGACGGCTCAGCAACCGCGGCCGGACGCCGGCGCGAACCAGGTGACCGACCAGGAAACGGCCGACGTTGCCTGACGGTGCGGTGACAGCGATCTCCATGCCACCCACCGTACGCGTCACTTTCGGACGACGTCGTCGCAGGTAGAGGGAATGGCGCCGGCCTCGGCTGGCTAGCCGATCTCCTCCCGGGTGGGCTCGCGGAGCAGCTTCTCCAGCTTGGTGAAATCGACCGAATCGATGATCTTGAGGTATTTGGCGCGGTGTTTGTCCGTCATGCCGTCCACGAAGAAGACGACCTTGAGGTCGGGGACGTACCAGATCTCCGCGACGACCGTCCGATACGTGCAGGTGTACTTCCAGCGCGCGTGCTCGGCGGCGTGCCCGCCGACGGTCACCTTCTCGTGGAGCAGGCGTTTCGGCGGGGGGATCGTGGCGTCGTATCGCCAGGAGTCCTTCGGCGGGTCGAACGCCGCGCCCACGAGATCGCAGACGGTTCCGCGCTGCTGGGATCCGAAGTAGTCGTCGGCCAGGTCGTACTCGGTGCCTCTGGCGAGTTCCAGCCCGCCCAGGCAGCCCGCGCGGCGCTCGCCGATCGTGAAGTCGGGCAGGAAGCAGTAGGTGTCCGTGCCGCCCGTCGCCTCCCATGAGGGAGGGAGGACGAGCTTGATGCCGCGCTCGGTGGTGAAGCGCACGGGTTTGGGCTTGGGGGTGGGGGTCTCGCTTTCGGGCTCGGCTTCGGCTTCGGTTTCAGGCTCGGGCTCGGGCTCGGGCGTGGTTTCGGTTTCGGGCTCGGTTTCCGGTGCCGGGGTGTCCGAGTGGGACGAGGACGAGGCCGGAGGTGCGGCGGCGAGGGCCGAGGACGCGTCCGTGCCGTTGGACGCGGCGGTGGGGGTGTCCGTGCCACGGGAGACCAGGGTGGCGGCGCCCCCGAGACCGGCCAGGACAATCGCGGCGGTCAACCCCACGGCGACCAACGCCCGCCGCCCGGTCCGCACCGGCGTGACCGAGGCCGAGG
>NZ_JABCPZ010000004.1 GCF_013283785.1 Nonomuraea antri
CCCCCAGCACCCCCGCGCTCCCTGCCTTCAGCACCGTCTTCACGACCGGCACCGACGGAACCATCCGGCACGCGGTGACCATGTCCATGGTGAACCCCTCATTCAGCACGATTTAAGCGATCGCTCAATCAACCCTGACAACAAGCGGAGCGACCGCTCAAGCCGCTTGAGAGCGCGCCTCACGGCGAGCCGGGCCACGGGCCGCAGTCGCGCCGCATGGGTCGTCCAATCCCTGCCGACGTACGGGGTGCCGAGCCCATGGTGGCCCTGGCTCGGCGCCGCCAAGGCCGCGGGAGCAGCGGCCGGCAGATTGCGGAACAACTCGTCCCGCGCTGGGCGGACACACGGCAATGTCACGTGCCGGCCGTATCAGGCCGCTCTCGTAGGCAAGGATGACCGACTGGACCTCGTCGCGCACGTTCAGTTCGGCGATGGCCCTGGTGATGTGGTCTTGGCGGTGAGCGGACTGATGACGAGGTGCTCGACGATCTCGTCGTGGAAAAGTCCGAGCGCCACGAGCTTGACCGTCTCCAGTTCCCGGGAGGTGCGGGCGGCCGGCCGCTGTCCCGCGCTGGGCGTGAGGTCCTGCCGGTGCGCGAACTGCTCCATGACGCGCCGGGTCACGCCCGGCGACAGGAGCGCGTCTCCGTCGGCGACGGCGGCGACCGCTCGGCGGAGTTCGGCGGGTTCGATCTCTTCGGTGAGGAAGCCGCCGGCTCCGGCGCGCAGGGCGGCGAAGACGTGTTCGTCGGTGTTGAAGGTGGTGAGGATGATGACGCGACAGCCCAGAGCGGTCGGGTTCGTGACGATGCGGCGTGTGGCGGTGATCCCATCGGTGCGGTCCGGCGTCCTGGATAGGCCAACCCTTCTGATCGGGGATATCGTCCAGCGCGGCCGATATATTGCATGCCCAGCAGGTGGACCAGTCCGAACACGACGTCGCTGTTCAAGATCCGGTGTCGGTCACCGATCCTCAGGGCGCGGTCCGCCATCCCCCCGGCACGCCACATCGATCATGTGGAGCGAGTCGCGCCCACGCAACTGCGAAACCCGGCCACGGCACGCTTCGTGCATATTGCGGTCTAACCCCTCAGTGCCCGTCTTTGAACCTGTACTGGATCTTGCAGTCGGTCACTGTCGGTTATGGCAGCGTGAACTTTGAAGGCGAGACGCTGTTGGCGTACGGCTTCACCTGCAGGTCCATGTACGGGTAAACGTGCATAGCCAGGATGTGTCTTGGACTCTCATTCAGAGGGTGCTGTGCATCCATTCCGAAAGAAGCGGGCGGTGTGGTCATCGGCGGGGAAGTAGGCCTCGACGGCGATCTCTTCGAGGGTGACGTCGAAGGCGGCGCCGAACGTCGTGATGGTGTTGATGAAACACAGCTCCGCTCCGCGGTGGCAGATGCGGATGGGCAGGGCGATGTCGGCGGGATCGGGCGGCGGCGGATCGCCTTCGGGGCCGTAGGCCAGCAGTTCTCCATATAGCGCGCTCAGCTCCGGATCGCCGGTCTGCGCCACCTGGCGGGCGAGCCGGGGCAACAGGTACGCGCGGACCTGCCCCAGATTGCGCAGGCGCGACGCAAAGCCGCCCGGATGCAGGCCCAACCGCATCATGTTGACCGGCGGTCGCAGCAACGCCCCATCGACGCCCTCCAAGAAGACATCGATCGCCTTGTTCGCGAACAGCAGGTTCCAGCGACGGTCCACGGCGAGCGCCGGATACGGTTCGTGCCCCCGCAGGATCTGCTGCAGGACGTTCCGCGCCGAGGCCAAGTGCGGATCTTCCAACGGCCGCTCCCGGACGACGGGCGCGTGCCCGGCCGCCACCAGCAGGCGGTTGCGTTCCCGCAACGGGACGCCCAGATGCTCGGCCAGGCGCAACACCATCGCGCTGCTGGGAATGGTCCGTCCCGTCTCCACGAAGCTGACGTGCCGGGCCGACACCCCTGCCTGGATTGCCAGATCGAGCTGGCTGAGCCGTCTGCGGTGCCGCCACTCGCGCAGCAGCTCACCCACCGGCCGGTCCTGCGTCATGGGGCGATTATCGCCACGCCTCATCGAGGATCTCGATTACATGCCATGTAATCGACAGGGCCGGGCGGCGGCTGCGACGGTGGCCAGCATGAGCGAAAACAGCAAGGCCGCACGCAACAAGCAGCTCGTCCTGCACGGCTTCAACCAGTTTGCGGCGGGGAACATCGACGTCCTCCGTACCCTGCTGCACGAGGACTTCATCGAGCACAGTCCGGGCAATCCCTCCGGGCGGGAGGCATTCATCGCCTTCATCGCCGAGGCTCCCGTGGCCCGTGCCCGGCTCGCCCTCAAACGGGTCATCGCTGACGACGAGTACGTGGTGATGCACTACCACATGGTCACGGACGATGACCCGCGCGGCGTCGCCGTCGTTGACATCTGTCGGATGATCGACGGGCAGATCGTCGAGCACTGGGATGTCCTCCAGCCGGTGCCGGAAGCCGCCCAGGTTCCCCGCGGGATGTTCTGACGGGCGGCATGGAGCAGCGATCCGCGTCGATTGAGACGGACCGCCGGGAAGTAGGAAATGGCCTGCCAGTAGGAGTGGAACGGCGAACCGGGTTTAGTGTCGGGGAGATTTGGAACGGAATCCGACGTTAACGGGGTTCCCGCTGGAAACGCGGAATCGCATGGTTGAATATGATCAAGGATCAGGCGTTCGGTATCGCGTCGAAAATCGTGTCCGGCACCGACCGGGATTGCCTGCACGCGCTGGATGTCATCTTCGGCTCGGGCGAGGACCGCCGGGCTGACGTGATTGTCACCGATACCGGATATTACAGCGATCTGGTATTCGGGCTCGCGCATTTGTTGGATGAAGAGTACCGGCCGACCTGCCGGACCAGAAGCTGTGGCGGGTGCAGGCCGACGCCGATTACGGGGCGCTGAACGCGCCGACGCGCGGGCGACTGGACCTGGGCAAGGTCATCCGGTGGTGGCCGGACATCCTGCGTCCGGTCGACACCTACGGCCGGATCTTCAAAAGCCTGCATGTGCTGGCGCTGATCGACGGCGTGCGGGACCGACCAAACGGTGGACACGATCGCAAGGAAGGTGGGCTACACCAACGCCTTCGCGCTGAGCGTGGCCTTAGGCGCCGCGCGCGATCGCCGATTCACCGCCAGGACTGTCGGCAAGCTCGCCGGCACGATCCAGCAGCAGGTGCCGGCGCCCGGAAAGGCCGAACCGCTCGTCCGCACCTGCGCCAAGATGCTGAGCACACATGTTGGGTGGTGACAAGGTGAGGGCGCCGGCCTTGGCTCTGTACGTCTACTCGTACCTGCCTAGGGGTACGCCGATAGACGCGGGGGGCGTGAGTTCGGAAGCGTGAATAGACCCCCGACAGGATGTGCTGGCGGGGGTCATGGTGCCGTTGTCGCTGTGTCGGTCAGGCCGATGAGCCGGTGCTGTCGGAGCGTCGGGCTGGGGCGATGCCTGCACCGTCTGGATGGCCTCCTCCACCGATGTCTCGACTTGGAACGCGGTGCGCAGGCCGGTGATCGTCAAGATCCGCTCCCGCAGGGGCGGGATGCCGGACAAGGCCAGGTTGCGCTGTTGTTCCCGGCTCTGCCTGAGCAGCAGGACCAGCACCCCGACGCCCATGGAGTCGCAGAACGTCACGCCTTTCAGGTCCAGGACCAGTCCCGCTGAATCGGTCGTCTGCCAGGCATCTTTCACCTGCCGGTGGACCAAACCCGCCGAGGTGTAGTCGAGTTCGCCAGCCGCGGGTGACGACGAAGCTCTCGTGCAGCCCGATCGAGACGGTGAAGTGTTCGGCGGAATCGCCTGCGTCATCCATGAGGTTGCCTACTTCCCTGCCGTGTTGCGGGCGGGCAATCTTCCGCTTGAGCGGAGGGGGGAACACCTTCCGCAGGCGGGGATAGTGCGGGTGGGAGCGGGGCCGCGCCCTTGCTCAAGGCTCTCTATGAACGTCAGCCGGTGAGCCCATGCGCCAACTCGCCTTGGAACTCAACGCCGACGGGTACCGGACGACGCGAGGAAGCCCGTACACCGGGGTCTCACTCGGGCGCATACTCGACAATGGCTTCGCCGCCGGCCTCATCCGCGAACGCTCAGAGATCCGGGATGCGGAGAGCACCGGAAAACGCATCAGCCAGTACGACATCTGGCGCGAGGGCGCTCACGAGGCGATCGTCTCGGCCGAACTGTGGGAGGCGAACCGCGAGAAGCGACTCGCCAACGAACAGACCGCCCCACGACTCCGGACCGCCGTTCACTCCCTTTCGGGACTGGTGTTCTGCGCCCAATGCCTGAACCGCATGTCCGCCACCAAGGGCGGAAGCACGGGGGCTGCCGCCGAATGCAGGAGAGCGGCACGTGCCCGGGGGCGAGCATCGGCTACAACCGCGTTCAGAACGCCATCCGTGCTTGGGTCCTGGAGAACGCACAGGGCGGAGAGAACATCGAAGCCGACGCGCGGCGCGTGCTCGCCGCGCAGCAGGCGACGGCGGACGTAGAGGCGTGCCAGCGCGAGGTGAAGCGTCTGAAGACCAAGCGCAAGCGGCTGCTCGACTTGTACACAGACCCTGATGGGGGTGTGGGCGAGGAGGACGACAAGGAGCAGGAAGCCGAGATCGACGCGAATCTCACCGCGGCGGATGAGGCGCTGCGCGCCACCAAGGCTGCGGCTGCTGCGGTCGGGACGGACTATGGCGCGATCTTCACCACCCTTCCCGATCTATGTGCTGCCGCAGTGGAGCGAGCACCGTGTCCGCCTGGCGTGATCAGGAGCATCGGTGACGGTCGGGGCCATGACGGTCAATGATCGTGATCTCCTTTGTACTTGTTGAATCACCGATGGCCGTCTGGCGCCGCTCGGTATGATCAGGACGCTGTCTCCTGAAGGGGTTAACACCACCAAGGTGGCAGTGCGGCAACGTCTCGTCGGTGCAGAAGTGGTGAGGCAGGCCGCTTCATTCAGCCACGCCCCTTGTGGCTGAACGAAGTTGTCGCCAGAGGGATCGACTGGTGGACAGCTGACGGCGCTGCCCTTTGACAACACTCGTAGTGCTGCGTTACGCGTGATCGTCTGGCGTGCGTGAAGACGGATCTTTCACACTCGGATTAGCTGCGGGGAGGGTAGATGCTTAGCTCACCTCTGCTGATGGGCTGAGAGAAAACGACCAATGGGGGCCAATCCGGGAGCATGGCTCTCGGGCGTAGGTCCCGCCGGTGTGGCCCTTCTTCTGGTGTTGAGCTTGCTTGCGATCCTGGGCGTCAGGGCAATCCTGGCAGCGGCCCACAAGTACAAGCTTGGCAGTGGAGAGGTTCGCATCTCTTGGAAGGAAATCTCAGTCCGATGGAGCCAAGAGAAGCCACAGGAAGAGTCTGAAGCGTTAGAAGAAGCGCCAGATGACACATCAGCGGTAGAGAAACCGCGAGCAGCTGCCGGCGATACCGTCACCCCGAGCGGGGGTGATGCGGTCGCCTAGACAGGCCCCCTCTTTCTGAGGGGGCCTTCTGCATGTTCGAGCAGGGGAGACTGGGCTCTGCCCACAGCGCGCCGGGGGGCGCGCTGCCTCATTCCTCCATCTCTCGTGCTTGGCGGGCGTGACGGCGGCGTTCGATGTTGGCCAGCACATAGGCGGCTACTTTCCAGAACTCCTCCCAGCACTGCTCTTGGCTAGGAATCTCCTCGGGTTCGTTGGGATGAGGGTCCTCGTTGAGCCTCACCTCCCTCCACACGTCTCGTACAGGGGGCAGGTCAGCGATGGAGTCGGCGAGCGTGATTCCACAGTCGGCGGCCGATTCTGAGGCGCAGACCGGTGCCGTTGCAACGCGGGCAGAAGCGCCAGCCATGGCCGAACAGATAGGAGATGCGGCCGGTGCCCTTGCATCGGACGTGTTCGCGGAACGGGCGGGCGTAGCAGAGGTAGGCGTAACGCACAGGTCGTGGCGGCAAGATGGAACACGCATACTCCCAGCTGGACGAGGAAGACGGCATGCTCAGCCGTCAGCGGGAGACGCAGATAGGCATCGGTCATCTCGGTGGCCATGTGCTCGACCGGCTGCCCGGTGATGCGGAGACAGAGCGCGTGCAGGCACGTCGCGATGGCCTCCTCCCCCGTGAGCCCGCGCCATTCCCGGGCGACGCGATCACCTATATCTTCCACGCCAGGTGGAGATGTACCTCGTCAACGGCGTACTGCAAGATGAGATCTCGAACGACATGGCCGCCGACCTCGACGTGATCGTCGAACAAGCCGACGGCGTCTTCGCCGACCTGGACCCGAACGACCGGGACGAGGAGGAGGCGACGCCGTCGGCCCTCCGTCCAGATGCTCCGTCGAGGAATGACCCGGCGTTCTGGAAGAAGCCGTGACGCAAAAATGTTGGGCGGACAAGTTCTGCTTCATCATATTGATTGACGTTTAATCAGGTGCCCATCAGCAACAGTTCGGCTACGCTGGCCACAGCTCAGGTGCGAAAGCCCCGGTTACTTCTCTGTCAAAGAAACCCATCCGGCGCTGTCCCCGACCTCTGAGCCTCACAACCGAATATGCACCTTCCCGGTGCGCAGGCAACGGTTACTTCCTCTCTCAAAGGAGAGACGCGGGTTCGAATCCCGCCGCTCGCTACGGCGAGCGTCGTCTAGAGGCCTAGGACACTTACGTCACCGTCGCCGACTTTGATCTCGGGAGGGATACAACTTCAGAACGTGCCCGGTGCGCAGGCAACGGCTACTTCCGACTGATAATCGGCTGGTTGCAGGTTCGAGTCCTGCCGGGGACCTTGGTTCTCGTAGCTCAATTGGCAGAGCAGCTGCACCGTCGCCGACTCGATCTCGGGCGCGTTCTTGAGCGAAACCCTCTCGATCACCTACGAGGGGGTTCGTCGCGTCATGAGCAAGTTCAACACCGCCCGCACCCGTACGGCCGCCACCAGCCCGGTCAAGACCGAGGCCACGCCGTTCGGCCGTACGTACGAGGGCGCCCCCGGCTACTCCCGCGACGCCAAGAGCGAGCTGTTCCTGCTGGCCGTGTCGAACATGGTCGGCGAGAACACCTTCTATGAGAAGGCCGGCGCCCGGGACGACCGATTCAGCCGGCTCGTCCACCAGGTCGCCGTCGAGGACGGGGAGTGGCTGGCCCGGTTCCTTCCATGGCTGCGCGGCGAGGCGAACATGCGCTCGGCGCCGATCGTGGCCGCGCTGGAGGCCGTCCGAGCGCGCCTGGCGGCCGGGGAGCATGGCCACAACCGGCAACTGCTGGCCAGCGTGCTGCAGCGGGCCGACGAGCCGGGCGAGGCGCTCGCCTACTGGACCTCCCGCTACGGCCGGGCGATCCCGAAGCCGATCAAGCGTGGCATCGCCGACGCCGTGGCCCGGCTGTACAGCGAGAAGTCGCTGCTCAAGTACGACAGCGACAGCCGCGGCTGGCGGTTCGGCGACGTGATCGACCTCGTGCACCCGAGCCCCGACCCGGGCAAGGCGTGGCAGGGCGACCTGTTCCAGCATGCGCTGGACCGGCGCCACAACCGGGACAAGCCCATCCCGGTGAGCCTGCGCATGCTGGCCGCGCGCGCCGAGCTGATGGCGCTCTCTGTCGAGGCGCGCGCCGCGGTGCTCGCCGCCGAGCCCGAGCGGCTCGCCGCGGCCGGCATGACGTGGGAGTCGCTGGCCGGCTGGCTGCAGGGTCCGATGGGCAGGGGCGCATGGGAGTCGATCATCCCGACCATGGGCCTGATGTCGCTCACGCGGAACCTACGCAACTTCGACCAGGCCGACGTCAGTGACGTCGTGGCCGCCACCGTGGCAGCGCGGCTCGCCGACCCGGAGGAGGTGCGCCGGTCCCGGCAGTTCCCCTTCCGGTTCCTCGCCGCCTACCGGGCAGCGCCGTCGCTGCGCTGGGCCTACCCGCTCGAGCAGGCTCTCGGCCACTCGCTGGCCAACGTGCCCGCGCTGGCCGGGCGGACGCTGGTGCTTGTCGACCGGTCGCCGTCCATGTGGTTCCAGACCATGTCCAAGCACTCCGACATGCCGTGGGCCGACGCCGCCGCGGTGTTCGGCGCGGCCATCGCCCTGCGCGCCGAGGCCGCGGACCTGGTCGAGTTCGGCATCGCGAACGGGCCCGTCCCGTTCAGCCGTGGCGAGTCGGTGCTGAAGGTCGTGGAGCGGTTCCGCCGGCTGGACGGGACGGACATCCCGTCGGCGGTGCGTGCGCACCTGCGCCCGCATCACACCCGGGTCGTGATCGTCACCGACGAGCAGACCCGGCCGGGCTGGCTGCCGTCCAACGGCTACAACTACGGCGGCGGGCACGAGGCGCGCGTCGACGACCTCATCCCGGCCAGCGTGCCGCTGTACATGTGGAACTTCGGTGGCTACTCGCACGGCGCGGCACCGTCCGGGCAGAGCAACCGGCACACCTTCGGGGGTCTCTCCGACCAGGCGTTCCAGATGATCCCGCTGCTGGAGGCCAGCCGCAACGCGACCTGGCCGTTCTAGAGAGTGTGGCCCGGGCCCAACGCCCGAGCCACACTGCTCTGTCGTCATCTACCTGGGGGAGTAGGTGAGTCACGACGACATGCGGCAGCATCATCCGCACGCTGGGCTGCCAGACAAGCCCGGTTCTGGACTCGGGCGACGCGTTGTTCGAGGGTGCGGCACACCACGCGCGGGCGTGGTACCAGAGGGAAGCGTCGCGCCACCTCCAGCGGGGCGGGCGCGAGGCCGATGCGGTGCACGATCCTGACCTCCTGTCGGCAGAGCTCGAGGGAGAGCGTCTTTGTCACCAGGCGACGGTCAGCCGGGTTCCGGGCCGGTCGATCACATATCCGGGTGGCAGCTCGGCCGTGCCTGCCGGGTGGGCGGTGATGCGGGGCTGGGCTGGGCGCGTCTTGTCCCAGGTGTGCAGTAGTCCGGCCAGGTGCTCGGCGAGTTCGGTGCAGGTCGGGCCGTGCGCGATCACGCCGAGTTCGTGCCGACCGGTTCCGCGCGAACCGTCCTCGAACGGACGCAATGCCAGGTAGGCGATGCTGCTGTCGTCGTAAAAGCTGGCCCCGGCCCAGCGCAGCGCGGGGGTGGCGATGCCGCGGTCGCGGGCGTCCGGCCCGGCCGACAGCCGGCCGAAGCGGCTGCCGGTGGTGACCAGCCACAGGTCCAGGTGCTCGACGGGTTGCTCGTCGCGGATCTCGATGCCGGTCCACTCCTGATGGGCGGGATAGGTGAGGGTACGGGACAGATCCGTTCCGCTGGACGAGGCGCGATCGATGCTGAAGGTCACGTCGTCGGCGAGGCGTAGGGTGTGTCCGTCGTGTGCGGTCGAGCCGCGCATGTTGACGAACCCGCACACCAATGCTGAGTTGGACGTCATCAGATCCGGCTGCTGCAGGTCGAGTGCCAGCGAGCGGGTCAGGCCGCTGGGGTGCAGGACGAGCGGTACGACCATGCGACCGTCCGTCGCGAGCTGCTGCCACCAGGCGGGCGGCAGGTCCCATGCACCGGCGGTGACGATGATCCGGTCGTACGGCGCTCCTGCGGGGTGGCCGTCCGCACCGTCGCCGCAGATCACTTCGACCTGCTGGTACCCACTCGCCCGCAGGCCGCGACGCGCCGCCTCGACGATGTCATCGTCGATGTCGATCGTGACGACCTGGCCGTCGGGGCCGGTCAGTTCGGCCATGAGGGCGGCGTTGATACCGGTGCCTGCGCCGATTTCCAGCACGTGCTGGCCCGGTTGGAGATCGAGCTGTTCCAGCATCGCGGCGACGAGGTTCGGGTTGGAGGCCGAGGAGATGGCCGTGCCGTCTTGGCCGTACTTCGTCTTGATCACTTTCGGGGCGTAGGCGTCCTGCAGCTCTTCTCCGGGCAGGAACAGGTGCCGGGGGACGGTCAGGAAGGCGGCTTCGACCCTTTCGGTGGTGAACGTGCCGCGACCGCGGATGTAATCGGCCAGCGCGTCGCGCAGTTGCTCAGGGCTGGGTGTGGGGTCGATGTCACCTGTCACCGCGCCGAGAGTAGCCGCAGGTGGCGACGCCTGGCCGGGGTGGAAGACCAGGTCGGCGGCGGTGGCGGCGTATTGCGCCTGCGTGAGGGCGGGGATGCCCGCACGGTTCCAGGTGAACAGGACGTGGTGGGCGAGTATGTCCCGTAGGCCGCGCGTAAGGCGGCCCTGTTCCGCGAGCGCGGGGAGCTTTCCGCCTGTCTGGTGGAAGGCGTCGGATCAGGCCGGTGCGGCGGCGAGCGGGCTGGTCGCGCTGGCGGCGCGGGCGGTGATGCGCTCAGATGCTCATAGAGCCACGCGGAGGAAAGATCGTCGAACAGCACTTCGACATCGACAAATCCCGCTTTATCCCGCCTCAGCGCCGCCCGGAAGCCGGTGCTTTGCTGGGTGAGCTGAGAAACCCTCGAAGAGCCTTCGACGCCGTCGTCGTCGGGGAGCCGCAGCGTGCCTTCTACGGCAACCAGTTCGGCAACACCTTCGACATCTTCAACCACTTCGGAGTGCCGCTGTGGGTACCCGAGGTGGGCGGCCCGATCGACCCGACCAACGAAGCCCACGAACTCATCATGATGATGTTCGGCGGCGTCAGTAAGGGCGAGCGGAACCGCATCAAGGTCAGAGTCCGGACCGCCATGAGCGCCCTGGCGGAGATCGAGGGACGCTTCCTCGGCGGACGTCCGCCCTACGGCTATCTCCTGACCGATCTCGGGCCGCACCCGAACCCGGCCAAGGCCGCCGACGGCAAACGGCTTCACGGCTTGGACCTCGATCCCTACGCCGCCCTGGTCGTCCAGCGGATCTTCGCTGAGTTCCTGGAAGGCAGCGGTCTCTTCGCGATCGCCGAAGGACTGACGCGAGATGGGATCCCCTGTCCCTCGGCCCATGACCCGAAGCGGAACCGGCACCGGTCAGGAATCGCCTGGTCCAAGGGGGCCGTCCGGACGATTCTCACCAATCCTCGCTACACCGGCCGCCAGGTCTGGAACCGGCAGCGCAAGGACGAAGTGCTGTTGGATGTCGATGACGTGACGCTCGGGCACACCACCAAGCAGCGCTGGAACGACTCCGACAAGTGGATCTTCTCGAAGAAGGCCGTGCATCCCCAGCTCGTGGACGACGACACCTTTCGCAACGTGCAAGACATTCTCGCTGCTCGCGGCAGAGGACCCTGCGAGCACAAACCGCATCGCACCCGCCATCCCTATGCCTTCAAGGGCGCGATCCGCTGCGGCCTGTGCCTTCGCAAGATGCAGAGTCAGTGGATCAACGAGGCCGCCTACTACCGGTGCGCCTTCGCCCGTGAGTACGCGCTGGGCAACAAGATCGAGCACCCGCTCAACGTCTACCTCCGTGAGGACGCCATCCTGCCCCGCGTCGACCGCTGGCTTTCCAAGGTGTTCGCGCCACACCGCCTCACCCAGACGATCGACGACATGTTCGCCGACCAGCCGGATCGCAACCACGACGCGATGACCGAAGCCACCCGCAAGAGGATCGCGGACGTGGAGACCAAGTTGGCCCGTTACCGCGCCGCCATCGAAGCCGGCGGCGACCCGGCCGAGATCGGCCGATGGGTCAACGAGGCCAAGGCTGAACGACTCAAGGCAGAAGCCGAACTGCGTCAGAGCCGGAAGGGTGCCCCGATGTCCAGAACCGAGATCGCCGAGCTGGTGACGGAGATCGGTGACATGGCCAGAGCCGTCGCCGATGCTCCTGTGAAGCGCAAGCACGAGACCTATCAGTGGATGGGCCTGCGCCTGACCTATCACCCCGGACAAGCAAAAGTGAGGGCCGAGATCCATCTCAGCCCTCACGTAGTGAAAAGGTACGTGTCCGAGGACTTAGCGCCACCGGACGCACATGGCCCAGAGGTATCCCCATCCCCAAACATCACATTCCTGTCGCCTGACATGCGAAACCCGCGCCCGGTTGAGCGGTCAGCTGGAGCGGTCCCGTCGGTGGATCGTTCGCGCCAGGCCAACGTTTACCGAGGCGCAGCCGCTTCACCATCCCACGGGCGCCGACTCTATATATCGATCTTGCAGATCGCCTTTAGGCATCAATGCCTGGAGCGACCACAGGATCCGTAGACCTCAAACCGCCTGGCGACGAACGTGTTAACCGACATGGAAATCCTTGAACTGGGGTTGGTCGCTCTCGATCCAGTGCAATCGGACCACAGGCGCGTCGCTTCCACCCACCCAGGGAAGCTCCATGGGGATTGTCCGTGTTTGACCAGCATGAATGACGGTCGAAGCCTCGGACGTCATCAGGAGCAGCCCGGAGTTGCCCAAAACCTCGAAGGACACCTTCTCGGCATCGCTCGTCCCGCGGTTAGTGACCTCCAGCCACCTTCGTGTCCGGTACTTCGGGTTTCCCTTCGTGTCGCTGCCGGAGATCTCACGCTCCCCTTGAGGCTGAACTATGAAATCCACTGTTGGGGCTACGTCATGCTGGAGGACCGGTTCAACTGGGGAAATCTTGGCGAGGTCATGCTCGATGGCCTTCCAAACCTCGTGCTCGAGCTGGCTCGGGTTGTGAAACTCTCCAAGGATGCCCTGAGGTTCGAGTTGCTTTCTGAACTGTCGAAGACCGTCAAGCTGAGCCGTATCGACATCGTTCGGCAGCGGAGCCATGGAGAAGTAGACATGAACCGGCTTTCCGTGGGCAACGGCGCGCTGGATCTCCTCAGCCGTCCCCGAAGCCGCCTCGGGGGTCGGAGAGCCAAGCCTGCTGCCGAAGAGAGCGATGACGATGTCCGAACTATCGACACCTTGAGAGTTGATCAGCGACTGAGGGTGTCCACCGAGCTCAGGTACTGCAGATGTTTCCCAGCGCCACGGCTGGAGGACAACACCCTTGTTCTTCGCGTTCGCGTCATTCCACCCATGAATCGCCTTTTCGACCGCGTCGCGCGCCTCCGCTACATCGGACGGGGATGCGATCATGACACGGAAAACCGTCGCAGTGTAGGCCATGCTAGAAGCTTACGGGAGGCCACCGACGAAACACACGGCACCTGCGTAACTAACAAGCCATCCCGAACAGGCCGGCATGAAGTGCCCATGAAACCTGCGTCTCCTCTGCATTAAAGTGCAGTACGGCGAAGCAGGTCACTCCTGCGGATCAGCTCACGCGGACTTCTGCCCCTTTTCAGTTCTACGGCGTCCAGCTGTAGATGTCGTGAGCCGGTGGGCCGGTAGATTCAGGAAACCCGGTACATCAGGCGCTGATGCTGTCGCTGGTCGGGCAATCACAGCGGAAGGTGCTGCGGGCCCGCTATCGCTTGCTGGCCGCGATGCGGAACCAGCATGCCGACCAAGGGCGAGTTCTCGGCGGCCGCCCGCCGTACGGCTACCGTTTGGCCGACGCGGGTTCGCATCCGAACCGTGCGCACGCTCGGGGGAACCCGCCGCCTGCGCCAGCTGGATCTAGATGCGGCCACGGCGTCGCGCGTACGCCGGTGTCCGCAACGAGGCTCCGCGCCGGGAGCGGAGACAATCCGACGGATGGCTCCCAGACGATCTCTGAGAGCCATCTGACCATCACTCCTCGGTCCGGAGGCGGGCCGAGGCGACTAAAGACGCTTGGCAAAGCCGCGTCCTCGGTTGACTCGGTTGTACGCGCCGGTCTTGTTGAGGCGCCATCTGAGGAGGTCGACGCTTACACCGAAGCGCTCTGCGGCCTGCTCCATAGGCCATTGCTGGCGCGCTATGTACAAGGCTGTTTCTTCTGGGATTAGCAGCACGCCGGCAAGCCAAGCCGCTTCGTCCTCGATGTCTTTACGCCAGTTTCGGCAGCCTCGGTCATCGATGGCTGGTGTCGGGGGGTGATGCAACAAGCCGTGGCTGGCCTCATGCGTAATGTTGTTCGCCTGGCGCCCGAGTGGCTGAAAGTCGTTGTGGACGACCGTGCGTTGGCTTCCGTAGAAGACGGTGACAGCGGAGAAGGCGAAGGTCTCCTTGCTGCCGAATTGGGTATGTGCGAGTGGTGCGTCGGCTTCGAAGTCCGACAAGGGGATGATTGGGATGGCCAGGTGTGCCGCCAGTTGATGAGGGTCCAATCTGTCTACGGTTCGGATGCCAAGTTCTGCGCGTACTTCGCGGGCGATGTCGTTTGCCTCGGTTTTGAAGCCCCGCCGGTATTGGGTGGCCATGGGGCTAAGCGTCCTTCCGCAGTCGCTCGTAGGTCGCCTTGATGAGTTCCTCCAGAGCCACCGCTGCCTCGTCCGATAGGTGGGGATCACTGCGAAGGTACGTCGAGATCATCGCGAGCGCCTCTGGCTTTGCAGTCGTCTCGCTCTCTGAACGGACGAAGTCGTTGGTGTTGAGTCCTGACCATGCAGCAAGTGCGGCGAGTCCGTCGACATCAGGACGCTTGCCCTGCGCCATCCGGGTCAGCGTAGAGGCGCTGACGCCTAGCAATCCGCTATCAGTATCGCAACTATCCAGGAGGATAGGTATGACTGCCATGCCCGAAGCCGAGCAGACGGGTCACCGTGTGGTCGTGATCATCGTCAACGAGCGATCGGTGAACATCGAGGGCCCGCGCGTTACTGGTTTGCAGATCAAGCAGGCCGCGATCGAGCAGGGCGTCCCCATCGAGCTCTCCTTCCTGCTGTCGGAGGAACTGTCCAACCACCACACCAGGTCGGTGGGTGATTCGGACGTGGTCACGGTGAACAAGAACTCCAAGTTCACTGCCGTTGCGGACGACGACAACTCCTGACATGACGCTCAACCGCCAGGTGGCCGAGGGGATTGAGGGGATCCGTCTGCAGGTGGACCCTAGTCAGGTCACGGTGCGCGAAGACAATGAGGGTGGTGCTTTCGTGATTGTGGAGAGCATCACCCTCGGCGGTGACCTGTACCAGCAGACCGAGTCCTGGATCGGCTTCCGGATCACCTTTCAATATCCGTACGCCGATGTGTATCCGCACTACGTCCGTGGTGATCTCGCCCGGTGTGACGGAAGCCCCTTGGGTGAGGCCATGAGTGTCTCTTCATTCGAGGGGCGGCCGGCCATCCAGATCTCTCGGCGCTCCAATCGTCTCAACCCAGTGACCGATACCGCCGTGATCAAGCTGGTGAAGGTGATCGAGTGGCTGCTCACCCGTCCATGAAATCCTGGACATTGACGCTCAGCGAAAGCGTCATGCGCCAGCTACACGATCAGCTGTTTCCTGGAGACGGGGAAGAGCATGCAGCTGTCCTCACCGCGGGAGTGGCCTCCCTCTCCAAGGGGGGACGCCTTTTGGCCCGAGAGGTCATTCCAGCGATCGACGGACGCGACTATGTCCCCGGTACGCGAGGACATCGAATGTTGACCGCTGCCTTCGTCCGGGAGGCGGCCCTGTACTGCCGCGATGAGCGGCTTGCCTACCTCAGCGTGCACTGCCACGGCGGCACGCGATCAGTGTCGTTCTCATCAACTGACCTGCGTTCCCACGAACGCGGTTATCCGGCCCTTCGGGATATTCTGCGTGGCCAACCCGTCGGGGCCCTGGTCTTCGCACAACAGGCCGTCGCGGGCGACCTCTGGCTCCCCGATGGCACACGGCAGGATCTCGCCGAAGCACGCGTCGTCGGACGCTCATGGCGGAGCCTGTACCCGTCGCCACCGGTCTCGCTCGATCTGGCGGACTCAGCCTACGATCGGCAGACGCGCTGGTTCTCCGACCGGGGACAACTTCTTCTCAATCGTCTCAAGGTTGCAGTCATCGGCGCCGGAGGAGCGGGCTCCCTGCTGGTGGAATACCTCGCTCGGCTCGGCGTAGGGCACCTAGTAGTCATCGACCCCGAACGGATCGAGCTCACCAATCTCCCACGCGTTGTTGGAAGCACCCGGTGGGATGCGCGGACCTGGTTCACTCGAGACAACCGCCCTGAATGGATGCGCCGGTTGGGCAACCGAACAGCGACTCCCAAGGTGCGCATCGCCGCACGTGTCGCACGAGTGGCCAATCCGAAGGCTCGTATCGAGACCATCTTCGGCGACATCGCGGATGCCGCCGTGGCGCAATGCTTGGTGGATTGCGACTTCATGTTCCTTGCCGCTGACACCATGCAGGCGCGCCTGGTTTTCAACGCACTCGTCCACCAGTACCTCATCCCGGGCGTCCAAGTGGGTGCCAAGGTCCAAGCAGATCGAAGCACTGGCGAGATCCTCGACGTCTTCAGTGTCCACCGACCAATCACACCGGATCTCGGCTGTCTGTGGTGCAACGGGCTGATCAACGCAGCGCGCCTTCAGGAAGAGGCCCTAGCTCCCGATGAGCGCCGCGCCCAGCGCTATGTCGACGACCCCACAGTGATCGCGCCTAGTGTGATCACGCTGAACGCAACCGCGACTGCCCACGCTGCTAACGACTTCTTGTTCAGTGTGCTTGGTCTCCTGCACCAGGACGCTCAACACGACTTCCAGCGCTGGGTGCCGAGATCAAACGAGATGTACTACGACGGGATTCGCCGGGACCAGAGCTGCCCCGAATGCGGTCTGAAGGGACGCTTTGCCAGAGGCGACGCTGAGCGGCTGCCGACACGCGCGTCTTGACTCGGTCCACATATAGCCCAGCTGAGCGATCGGCTGGGCTATGCGTGCTCGTCGAAGTCTCAGCCGCTCGTGGTCGTGGCGGACGCGAACCGTGGTAGCCGGTGCACGTGTACCCGGCCACTGGGAAGTTCTGTCTGGGCGAGCTCGGCCAGGTGGTCGTGGTGGGTGAAGACGATCGTCTGGAACCGCTCGGACATCTCGTTCAACACGCCCAAGGCGGCACGGGTTCGCTGGTCGTCGAAGGTCATGAAGATGTCGTCGACGATGAACGGAAGCGCACCATCCTCCTCGGCGTACCGCTCCAAAGAGGCCAGCCGCAGCGCCAGGTAGAGCTGGTCCCGGGTCCCCTCGCTGAGTCGGTCGGTGGTCAGCAGCTCACGGCCGCGTCGTGCCAGCACGATAGTGGAGTCCCCGTCCTCGTCGAGCTCCATCCCCCTATAGCCGCCGAGCGTCAACTGCTGGAACAGCAGGCTCGCTCGCGTGAGCACGGGGTCCTGCTGTGCCTGCCGATACCCTTCCATGCAGGACAGGATGATGTTCCGGGCAACCTGCAGGCGGAGGTACTCCTCGCTCTCCTCCAGCAGCGCGGCCGCGGTGGTCGCCACGCTCGCGGCTGCCCGCGTGGCGGTGGCGGAACCATCGAAGCGGGCGAACTCCGTCTTTTTCTCGCCGAGAAGCAGGGACTGACGAGTCCGTTGGTCGTCGAGGTCGGTGACGCGTTCGGTGAGGGTGATTAGCCTAGCTCTGAGCAGGTCCTCGTCGGTTTCGGGAATCTCCGCCATGAGCGTTTCCGCGTCGGCGGGAAGCGCCGCTTTGACCTCCGCGAGTGCCTCCTTGAGCCTCCCGTGGGTCGCACTCCGCTGTACGGCTTCGCTCAGGGCGTCAATGCTGTCCACCTCGGCCCTTTCACAGAGCTGCGCGAGTTCGCTTCGCAGTTCCTTGAGGGTCTCTTCAAGGGCACGTGCCGTCGGACTCAGCTCGGCCTGATCGCCGAGAAGAACGGCCTGCCGATCTGCGGCGGAACGGTTCTTCCCGGCCTCCCGGTAAAGACTTCCGACAAGCTGGTGACGTTCGATCTCATCGTCCGGCATCGCATGACCGCAGGCGGAGGCGGTGGCGGCCAGCAGTGAGTGGAACCGGTCAAGTGCGGTGACGGCCTTCTCGGAGTCACGCTCGTTCCTGGCCGCCTCCGACATCCACGTGGCGACTTGCCCGAGCCGTTCCAGATCGGTGAGGGCGGCGGCAGTGTCCCTGTCTGTGGGAAGTTTTGCCTGTTCGAGTAGCTTCTGCCAGGTGGTCTCCCAGCCGGCCAGGCTCCGTTCGTGCTCGGTGACTTCGGCTTCGGCGGCGGTCAGCTCCTCGCGCGCCGCGACAAGCTGAGCCTTGTACGCGTCGTGCGTACGCGTCAGCTCGTCCTGCTCGGCCAGCCGCTGCTCGGCGACCTCGCGCAGTTCGGGAAGTTCCGCCAAGGCATTCTCAGCCCCTAGGGAAGAAACCTCCTCCGGCGACCTCAGCACCTCGCGGAGCCGTGCGATGTGCAGACCGGCATGCTTACGCAAAGAGGAGAGGCGGGCTCGGGCGTCAGCCAGCTCCCTGAGATTTCCCCGGAGCCTCTCGACACTGTCCAGCGTGGACGTGGCGGCACCGGGTTTGGGCGCAGGGCCGGGGAATCCTTCCCACAGGCGGTCCCACTCCGCGTCCAAGTGGTCGGCCCGGTCGTCCTGGGCAGCCTGCTCCTCGCTGAGCGCGATCAGCGCCTTCTCATCATTGCCGATCTCGAGCTCCAATCGGTAGCGATCGGCGATGCGGGACGCGTCCCGGCGCATCCGGTCGGCGATTTGGTCGGCGCGGTCGATGGCTAGCTCGAAATTCCCAGCCTGATCGTGCCGCCCATCGCGGATCACGAGCCAGAGCTCCTGCCGGGCGGTCCTGGCCTCCCCGAGCTCCGCTTCCGTGGGGGGCGGGTCACCGCTCAGCAGGGTCGCCAGGTCGAGACGCTTGTCATCCAGCCTGGCGATCAGCACCTTCCGCTGCTTGGCCAGCTCGCGCCCCTCCCGCTTCAGGTCCTTGCGTGCCTCCACGTGCTCGTCGATCTGGGGGCGAGTGGGCACGGCCATCACATCAACCTGCTGCGCCGGGATTCGCAGCTCCAGGGCGAGCCGCTCGACAATACTGTCCAGACGCCGGACGTCCTCGTCAGCAGTGGCCATACGGGTGAGCAGGTCCTGAGGGACGGCGTTGAGTGCGGCGTGGAGAGGCTTCGTGTCCTCGATCGCAGTAAGCTCGCTGAGCCGCTTCTCCGCCGCCTCAAGGTTGCGTCGGCGCTGGTCCACTGCCTTACGATCCCGCATCAGGGCGGCGTCGATGGCGGTGCGCTGGTCGTGCAGCTCCTGGATGCGTCTCTGCACCGACGCGGGCACCGTGTAGAGGTCGATGTCGTCCAGCGTCGCGTTCACATGGACCTGGGTGAGGGTGGAGAGTGCCTGGTCACGGAGATCCTTGATGGTGTCGGAGAAGCTCGTGAGCCGTTCGGCCGCTTCCAACGCCGCCTTGCGGTCCTGGTAGAGGCTGTCGATGGAATCCTGCGCGGCAAGGAGATCGTCGTCGACGGCCAGCTCGTTCAGCTCGCCCACGACGTCGTCGAGGCGCCGCCGCGTGTCAGCCAGTTTGCTCTCCGCCAGCCGCAGGTCCTCCCGCAGCAGGGGAAGGCGTACGGCGACGTCCGGCGGAGTGATTGCGCCGTCAGCTTCCAAGGTCTTGAGGTCGGCCAGCAGGGTAGTTCGTCGGTTGAGCGCCGGGAGCGCTTGGACAAGCCGCTCCACACGGGACTGGTCGCTCCTGAATTGCTCCAGCTCCCTGGTGAGTTTCTTGAGAGCCTGCTCGGCGTCCTTGACCTCCTGCTGCCTGTCGAGGTACTCCTGCGGACGCAGGGTTGCTGCACGGACCTGGTTGTGGGCCTGCTTTAGCTCCGCGAGGAGGACGTTGATCCGCGGGTTCTGGCCCCGCCGCTTGTACAGGTCGCCCAAACGCTCCTCGATCGTACGCAGCGCGTCGGACAGGCGGCCTCCCGACCGGGCGGCGGCCAGCGCCTGCTTGAAGTCTCCGCCTCCGCGTGCCAGTGCCTCACCTCCCCGTCGCAGTTCGGCGCTGCCCAGAGCGAACACCGACGTGAAGGTCGACCGGTCGATGCCTCCCAGCATCGTGTTCAGCACCGACTGGTCCAGCGGCTCCCCGTCAACCCGGCGAAGCGGCGTCTTGCGTGCCTTGACCCTGATGAACTCCAACGAGGCGCCTGCTGAGCCCCGTACCAGCGCACCGAGCCGTAGTGCGGCCCTGTCATGGACGAAGTCGTAGTGCGATCGTTCGTCGATGCCATAGAAGAGCTGGTCGAACGCGTGCAACGCGGTCGATTTGCCGGCCTCGTTTGGCCCGGCGATCACGTGGATGCCGGGTGCCGACAGATCCAGCACCATTCTGCTGAAGGGACCGAACGCGATCAGGTCCAGCCGGTCGACTCTCATCGTGTCCGTCCCTCCATGAGCATGGACTCCAGCAGATCGATGGCGTCGTCGCCGAGGCGCTGCAGCCACTCCGGGTCATCGGGACGGATTCCGTCCTGGTTGTGCACGTCCAGCGGCAGCTGAGGGTAGAGAGGGTCTTCGGTGACCATCCGGTGCAGAGCGGTGGTGTCCGAGCGGAGCGCTGCCGCCGTGCGCCGGAGATCGGCGAGCAGTCCTATGGTGCCTTCGCCGGGAGTCTCTGGCAGCCGGGTCTCGATGCGCACCTTCTCCACCCACAGGTCGCCGAGGTCGTTGGCGAGTGAACGGACCTCGTTGACGAACTGGTGCCGCCCGTTCCACAGCCGGAGGTGAGCGCTGCTGCGGCCGACAAGACTGACTCGTACGGCTTGGAGCTTGCCGGAGGGCAAGCCTTTGAGCCGGACCTGCACCAGATCCGCGACGGCATCGAGGTCTCCGGCCCCGGAGACGTCGATGCGCAGATGCTCCCAGCGCGCCACGTCCAGGTCATGGTGGATGGCCGAGCGGACGCGGAGGTCGTCGCCGACCGTGACCAGGGTGCAGCCCTTCGGGCCCGTCTCGCGGGCGTGGCGGCCCTGGATGTTACCGGGGAAGACGATCCACGGGTCCTCCTGGACGACTTCCCGGTTGTGTACGTGGCCGAGCGCCCAGTAGTCGTATCCCTTTCCCATGAGGTGATCCACCGTGCAGGGGGCGTACTTGTTGTGACCGTCGCGACCATTCAGCGCGGTGTGCAGGAGCCCGACGTTGAAGAGGTCCCGGCAAGGAGGGGGGTAACCGAGGGCGAGGTTGTCGGTGATGTCCCAACGCGGGAATCCCTGCCCGTGCACCGCCAGCCCGACCTTCTCGTCGCGTACGGTCTCCGGCTCTTCGACGTCGAGCATGCGCACGTTGTCCGGCAGCGGCAACCGCCGGGTCATCTTGTTCTGTGCGTCGTGGTTCCCCGAAACGAGGTAGACGGCGATGCCCTGTTCACGCAGCAGCGACATCTGCTTGCCGAAGAACAGCCCGGTCTGGAAGTCGGGCCAGTCACCGTCATAGATGTCGCCGGCGAGGAGAACACCGTTAACTGACTCCGAGATCGCAAGCTGGACGAGGTTCTCCAACGCTCGCCGGGAGGCGGTACGCAGTTCCTCGGCCGGTGCGCCCTCGTATACCGACAAGCCACGGAGCGGGCTGTCGATGTGAAGGTCGGCGGCGTGGATCAGTTTCACGCGTTCTCCTCAACCGGTTGATCCTTTAATGATTGATGATGACGTGTACGTAAGGTGGAGGTGGGGCGATAGAGGATATTGATGGTTACGTTCCAATGAGGCGTGACTAGGTGAAATATGAGGTCCTGGTCCTGCCATGTGATGGCCACCAGGCTCGAGTCGCGGCCCTCGACCTGACGCAGAAGCCCCTGCCCGCCAGTCAGGTCGATGAAGGCCGACGTGTCCCCGGTCGGCGGTCAGCCGGTAGGTGCCGATGCCCGGGTGGTGCCAGCAGGGTTGGCCGTGACGGATCTCATCGATCCCAATCTCGCAGTCCGGCTTTGACCGCTTGGGCATACCGCGTCGGCGTAGGGTCCAGCTGACGCATTTTCACCCGGCCTGTGCGACAGCGTGCCCGTCAACGGCGATGGCCCACACGAGCGCGGCAGCCGCAACGTGGTGCGTGTGCCGTCCAAGGACGGTCGTTCGTATCAGAATTCGTTGCGCAGAGCGTCGTGCTCGTCGTCGTCCGACATTGTGGACGGGCCGCCGAAATCGTCGATGGTCAGCCCAGATCTGGATGACATGGGATGATGCGGCGGTAGCCGTGCGAAGCGCGTCTGCTCGTCGAACTCCAGCACCTCCCACTGGAATCCGGTCATCCACGTCTCATCGCGTTGTGCGAAGCCGAGCAGCGCACGGACCAGGTCAGCGCGAGAGCGGGCGATGGCCCATACATGCCGCCTGGCCTCTCCCGCTCGATGCTCCATCAAGTAGTGCTCTGCCCCGGCAATCTTCGCTACCTGGACGTACCAGGACTCGTCTTCCAGCTCGACTAGTAGTGCGCCGATGTACGGCAGGCCGGCCACCGCCCAGTCGAGGGCATCCCGACTGGCGAGGAGCGTTTGCCGGCTGAGGATGAGCGCGGCCATCAGGACGCCTTCGTGCAGGTGAGCACGATGGTGGTGCCGACCTTGACCTTGGTGCCGACCCCGTGGAACTGCTTGGTCACCGTCCAGTTCTCCGGCAGGAGAACCATCGTGTCGTATTGATCCTGCGAGCCGAGCTTGATGTCGCTGAACTCGTTCCATCCCCGGTCCACCAGCCACTGACGGGTGATGGCGGCGTTCTGCCCCTTGAAGTCGGGCAGCTTCACCAGACGGCCCTTCTTTTCCTTGGCGGGAGGAAGAGAAGTGGCTTGCAGCGCCTCGGTGGGGGCGGTCTCGGTGGGGGACGCGGTCGTGGTCGGCGTGTTGCCGACACTTCCTACGGCCACGCCACCGACACAACCCGCGCCCAAGGCGAGAACGGCGATCAGCGCGACCGCGGGGCCGGAGAACCCGCGACGCGCAGGAGGTGGCATGGGGGGCTGGTAGGTCATGGGGATTCCCTGGAATCAGGCGGCCAGCGCCGCGTCAAGATAAGTGATGTCGCGGACCGCGACGTAGAGACGCCAGCTGAGCAGGCCGGTGCGGGAAACCACCGTGACCCGCACGTCGTGAGCGGTCAGCCAGGCGGCGAGGTCTGCGAAGTAGCCGTCGCCGGAGCCGATGACCACTCGCTCGAACCGGAGGTCGATCCGGTCGTTGACGGCCGTCTCGGCGAGCACGCTGTCGGCGCCGTCCCGTCCGGAGCGGGTGAGGATCTGAGCGCCGTGGATCACTCGGCCCACCTCGGCCAGCGATCGGGGGTTGACCCCGACGACGAACTGGTCCAGGGCACCGACCGGCACTCGGCACAGGTAATCCGACATGGTGTCGGCGATCTCCGTCGCAGTGGGCGACGGAGATGCAGCCAGGTTCTCGATGTCCAGTAAGTGGATGGCTCGTCCTGCTCGCAGAGTACGCATCACAGCTCCCTTGCACCTCACGTACAAGAAGAATAGAGACTGTGAACTTAGTATGCAAGCATTTCTATCGTGGCGGCAGCAGAGGTGGTTGTGGTGCCGTTGGGCGTTCATGCGGCGTCTTGTGCATGGCCCGCTGGACGAGCTCGCGAAGAGGCGGGGGACCATGTGAGGTCCGGGTTGGAGTTGATGATCTGGTCCTCGACGGCCCAGACGGACGGACCGTCGAAGGCCGGGCGACCGGTCGCCGCGAAGTACATCGTCGAGCCCCAGTTGAAGATGTCCGATGCTGGACTTGCCTGACGGCCTTCGACCTGTTCGGGCGACATGAAGGCCGGAGTGTCCTTGGCGCTCCCCGACGTGGTGAGCCGTCCGACGGCACGTGCGATCCCGAAGTCGATACCCGCGGGTCGTCGGGGGCGAGCAGGACGTTGGCCGGCTTGAAGTCTGGATGGACGATGCCCGTCTGGTGGATCCCGTTGAGGGCAGCGGCTGTGGCGATGGCGAGTCGGACCAGGCTGTCAGGAGAACGCGGGCCCTCGCGACGGATGAGCTGGTCGAGTGAGGGCCCCTGAACGTACTCGCTGACGATGTACGGCCTGCTGTCGTGGACGCCCACGTCGTTCATCCGCGCGGTTGCGAACCGGGCGGGCCGTGCTGGCCTCGGCGAGGAAGTCGTCCCGCTCAGTGAAGGACACTCGTGCATGCAACAGCTTGACGGCGACCTGCCCGCCGTCCGGAGAGCGAGCCAGGTAGACCTCGCCCTGGCCCCCTTGGCCGATCTTGGCGATGAGTGCGTACGGCCCCACGCACGCCTGTGCCGGCCCGGATGACAGGCTCGGCGTCACCGGCCCGGGCCGGGTTCTCGGAACGGTCGCCGCGGGCGGGATCTTCCGTGGCTGGCCAGAACGAAGAGGTGTGCCACACCGCCGAGATAGGTGCCCATCCAGATCATCGACGTGAGGGTCCAGCGAGCATCCTCCTTCGATACGTTCTCAAGGGCCCACGAGGCCGCGAACACCGCTCCCTCGACCGCGAGATACGCCGCCGCGAAGATCCACAACGTTGTGTTGCGGAGCCGGTAGGCGGCATATCCGATCATGAACGGGATCGGTAACCCGCCGCACCAGCAGGCCGGTATCAGCGCCCAGGCCAGGCTCTGACGCAGGCTCGGCTGGAGGGCGGCCCCATGATCGGGCCTGACAGTCATGAACCGCATGATAGGTAGGCATTCCACGCCAGTATTTGCCTTCACGAGGAGCCGTCATCATGGTCGGGTGGTTCCCCATCACTGCCCCAGGGCAGCCTCCACAGATGGACCGGCCCAGCCCGTTTCGGTCTTCCAGATGATCGACACTTCGAAGAGCGTCTTGATGATCTCGACAGCCCACAGATCCTGCGGCTCCTTCGGCAGGACGAGGAACAGCCGGTCGATCTCCTTGTACTTGCCGCTCGCCCATTCGGCTTCCAGAAGCCGAGGGGCCATGGCGCGGAGTTCTGCGTAGGTGTCGACGCTCTGTGCTGAGATCACGTAGAACCCGAGCCCGCGCTCGTCCTCACAGATGATGTCGGCGTACTCGGTATCCAGCAGGGGCTCGCGTTCGTTGCCGTACAACTCGGCTGCGAGCATGTGCTTGAGACGGGCGTGTGCTGGTTGCTTCCGGCTGGCAGCCGCCTGCTCCTTGAGGAAGGCTCGAAACTCATCCCCGTCAGCGAACCGCTCATTCCGGGACGAAGGGACAGTGTCAGTCTTCTTGATCTCGGTCACAGGCACCTTGACAGGCCCGCCTAGTTCGGCAGGCAGAGGGGATGAATGGAGCACCGTCAGGGACTGCGTGCACCGGGTCAGAGCGACGTAAAGCTGCCGAAGCCCCGTCGAACTCTGTTCGGCGAACAGATGCGGTTCTACCACCACGACGTGGTCGAACTCCAGACCCTTCGCCATGTGCGCGGGCATGACGGTAATTCTCTGTCCCATTCCCGGCAACGCCGACTCCTGGGAAGAGGCGATCCGCTGGGCGAGTTCGTCATGGAACTCGTCCTGCGCCGGAGTTAGGACCGCGACGGAGCGTGCCTGGTTGCCGTCCTTGATGGCCAGCCGCTGGGCCCTGCTGACTGTCTCGGTGAGTATGCGCTGCCGGGAGACCGGGACGATCTCCAAAGTGCCCTGTGACGATGGTCGCACCGAGGTCGGTATCGCCGTGGAGGGCGAGATCTTCGTTCCCAGCATCGCGGCGAAGCTCATGACGTCGGCCGGCACTCGGTAACCGATGCCGAGTTCGGCGATGTGCCAGCCTTCGGTGCCGGCCAGGATGTCGGCCAGGCGCTCCCAAACGTCGTACTGGCGAATTCCCGTGCTCTGCGCCAAGTCTCCGAGTACCGTCATCGAGCCGGACGGGCACCAGCGGGCCAGCGACTTGGCCTGCATGGGCGTCAGGTCCTGGGCCTCGTCGATGACCAGGTGGTGGTAGCGCCGTTCGTCCTCCCCGGTCAGGAGCCATCGGAGCTCCCCCAGGCAGACGAGGTCCTCGGTCGACCACGGTTCGTCCGCGACTCGTTTCGCCTGGAGGCGGACAAGCGCGGCCTGCTCGTCGAGGGTGAGCACGCCGAAGGCCGCGGCCGCGAGGCCGTCCTTGTCGGCGAGTAGTTGCCGATAGATCTGCTCGGCGCTGGACGACGGCCAGATGCGATTGATGAGCGTAGAAACGGCCGCGACCTTCTCCAGTTGGGTGCGGAGCCGGTCGTCGGTCTTCTTGACCCGAGTCGCCTCGGCGTACTGGGTCAGCAGCCAGTCGATGACTGTATCGATGAAGCGGCGGCGGCGCACCTGGTAAGAACCCCTTGCCGCACGAGCCGCCGAGGCCAGCCGGACGAGCTCGGCCCTGTCGATCTCCAGCCGCGCACCGCGGAAGTTGAAGCCCTCCTCGGTGGCGAGATCTTCTCGAATGAGGTTCTCGACCGCGTTGTACAGCACCCTGGCCATCCGGTCATCCGACTTGACCAGGCGGGCGGCGACAGGATCGGTTCCCCGGACGTCGCCTGGCCAGAGCTCGGTGATGTCCACGGTCGCCACGCCGCGGCTGCCCATCCGGGGCAGGACGTCACGAACGTACTGAAGGAACGCCTTGTGGGGGCCGACGACGAGCACTTGGTCAGGGGTGAAGTGCTCGTTGTCCAACAACCAGGTGACGCGGTGGAGGCCGACCGCGGTCTTGCCGGTGCCCGGACCACCCTGGATGACGAGCACACCTTTTCGTTCGTCGGCGACCAGCCGCAGCTGATGGCGCTGGATCGTTTCGACGATGTCACGCATGACGCCGTCGCGAGCAAGATCCAGGTCGGCGAGGAGGAACAGGTCGGGCTCGTCGTCGATGACCGGAGCCGGGACGGTCTCCCCCTTGGCGTTGATCACCTGGATCTCGGTATCGCTGTAGTCGAGGACCTTGGGGCCGTCGCAGCGAAGCTGACGTTGCCGGCGTACCTCCGCGGGGTCTTCGGGCGTGGCCAGACGCCAGGCGGTCGCCGCCTTGGAGGTCCACTTCACCAGTGCCAGGTCGCCCTGGCGGTCTCGCACGGTGGCCCGGCCGATGTACCAGGTGAGCTTGTCGTCGGGGTCATCGAGGAGGTCGATCCGGGCGATCACGAGGGGATGGTGGCCGAGGTCCTCGCGGCGTCCGTATTCCTTCGGCAGGTCCGGATGAGAGGACAGCCCAGCGTCCGGGCAATCGCCCAGGCTGCCCATGCGGAAGTTGTCGATGGCCTTCTGGTCCTGGTCGATGCAGTCGTAGATGTGATCCACGGCCAGCTGTTCCTCAGCGATCACCGCGTTCCGATCGACCGTGCTCATTTGACCTCCGGGAACCAATCGATGCCGGCCATCGGGAGCGATCCAACGTCGGCATGTCGAATCGATCTATCACTCTTCGTGGCCCAATGTCACTACGGGGCGGGAGTCGGTGGTGGTGGCCTTGCGGCGGCTCTCCGGATGACTCCACGTCCTGTGGCTTCGGTACACAGGCATAATGTCTGGTGTTGACGGAAGTAGCAAGAGATATCTAGAGTGACGTCCACAGGTATTCACGTCTGCAGCACGAAGGACCTGCGCAGACCCATGGTCGCTGAGAAACTGACCTCGGTACCCCTGACGCAGACTGACCGATCTAGAGAGGCCACCACGTGGCGAAGCTAACGTTGCCGCAGCTTGAGCGGCACCTGTTCGGCGCGGCCGACATCCTCCGCGGCAAGATGGATGCCTCAGAGTTCAAGGAGTACATCTTCGGGATGCTCTTCCTGAAGCGGGCCTCCGACCAGTTCGATGTGGTTCGCCGCGAGGTTGTAGACAAGCTGGTGGCCGGGGGCAAGAGCCACGAGGAAGCCGAGCAGACAGCCGAGGCGCGCGGCTTCTACCGCGGCGACAAGTTCTACGTCCCAGCGGAGGCCCGCTGGAGCCATATCAGGAACGAGTCGCGTAAGAAGAACGTCGGCGACATGCTCAACAAGGCGCTCGGTGCCCTGGAGGAAGAGAACGTCGCCGCCCTCGAAGGCGTCCTGGAACACATCGACTTCACCCGCAAGGTCGGCCAGTCCACCATCCCCGACAAACGGCTGCAGCAGCTCGTCGACCACTTCTCCCGCGTTCGGCTCCGCAACGAGGACTTCGAGTTCCCCGATCTGCTCGGCGCGGCCTACGAATACCTGATCGCCCAGTTCGCCGACTCCGCCGGCAAGAAGGGCGGCGAGTTCTACACGCCGCGTGGCGTCGTCCGCATGATGGTCCGCCTGGTCAAGCCCAGGCCGGGCATGGCCGTCTACGACCCGTGCGCCGGCTCGGGCGGCATGCTCATCCACGCCAAGGAGTACATCGACGAGCACGGCCTCGACTCGCGCGACCTGACGTTGGCCGGGCAGGAGTACAACGGCGGCACCTGGGCGGTGTCGAAGATGAACATGATCCTCCACGGCGTCCTCAACGCCCAGCTGGAGAACGACGACACCCTCGCCGAGCCCCGGCACCTCAAGGGCGGCGAGCTGATGCGCTTTGACCGGGTGCTCACCAATCCGCCCTTCTCCCTCAACTACTCCTCGGCCGACATGAAGCAAAGGGAGCGCTTCAAGTACGGGTATGCGCCGGAGACCGGGAAGAAGGCGGACCTCATGTTCGCCCAGCACGTCCTCGCAGTGCTGACTCCCGACGGCATCGGGGCCAACGTCATGCCCCACGGTGTACTGTTCCGCAGCGGCAAGGAGAAGGACATCCGCGAGGGCATCATCAAAGACGACCGCCTGGAGGCGGTCATCGGCCTGGCCCCCAACCTCTTCTACGGCACCGGCATCCCCGCCTGCGTCCTCGTCCTGCGCGGCACCGACCCGCGCCCGGCCGAACGGCGCGGCAAGGTGCTCTTCATCAACGCCGACCGTGAGTTCACCGCCGGCCGCGCCCAGAACTACCTCGACCCACAGCACGCCGAGAAGATCGTCGCGGCGTACGAGGCGTATGAGGACATCCCCGGGTTCGCGCGGGTCGTCGACATCGAAGAGCTTGACGAGAACGACTTCAACCTCAACATCCGCCGCTACGTCGACAACACGCCGCCGCCCGAACCGCAGGATGTCCGTGCCCACCTCCACGGCGGCGTACCCAAGTCCGAGGTCGAGGCCAAGGCGGGACTGTTCCGGGCGTTCGGCATTGACCCGGTGATGCTGTTCGCCGAGCGCGACGCCGACTACTTCGACTTCCTGCCCGAGGGCTGGCAGGCCACCGCTGCTCGCCTCCCCGCTCTTGCCGAACCTGCCGTGGCCCGTCTGCGCGAGGCTTTCGACGAGTGGTGGAGCCGCCATAGCAAGCGCCTGGTCGAGCTGCCGAGCACGCGCAAGGTGATGGAGGTACGAGCCGAGCTGCTCGACTCCTTCGTGACCGAGCTGCTGCCCGTGGACATGCTCGACCGGTTCGAACTGGCCGGCGTCGTGGCGGCCTGGTGGGGTGAGGCCCAGTACGACATCAAGACACTCGGCCTCAACGGGTTCGAGGGCGTGGTGGAAGGCTGGCTCACCACCATCGAATCGGCCTTCGCACTGGACGAGGAGGACGTCGAATACTGGGACAAGCAGAAGGTCGCCGCCGAGAAACGAAAGGCTCGTGACCACCGCATCGTTCCCGCACTGATCCCCGACTATCTGGCCGAACTCGAAGAGGCCGAGACTACATACGCCGAGCTGAACGCCCAACTTAAGGCCGCCACAACCAAGCCCTCGGAGGACGAGGAGGAAGCTGACGAGCCCGCCGAGGACCAACTCTCCGAGGTCGAGCTCAAGGCACTCAAGTCCCGTACGGCCGCCGCTAGGAAGAAGGTCACCGCGCTGGAGAACCACTTCCTGCCCCGCCTCCGCATGGCCGCCGGCGCCCTGGACGACTCCGGCCGCCGCACCCTCGTCCTCGACGTGCTCCGGCTACAGGTTTCGTCCCGCTTGGATTCGGGTACGGCCGCCGCCCGCCGATTGTTCGAGAACGCATTCCGTACCTGGTCCGACAAATACGCGGTAACGCTACGCGCCCTGGAGACCCAGCGCGAGAGTGCAACCGCCAGGCTCGACGCCTATCTGAAGGAGTTGGGCTATGTATAAAACTTCCGACATTTCCGTCGGCTGGAAGCGCTTCGCCCTTCGCGATCTAGTTACACATGCAGTTTCTGGCCCCAGCCCTACATGCGAAGAGCGAAATATCTATGGTGATCGTGAGTGGGGACTCCTCAAGACTACCGCCATCACATGGAAGGGTTGGAATATAGGCGCGCATAAAGTATTGCCTGCCGAATACTGGGGGCATCACACACTGGCTGTATCGGTCAACGATATAGTGATTACGAAGGCAGGGCCTCGTCATCGTGTCGGAGTGGTTGCGCATGTAGATCAAGTCATTCCGAGAGTTATAGTTTCTGGGAAGATGGTTCTCCTGCGTCCGAATGTCGACCTAGTGGAGCCGCGAATTCTCGCCGGACTCCTGTCGCAAGCCGCCCCGCAACGGTTTCTCGACGAACGAACTACCGGTATGGCGGAATCGCAGGTTAACTTCTCTAATGGCGCGCTTCTTAAAACGCCCCTGCTTGTTCCCCCTATCGACGAACAGCGGCGGATCGCGGATATTCTCGACACCCTCGATGGACAGATTCGCTTCACGCTTGAGGGCGCCAAAAAGGTCATCGCTCTTCGCTCAGCCATCTCTGACGCTCTGATCCCTGTTCATAGCGATCCTGTGGATCTCGGCGAAGGATGGTCATGTGTTCGACTCGCCGACGTGGTTCGCAGCGTTGAATATGGAATCTCCACTTCGCTCGATGAGGATGCTTCGGGCACACCCATTCTGAGGATGAATAATCTCGCCGACGGCAAGATCAAGCTCGGTGAGGTGAAGTATTCGTCCATTGGTGCGCCCGCGCACCTCTTTCTCCGTGATCGCGACGTGCTTTTCAATCGCACAAACAGTATCGATCATGTAGGTCGTACATCAATCTGGCGGAGTGAGATTGAGCGGCCCACGTCATTCGCCTCCTACTTGGTCCGTCTTAATCCAGACCCCGGTCGCCTCGTTCCAGAATATCTGGTGCGCTGGCTCAACTGTCCTGCTATTCAGCAGCGTATTAGACGCTATGCCACTCCTGGCGTGCATCAAGTGAACATTAATCCCACTAACCTTCGAAAGGCGTTCATCGAGCTTCCGGTAGATCTAGAGCGTCAGCGAAAGATCGATGTCGTCCTAGCCGAATGCGAACGAACCATCGAGCGGTGGCGAGTAGAGGAATCTCGCCTTCACATGTTCAAGCAGGGTCTCATGGAAGACCTGCTGACTGGCCGAGTGCAGGTTTCGGAAGCCGAAGCCGTGCTGGAAGACCTCTGACTCTATGGGCGGCAGCGAGCCGTCCTGGTGTTTGCATGATTGCCGGTGATGACGTTGTTAGCGGAGTTAGCGAGGGGAGTCGGACGGTGACCGACTACGAATACTTGCTCGTCGAGAAGCCGCTCATAGAACAGCTCAAGGACATGGGCTGGGAACATCGGGCGGGAGCCGAGCATGGGGCGGTGGTTCCGCTCTACCCGAGGATGTCGGACCGAGGCAGCTTCGACGAAACAATTCTCGAAGACAAGCTGCGTGAGGCCATCGAGCGCATCAACGGTACCTGGTTGGACGAGCGCAAGGTAAGCCAGGCAGTCAACGCCATCACTCGGATCCCCACGACTAACTTGCTGGAAGCCAACAAGCAGGTCACCGACCTGCTGATCAACGGAATCCCGATTGAAGACCCTGCGACCGGCAAATCCCGGACCGTGCATTACATCGACTGGAAGAACGGTCCGGGCAATAACGAGTTCACCGCGATCAACCAGTTCCGGGTGGACATCCCTGGCACTGGCGGCCACAAGCAGATCGTCCCGGACGTCGTCCTCTTCGTGAACGGCATCCCCCTGGTCGTCATCGAGTGCAAGAAGACCACCGAGAGTAATCTGGACAAGGCCGTGACCCAGCTTCGTCGCTACCGCGACAGCCGTACCGGACTGTTCCGGCCGGTGCAGCTGACGGTCGCGACGAGCGGTGAGGACGCCAGGCTCGGCACGTTAACCGCCAAACTCGAACACTATGTGCCGTGGCGTGATCCGTATCCGATGACGAAGAAGCAGCTCGCCGACCGGCTGGGCAAGGCGGAAGAGCATCTAAGCAAGCAGGAAATCCTGGTCGCCGGCGTGCTGGAGCCGGACAACCTGCTGAACATCGTCCACAACTTCGTCACCTTCATGGCCACTGACGAGGGCGTCACCATCAAGGTCGCCCCCCGGTATCAGCAGTTCCGGGCGGTCGAGCGTGCGGTCGAGCGACTGTTGACCGGTGAGCCGTGGCATCGCGGTGGCATCATCTGGCACACCCAGGGGTCGGGCAAGAGCCTCACCATGACCTTCCTGGTGCGACGGCTGCGGTCGCTGGACGGGCTGGCGCACTACAAGGTCGTGGTGGTTACCGACCGTACCCAGTTGCAGGACCAGCTCACCGAGACGATGGCGTTGAGCAACGAGAAGGTCGACGTCGCCAAGAACACGGCACGGGCCAGGACCCTGCTCGGTCGCAAGGGCCCCGGGCTGGTCTTCGTCATGATCCAGAAGAACCAGAGCGGTCAGCCCAAGGACCGCATGGAGCTGGGCGAGATCAACACCGACGAGTCGATCGTCGTACTGATCGACGAGGTGCACCGCTCGCACACGGCCGCACTGGGCGCCAACCTCCGCCAGGCCATGCCTAACGCCGCCAGGATTGGCTTCACGGGCACCCCGATCATGAAGAAGCGAGGACAGCGGAAGACCAGCGTGGAGCTTTTCGGACCGTTCATCGACACCTACCGCCTCCGAGAAGCCGAAGAGGACGGGGTGATCGTGCCGATCCTCTACGAGGGCATCAAAGTCAAGGGCGCGCTGCAGAACGGTCAGGACATGGACGAGCTCTTCGAGGAGGAGTTCGAGGAGCTGACCGACGAGGAACGCCTGCAACTGCAGGCCCGCTGGGCCAACAAAGGCAACGTGTCGGCGGCGCGAAAGCTGGTCGACGTTAAGGCCAAGCACATGCTCCGGCACTACGTGGACAAGGTGCTGCCCGAGGGCTTCAAGGCGCAGGTGGTCGCCTATGACCGGGAGACGACCGTACGGTATCGGGAAGCGCTCATGGAGGCCCGCGACGAGCTGGTCCGCGACATCGAGAAGCTTCCGCCGCACCTGCTCGCGCGGAGCATCGAGGAGCTGAAGCCGCGCCAGGCCCAGCTCGTGAAGGCCCACAAGCAGCTGGACCTGTTGAAGCGGATGGACTTCGTGCCGGTGATCTCCAAGGGAGACACCGAACACGAGGACCGCTACGCCGAGTGGACCGACGAGGCCAAGCAGAAGACCCGGATCGAGGGCTTCACCCGGCCGTTCGGGGAGAACGACATCGCCTTCGTCATCGTGAAGTCGATGCTGCTGACCGGGTTCGACGCGCCGATCGAGCAGGTGATGTACCTCGACCGGAAGCTGGAGATGCACGACCTGCTCCAGGCCGTGGCGCGAGTGAACCGTACGGCCGGGAACAAGCCTTTCGGGTACGTCGTGGACTACCGCGGCGTGGCCCAGAACCTGGTAGAGGCGCTGCGTATCTACGCCGACGAGGAATTCGAGACCGACGAGAGCCTCGACGTCTCAGGCGCCCTGCGCGACCTGAAGACGGAGATCGGGAAACTGGAGCCGCGCCGGCAGCGGCTCCGGATGATGTTCCGCGACTACACCGACGTCGAAGGCTGCGTGCAGGAGCTGGCGGATCCGCAACTGCGTGACCGGTTCGGCGTCGAGCTGGCCCGCTTCTCCCGGACGATCAACACAGTGCTGCCCGACCCGGCAGCCACGCCGTACCTGGCCGACGCCAAGCACTTTGCGGTCATCAGGCTCACCGCGAACCGGCGCTACCGCGTCGACGGCGGCGAGTTCGACCCCGGCGCGTATGGACAGAAGATCAAGCTGCTCATCGACGAGCACATCACCTCGCTCGGCATCGAGCAGCAGCTTCCACCCATCGCGCTGACCGCGACCAACTTCGCTGAAAGGGTTGAGGCGATGACCGGCGGCTCACGGGCAAAGGCGTCGGAGATGGAGAATGCCATCCGGCATCACATCACCGTCAACGCTGGCCAGGACCCGGCCCGCTACCAGCTGCTGAGCGAGCGACTGGAACAGATCCTCACCGAGCTCAAGGACGACTGGGATGCCCAGCTGCTGGCGTTCAAGGACCTGATGTCCGATGTGGTGGAGGACCGGCGGGACAACCCCCATGAGTTCAGCCCGGCCGAATTCGCTCTCTACGGCGTCCTGCTTCAGGAGCTGGCCACCTCCGACGCGGACCTGGAAGACCAGCGGTTCGTCCGGGCCACCCGCGAGATCATCCGGCTGGCCGGCCGGACCATCCACCGGCACGGCTTCTGGGACAAGCGTCCCGACGTCGCCGACTTCCGCGACGAGATCTTCGAGATTCTCGTGACCGCTGACCTCGGCGATGTCCATCAGCTGGAGAAGGTGGCGGACAAGGCCCGGGACGCCGTCAAGAACAACCACGCGACGATCCCCAAAGCCTGACCCTGGCATGCTGGTGACCGTGAGTGAAATACCGGGAGTCCTGCGAGTCGGCGACCTGGAGGTCGCCGTCTCGGTGAGCGATCGGCGCAAGAGTGTGCGCCTGACCGTCGAACGGGACGCCTCGATCACCGCGGTCGTCCCACCGCAGCTGTCGAAGCGAGATCTGATCAAGGTGGTAGAGGCCAAGAGACCTTGGCTGTACGGCAAGCTCGCAGAGAAACGGGAGCTGGGTGACGCCCCACCTGCCAAAGAGTTCGTGACAGGCGAGGGATTCCGTTATCTGGGCCGTTCCTATCGGCTGCGCCTGGTGGACGCGGGCGAGGTGCGACTCATTCGGGGTCGTCTGGAGCTGCCCAGAGGAGGAAGTGTCAAGGAACTTGTCGGCTGGTATCGCCGGGTTGGCCATCCCTGGTTGTCTAAGCGGGTACGTCCCTGGGCAGTTCGGCTCGGTGTTGAGGTGAGCGGATTGCGGGTTCGACCGCTCGGCTACCGATGGGGATCGTGCTCGCGGGATGGGCAGGTCAACATCCACTGGGCCACCATGCAGCTGCCACCTAGCTTGATCGACTATGTCCTCGTCCACGAGCTCGCACATATCCGCAGGCCCGACCATGGGGCTGAGTTCTGGAGTGTCGTAGAGCGGGCGTTGCCAAGCCATCAGGACTATCGCGAGCGGCTCCGCCGTGCTGGCAATGAGCTTTGGTTGCCGGAGGAGGGGCTCTGATGCAAGACGACGTCCTGGTCAATGCCATTGACATCGCGCGGATGGCCGACGTCGGCCGAGCCGCGGTGAGTAACTGGCGCAAGCGGTTCGACGACTTTCCTCAACCTGTGGGTGGCACTGCCTCAAGTCCTGCCTTCTCGCTGAGCGAAGTGGAACAGTGGCTCCGCGACCACGGCCGTTATGTCGAGGTGTCACCGCTCGAACGGTTCTGGCAGCGACTGCGCAGTAGCACGGACGATCTGCGGCTAGCTGAGGTGGTAGCCGAGGTCGGCGCTGTCCTGCTGGGGGAGAGTGCCAAGCTTGACGATGCCCTGGCCAAAGAGGCCCGGGAGATCGGGCAGGCGGAGGGCTCGACCGCGGTGTTCGACGGGATCTGCGAGCGCTATGTCGATCTCCATTCCCGTCGTCTGCAGGCCACCCCACCAGCAGTGGCAAAGCTGATGACCACAATCGCCAGTACGAAAGGCGGCAAGGTACTCGACCCCGCCTGTGGAATCGGCACCATATTGCTCGAAACCCACGGCAACCAGGTATCGGGCCAGGAGCTGAATGAGAACGCCGCAAGACTGGCCAGCGTCCGACTACGCCTTCATGGCTATGAGGCGCAGGTCGAAGCCGGCGACTCGCTGCGTGGTGACGCCTTCGCGGGCACGCAGTTCGACGTTGTGGTCTGTAATCCGCCGTTCAACGAGCGCGGCTGGGGATACGACGAGCTGACCAGCGATCCACGGTGGGAATTCGGCCTGCCACCGCGCGGTGAGTCCGAGCTCGCATGGGTGCAACACTGCCTGGCACATGTGAAGCCAGGCGGCCTCGTTGTGATCATGATGCCGAGTGCGGCTGCCAATCGCCGTCCCGGCCGGCGAATACGAGGAAACCTGCTGAGGGCTGGAACGCTGCGAGCCATCATCAGCCTCTTCCCTGGCGCCGCTCCCGCCTCCAGCGGCTCCCCCGACCTGTGGGTGCTCCGCAAACCCGCCGGGGTGGATGAGCCGCAGTCGGACGTGCTGATGGTCAACGCGGGCGAGGACCTAGCTCTAGCTGAGAGAGCATGGCGGTCCTACTGCGAGAAGGCAGAGCTGCCGGAGAACAGCCGGGTGGTCCGTATCATCGATCTTCTCGATGAAGAGGTCGATCTGACGACGGGTCATCGAGTGGTGACGCGGGGATCAACCTCCGGCTACCTCGTGATGAGTGATCGACTGTCATCAGTGGTGGAGGAACTCAGGCTTCCCCGGATAACGGCCACATCTCGCCGAGATCTCGCCATGACGATTCTCGGGGAGCTGGCTCGGGCAGGAGTCGTCACCATCATGCAAGGTCCACTCAAACTGCCAGAGGGCGGTGAGCTTCCTCTACTGACGGCGAAGGATCTCTTGCTCAACCGAGAGCCCACCGGCAGTACCAGTGATGCTCCAGGTCTTGTCCGCATTGAGAAGGGCGACGTCATCGCCTCTCTATTCCTTTCCAGTGGCGCACTGCCACGGGTGATGACCCACGCAGGTGCCGCCCTCGGATCGCAGCTTCTACTCTTCCGTACCGATCCGGAGCGTCTCGACCCCTATTTCTTGGCGGGCTGTCTACGTGCCGAGGGCGCTACAGGGAGCCCCCACGGCTCGACTCTCAGGAGGGACCCGCGGCGGGCGTCGCTACCCAGACTTCCCATCGAGGAACAGCGCCGGTACGGGAAGTCGTTCGCTCAACTCCTCGCGCTCGAAGACACGGCAAGAGCGTTGCGGGAGATCAGCGATAATCTTGTTGTTGCCGGGATCGCCGGGCTCCTCGACGGCAGCCTGACCCCGGAGTGACTCCCGGGAGGCCTGGTGTCCCACTTTCTCGGCCGCTATCGGCTTGACCAGTATCGGCTCGGCCTCGGTGGGATGGGCGAGGTGTGGGGCGCCGACGACATCACGCTCGATCGTCGAGTAGCGATCAAGTTCGTCCTTCTTCCGGACGAGGAGTTGCACCAGAGGTTCACCCGGGAGGCCAAGGCTCTGTCCCGCTTGGCTCATCCTGGCGTTCCTGCTCTGTACGATTTCGGTTCCGTTGACGGCCGCCACTACTTGATCATGCAGTTCATCGATGGGATCGGTCTGAACGACGTCATTGCAGAGCACGCCCCGCTCTCCATCGGCTGGGTAGCGTCAATCGGCGCCCAAATCGCGACCGTCCTGGAGGCCGCCCATAAGCAAGGCATCCTGCATCGGGATCTGAAACCGTCCAATCTCATGCTCTGCCGAGACGGTTCCATCCGGGTCCTGGACTTCGGCTTGGCGTTCATGCATGACGCCGACATGACCTCGCTGACCCAGACCGGGCAGCAGCTCGGGACCGCCGCGTACATGTCTCCTGAACAGGTCGAAGGCAAGCGGAGCACGCAGCATGCCGACATCTACTCCTTGGGATGCGTACTCTACGAAGCGGTCACCGGCCGTCGGCTGTTCACCGGACCCAACGACTACAGCGTGAAGACGCAGCACGTCACGACGTCCCCGATGCCTGCTGGACGGCATCGCGCTGACATTCCTCGGGGACTGGACGAGCTGCTGATGGCCATGGTGGAGAAGGACCCGGCTGACAGACCCGCTGACGTTCGCGAGGTGTACGAGCGGCTCATGCCCTACATGTCCGGGGTCGAACCTCTTGGCGACATGACAGATAGCCTGCCGAGCCCCCTGATGCTCTACTCCCGCGCACTGAGCCGGACCACCATCACAGGCGCGCCGCTAACGGAAACCGAACCAAGACCTGTTCGAGACGATTCAAGCCAAGGCGATGTGCGTCGCGTCCGTCGGGACGCACAAACACTGATCCGGGAGTCCCGGTACAGCGAAGCCATCGCAATCCTGGAAGAGGCTCTCGCACACGGACAGGACGCGCCTGGCTTGCGAGATCAACTGGCTGAGGCATACATGACGGCCGGCGACTACTACCGAGCCGCGTTGGAGTATCGCGAGTTGGCCGCCGTGAACGAGCCGAGCCAGGCATTCCACTACCGGCTTCAAGAGGCCACCTGTCATGCCTATCTCGGTGACACCGACCTGGCATTGCATATGATGACTGCCCTTGTGGCCGACGTCCCAGAGGAAGATGATCCGCAGGCGCTGGAGCTTAGACGGCAGATCGGCGAATTGGAAAGAAGCGCCGGGCTCATAGAACAGGCCAGGCGAACCTTTACCGCGCTGCTGTCCGATCTCGACAGAATTTATGGAGCTGAGCACGCCGCCACAGACCGTGTGCGACAACTGCTCGCAACGATCTGACGGGAGCGGATTTGGACTCCCGGACCAAGGACGAAGCGTCTCTACGTGGGCACAGGACGGTTGACGATCTTCGTGGGCACGTTCAGCCTCGCTTCTATCGCGGTCTCGCTTACTTTCACTGCCGAAAAGATGTCGGACATCACCGAGGCCGGGATGGCGCTGAGTCCCAGTCCAGCCTGCTGCACGACTGAGATGAGTTCGTGCTGCTCCGCAAGGCTGAGCAGGTGGCGAGAGCGATGGTGGGCCAGAACATCCTGTGCAACATATCCGTTCGCCGAAGCGAGAACGTCGCTGATGAGGGAGACGAACACACGCTTCGCCGAAAACCAGGTGGTGTCGACGGTCAGGTCGACGATGGCCAAGCCGAGGCGGGTGCGGAAGACCAACAGCTCTGGCGTCGCGTCGAGTTCCAGAAACTGACGCTGCACCTCGACGGCCATGTCGCTGTCCGCACGAGCTGCCGCACGATTGCACAGCAGTTCCAGGCAGCTGCCAACCGAGTGTTCCCATGCTTGGAGGGGCTTACTGTCGGCGACGAGTTTCAGGGCTATGTCTGTCTGCCCGTCGAGGCAGCGAGCTAGGATGGCGGCCTGTCGGCCGTCCAGGAGTCGTTGGCCGACGCCACGGTGTTGCTCGGCATGGGCGACCGCCTGGTCCCATTGCCCCGCGCTGATAAGCGCCCGGATGCCCTCGGCCACGAAGACGCCCCACAGCCACTTGCGGGCAACTCGAAGATCTTCTTCAGAGCGAGTAAAGCCGGCGAACGGGATGTGATGGCCGTCGATGTCGGCGGTGCCGCCGGTGCTGACGGCGTGGAAGAGGTCGTTCAGTAGGAGGTAGCCGCGGCTGCCGTCGTGTTCGCGGATGGCCAGCCGAGCAAGGTTGACAAGGGGCTCGAGGGCGCGGCGGGCACAAGGCGCGTTCAGCGGCCAGGCGCGCAGGTAGGCGGAGAAGTGCCGCCAGCACAGGGAGCGAGCCAGTGCGGTGACGCCGCAGTCGCTCGCGATCAGCGCGGCCTTGTTCATCGCTTCAGCGGCCAGAGCGAGGTGACTCGCCTCTGTGCCTTGGCTGGCCGCGGCGGCGAGGTCGCGCAGCTCGTCGACGCGTGCCTGGAGGGGCAGGCAAGCTGGGCGGGGACGTGCGATTAGGGGGAAGCGCTGGGCGACCTCCTGTATCAGAGCGTTCATCCTTGGCTCCTCGTTTGCTCGGTCTGGGAGGTCGTGGGGTCGCGTCCGAACACGACCTGTTTGGCGGTGTGGGCCAGGACCGCTTGGCTGGCGTAGGGAATGCCGTGCCGGTTCCAGGCGAAGATGATGTGATGGGCGAGGACGGCGCGTAGGCCGCGGTGCAGCAGCCCATTGGCCGACAGAGCCGCGAGTTCGCAGCCGGTGGCATCGAACGCGGCAGACCATTCGGCGGCGAAAGCCAAGGGTCCTCCCTTGCGATAGAGCGGGTCGGCGTCCACGCTCATCAGTCGCCGTAGACCGGTCTCCAGCGCGTGCCGCGGCCCGGGTGGGACCGGTTCAGAAAGGTCACGATGCTCGGCTACCTGTGCCCAGGCGTCGCCTTGCTCGTACCAGTCCAACCCGGCCGAGCGCAGCAGGGTGGTGCAGAGCATGATCGACAGCTCGCGCCTGTGCTCCGCTTCAGGTGCGGCAGCTAGGTAGGTGAGCAGGTGCCGGCTGTCGAAGTGGAAGAGGTCGTGAGCGCACGCCATCGCCTGCCCGCCGCCGAAGGCGCGGACCTCGGGCTCATAGATGACTTCGGTCGCGGTGTCGACGTGGCCTTGCCGGACGAGGTCGTTCAAGCGGTGGCGGAGAAGTGCCTGCGCCCTGTTGCTGCTGGGTACGTAGCGGACGCGCCAGCAGGGTGCCTTCCGCTTGAAGAACCAGGAAGCGATGAGCCGTTCGTCTTCGGCCTTGACCAGGATGGGGGCGAGATGGGTTACGGCGGTACGCTCGGACGTGGCCCAGTCGCGGAAGGTGATATTGACTTGCCGCCACAGGCGGGGATCCATGGGGTTGCCTCCAGGTCAGGCCAGGAGCAGGGCGGTGTCCCAGCTCGACAGCACTGCACCGGTGCCGAGGGCGTGCAGGGCGAGCGCCGCCCCTGCGACGCCGTCGAGGAACCCGGCCTGTGGAGCGGAACGGGAGATCTCCGCTGCGAGTTGGGAAGCCAACGAGGGAAGTTCGGCTCCGAGCTGGGGCGTGCGTGCGTCAGCGGCCATCCGCCAGGCCGACTGGAGCAGCCCGGCTATGCCGTGACAAAGCCCGCTTTCCGTAAGTCGTCCCAGCTGCACCGGGTCGCGCAAGGTGGCCAGCATCGCCCTCTCCGCGGAACGTTGCCGGTTCTCGTCCACAAGCGCCAGGCCGGCCAGCTGCTGGGCACGGGCCGTGCCGCTGACGCCATAGCACCACGACGGCCGGGGACGCTGGGACGGATCGATGCGTTGCTCGCGTGCCTGATCGATGGTGACCGTGCCCGGCCACCACGCTCCCGTGTGGTCGTGCTGCCGCCACGTGTCGGTCCAGGAGCAGATCCGCTCGATCGCCTCTTTAGCCCCGGCGACGGGCACGTCGCGCAGCACGGCCAGAGAGAGGAGTGCCAGGACCGAGGAGATGCCGTGGGACATGCCTAGGTTGCCGTGCCCTTCCGGATAGTCGGAACTCGGCTCTCCATTGGGTGCGACCGATGTCCACCACGGCGGCAGTTCACCGCCTGCGGGTAGTGGCTCAGCCAGGCGCACCAGGTAGGACAGCACGTCGATCGTGATCGACCGGTCCGGATGGCTGCTGAGGTGGTAGGTTTCCAGCCCAGTCAGTCCGCGGACCAGGTCGAACTCCTTCATCTCAGGCTGCTCGCCACGATCGATGCGTGCGTGGGCGGCGGCCAGCCGGGTGCGGGTGATCGCCGTGACCGTGTCGTCCAAGCGTTTCAGCGCGCGCCGATAGCGGCCTGACCTGCCTGCGGCGGCGCGCATGGTGAAGGCCAGCGCGGGAGCTCCGAAGAACAGGTTCGCGTTCGGCGCCGCCGTCAGCGCGCCGGAGGCGGCCGCCTGCACCCAAGCATGGGCGATGCGGGGGTCGCCATGTCCCGAGTGGGCGCGCTCGATGTGCAGCAAGGCGATTCCTGCCGCTCCGGCCCACAGCGATTGGGGCCAGACCAGGCCGCTGCCCGGTGGTTCGGCTGTCCACTGCTGTGGATCGGCGAGCGCTTCGGCGATGGCGTTGGCGGCGGCGAGCGCTTCTGAGGTGGTCTGACTCATGCCTTCCTCCTGGCGCGGGCGGTCCAGCTCAAGGCAGCGGCGCGGGCCAGGTGCAGGCATGTCCGTTCGCTGGCCGGCGAGGGTCCGGCCATGCGGACGTGGTGGAGGTGCAGCAGATCAGGCAGCACGACGGCCGGGGGCAGTGTGCACGCCTCCTCCAGCACGCGTCGATAGGCGGCAAGCGTCTGCCTGCGCCGTACCCAGCAGGAGACGATCCGATCGCCTCCCAGACACGCGGCCAGCGCTTTGTGATTGTCGAGGTTGGCCAGGCTGACGGCTTGGTCGTAGGTGGCGCGGTCGGGAGGGGAGGCATCGGCACGCGAGTGGTCAATCAGCCAGCGCGTTGCAGTGGAGGTGTCGCCGAGGAAGGCAGCGGAGATATCGAGCATGCTGGCGGCGGTCATCGCGTACAGGTTGGGCCCACCCCGAGTAGTGGCCGCGGCCAGCTGGGCGAGGGCTGTGGCCGAGTCGGCGGCGAAGTACGCCTCGGCTGCGTCCATGGCGGTCGAGCCGCCGAAGCGGGCGGTCTCCGGGAAGTAGGTGTCCCACTGCACGCGTCCCGCCAGACCGGTATGACGTACTTGCTCACTCCACTCGGTCACCTCGGCGGCGGCGTCCGCGAACGCGCCGAAAGGCACGGTCAGCCGGATGCGGAGATGGTGATCAGGATCGTGGTAGCGCAGGAACCACCAGCGGGTTTCGCTTCCGAGCGAATCCAGGAGGCGTGGCAGATGGCGAGTGAGGATGGCGTCGTGCCGGTCAGGGTGGGCGTACAGCTTCAGCGACAGCCGCCCATGCTGACCGGGCAGGTAGCCATCCTCTCGGGAGGTCAATTCGCGCGCGAACCGGGGCGGCACGGTGGGCGGGCTGGTCATGGAGAGCGGGATCACGAGCTCGTGGGCGCGGCCGTCGATCCACCCGCCAGCACCCGCCTCGGGGGCGGCACGCAGGATAGCGGTGCCGGCGCGGTCCACCTGGGTGCGTAGGAGGGCGCGGTGTGCGGGCTCGTTGAGGTCGATCCGGAGGTGCTGGTCACCGCCGCCAAGGCTGACGGTCTCGGGCAAGGCCACCTGTTCCCGCCATGCGGTCAGGGCGCTGTCCCAGTTCTCCCAGGCGGCCGAGGGCGCGGGCAGGTCGGCTGATGTCAGCCGCCACCGAGCGGGGGAGATGATCGTACGTCCGTAGCGCAGCGCGGGGACGAACGGCAGTGCGGACGCAGGACCCCAGTCGAAACCGGCGCACGGAGCACGAAGGGCATGCGGTGCCTCGAGGAGGAACCGCGCCAGTGGGTGCGTGTGCTGGATCAGGTTGACCGCGTTGAGGATCACCGGCTCGACGATGCGCCGGCGCGACAGCGACACGACGTAGACACCACGCAGGTCAGCGGTGATGGCGAGGTCATCCAGCGCGAGCACCTGTGCGCGGCCGGGGTGGTCGCCGATCGGCAACACCTCCGGCAGCATTTGAGGCGCGCGGGCTACATTCTCGGTGCCTGCGTACGACGCGGGCGCAGAAACCTGGACCGGGAGCGCATCCTGGGTTCCCGTGGGCAGGCTCGTATAGAGATCGCTCATCCGCTGCCGACGCTCGTCATCGAACAGGTCCAGGAACCGGCCCGAGATGGTGCCCACAGCCCGCGACGCTCCGATGACGGCGAGCGTGAACTCTCCATCGGCCAACGCCTGCATGGTGGGCGCGTCGATCCGTAGGGTCAGCTCCGTGCTGGGTTGAATCTGCGCATCTGGGTTCACCCCGCCGAGTTCGGCGATCAGATCGTCGTCGATCACGATCTCGCGCTGGCCGAGCATCGCGGCCTTGTACGCCAGCACCAGCAGCTTTCGGTCCCGGTCGATCAAGGCGTCACTCTCGGACGCGCGCACATCGTCGTACTGAGCGGGGTAGCCGAGCCCGATATCGGCGTTGACGGCGTCCCGAAGCGGAACCAAGGCTCGCGGGCCGTAGCGGTCCAGGAACCGGGCATGCCAGAGCATCCAGCCCGTGTTGAGGGCGGGGCGGCGGGCCAGACGGACGAGTGCGGACGCTGCTCGGGCCGCCTCAGCCGCCACGACAGCGGGTACTGCCACCTCCCCGTCCAAGCGCAGATCGACGGCGAGTGGCGGGCGCTTGGTGGGGTGGAGGGTCGCCATCGTGACGACCGCTCGCTCGCGATGGATACCCGCTGTGGCAGCGGACGCGCGGTCGTGGTCGGTGAGCTCGTCGGCGATCGTGCGCAATCCTTTCACGAGGTCGGCCACCTCGCCGATCGCTTCCGCGTTCACGGTGTCCAGCTCTCGCAGGAGGTACCGGAGTGGGTCGCAGACGGTCATCGGCGGGCGCAGGTTGGTGAGCAGGAGGCGTTGGGCCACCAGCTCGGCGATGAGGGCATCGATGGTGCGTTCGGCAGTCCGCGGGGATGCGGTCTTCAGCCGGTCCATCAGGTCCGCGACGGGCAGCGGATGATGGGCCAGCCGGAGCGCCGTCCGTACCGGGCCGGTGGCGCGCATGCTCACCTCTCCTGGCGCCCCGCCTACCTCCGTACTGGCGCGGTGTTCGAGCACCAGGCGGCCATCTCGCTCATACGTGAGGTTGTTGGCCACCACTGTCAGGTGTCGCCGCAGAGCCGGCTCGTCTTCCAACCGCTGAACGACAGCCGTGAGCCATTCCGCCGTGACCCGGGCTCTCGGGCGGTGAGCATCTTCGATACGCACTGCTGGGAGGTCCGCTGTGGCGAGAATGCGAGCCGGAGCGACCCCGGCGAAGAAGCCGAACGGTGTGGCGCGGCCTGAGGCGCGCAGCAGGTACCGCATCAAGGAGATCACCGCGCGACGGACGCTCCGATCAGACACTTGTCCACCGGAGCAGATCTTGAGCACCCACCGGGCCAGGTCGGGGCTGGCCTGGGCCACGGCCGTCGCGAAGCCGGGAATGTGCCACGTGCGAGCCAGCCAGGCCCGCCAGGAGGCGGGATCAGCGTCCGGGCTGATCAGGTCGGGCCACGACACGACCTGCCGGTCCGGCCGCCACGCTGCGGCACGCAACACTGCGGCGTCGAGGTATCGGTACATGTGCCGTTCCAGTAACTGTGGAGGGGCGCCCGGCCGGTCGGTGAACCGTGCCGACCGGGCGCTCGGGTTCAGAAGAGGGATCCCACCGCGGCGTCTACGTGCCGCAACTGACGCACGCGGTCCCGCACGTTGAGTTGCAGCCGTCGTCGGTCATGCGGATGAGCTGCTCGGCGGCCACACCGGACTCGACGATGGACACATCCAAGTCGGGCGAGCCAGTCGGCGTCCCAGCCTTGGGTATCCCGGGATTCGCGTCCGGGCGGGATGAGCGTTGCCGCCCCTCCGGTCGGGCGAGTGGTCATGAAGGTCTCTCCTTCGGTTGGGTGATGGGGGTTCCCCGGTGCTCACTGCAGGTCGGTCGACCCTCCGGGAGCCCGGTGGTCTAGGGCCAGGTGACGACGACAGTTCCGTGCCGCTTGGCGATGACGGCGCTGGAGTGAGCCGCCGGCTCGGCAGGTTTGGGGAGGTATTCGATGGATGCTGCGCCGCGCCGGTGGTACTTGCTCGCCCATCGGCGCAGCAGCTCCACGTACCGGCCGGCAAGCTCCTCGGCCGACGGACCGTGCGCGTAGACGCCGCTCTCGTATCCGCTGCTCATGTCGTCGTTCGGGCGTGCAGCGCGATAGGCGAAGCTGTCGCTGCCGATCAGTACGGGCACTCCTCGGAGAGCAGGACGGGAGAGGAGGCCCTGATCGATGACTTGCTGGTCGGCGTGCAGCAACGCCATGTTCGGATCATTCGTGAGCAGGAACAGCATCTGCTCGTCGGGCATGTCGAACACGGCACCGGACCAGCGTTCGATCTTCGGCAGGTGCAGCGCGCGGCGCGCCGCCGCCACATCGATCTTGAGGTCCTCGTCATCCAGACGCAGCACCACCCCGTCGTCGATCGTGACGTTCCGTTCGGTGTGGGAACCGGCTCCTTGGAACGGCACGAAGACGCACAACCCGTAGCCGCGGCTGACCAAGCTGCCCCGGCTGTCGCGATCGAACGCGATCCAGCGCGTCGTACCTTTCAGCCGGAGCGGGACGACGATCCGGCCATCGTCGGTGAGCTGGTCGATCCACGCGGGCGGTATGTCCCAGCTTCCGGCCGTGACGATGATCCGGTCGAACGGAGCAGCCTCGGGGACGCCTTCTTCCGCGTCGGCCAGTACGACGTCGACGCGGTGGTAGCCGGCCTCGTTGAGGAAGGTGCTAGCGCGCTCGACGATGTCGGGGTCGATGTCCACCGAGGTGACGTGTCCGCTGCCGCCAACGAGTTCGGCGAGCAAGGCCGCGTTGTAGCCGCCGCTTCCCACCTCGCACACGCGCATGCCGGGTTTGACCTCGGCCGCTTCCAGCATGGTGGCCTGGAGGTGAGGGGCGGATACGGAGCTGAGCGTCAAGCCGTCGTCGCCACGCTTGACGATCGGCGCGTTGTCCACACCGTAGGCGACTTGCAGCGACTCGCCTGGAGTGAACAGGTGGCGCGGCACGGCGGCGAAGGCAGCGGCTACGGGTTCAGACTGGATCGCCCCTTGATCGCGTAGCTCGCGCACCATCATGGTGCGTAGCGCGGCGATGTCCTGGACGTCGTTGTCGGTGACCAAGGTTGGGTCCCCCTCTGGTTGTCGGGCTGAGCAACTGGTTGATGGTGGCGTTGGCGGGTTGCTACGCCGGTCAGCCGCGCCGGGGCTTGAGGCAGTTGGGCGTGATCATTCTGGGTATCCGTCCAAGCACTGTCAGCGAATGTCACCGACAGTGAATTCGATGGAACCCCGCGCGGCTAGAGGAGGGCAGAGGAGGTGATCGTTTCAACGACGTACGCTCGGAGCCATGACCCGCCATGTCGAAGTCCGCGTGACCGCGGACACCCGGGAAGAGGCCGAGCGCATCGTCAACGCAGCGGTCGCGGGCCGGGTGGCCGCCGGCGCTCAGATCAGCGGCCCCATCGCCTCCACCTACTGGTGGAAGGGCGAGATCCAGCGGAACGACGAGTACGTGATTCTCATGAAGAGCACGACGGACCGGCTCGATGACCTCATCGTGGTCGTCAAGGAGGCTCACTCCTACGAGACGCCGGAGATCGTGGCCGCCCCCATCGAGGGTGGGCTCGCCGACTACCTGGACTGGATCACAGAGGAGACGACTGGCTCGCCGAAGGCCGAGTAGCGGCGTACTCGGTGCGGAACTCCCTCGCGACTTGAGTCCGTGAAGGCTTGAGTTCCGTGGCGACGTTGTCGAGACGTTCCCAGCCGAGCGGAAAGCCCATCGCGGTGGTGGCGTCGAGAGCGGATCGTGCGCAGTTGACCGCCTCGGTGACGTCTCCGAGGCGGTATTGCGCGAGTGCCATCTCGGCTTTGACGACGCACAGCTTCTTGATCTCTGTCGTCGGCCCGAGGTGCAGCGCGATCTCGTCCATGGCGGCGACGGAGTCGTCTTGACGTCTGAGCCGTGAGTAGACGGTCAGCGTCATGGACGCGAAGCGCCCCGGGTCGAGGAAGTACGTCCACGGACGCGCGTTGAAGTCAGCGCCTGCATAGGCATCCGCCGCTTCGCGGATCGAGGACAACGCGGTGCGCTGGTCTCCGAGGAGTGCCGTCTCCTCAGCGAGACGAGCCAGCAGCCAGGCCCGTGTTGCGGGATCACCGTCGCCGAGCCGGTCGAGCCCTGCACGGATGAGCCGAGTGCTCTGAACCCTGTTCCCGCCCACCATGTACGAGCGGTACCCAGCCATGCATGCGGCGATGGAGCCGTCATTCGCGTGCTTCGCCGCGACGTTTGCCAGCTGGGTGTATGCGGCCGTCATTCGTTCGTCGCCCTGTTCCCAGGCGAACCACGCGGCCAGGATGGCGCCTTCTCCGGCGACCACCGCCAACCGGCGTCGGCGATCGTCCGCCAGGCGGCCTTCCAGCAGGGCGCTTACCTCGTTCAAGTGGACAACCAGCGCGGGGTAGAGAGACTTGCCCGGTATGTGCTCTTCGAGCCGGTGGAAGCCCTTGGTTCGGTCTTCGACGTGAGCAACGGTGGGATCGTCTGGCCGGTGGTCTCCGCTGATGGCACGGATGAGGCGTTGGGCTGGATCAAGCGCCGCACCCGCCGTGGCGGTCGCGGCCAACTGCAGAACGGTTCGGCGGTCCACTCGGTGATTGAGCCTCCCTACTGTCCAGGCGAGTGCCAGGTGGTCACTGGACGGCTCAGCCTGCGCTTCGGTCGTCGGTTCCGGATTTCGTGCCCATACACATCGGTAGAGCTCGGCGTACAGCGTGCCAGGCTGGTGCGTTCCGGCCTCATGAAAGCGGATCTCCCGGATGATCGAGCTTCGGCTCGGCAGCATGGAACGCGTCTTGGGGCCGGCCGCGAGCTCGAGCTGACGCGCCAACTCGTTCTGGGTCCACAATCGGCGGACTCGCTTCGTTCGGATGTCCTCCGCCCACTCGGGCCTGACACCGTTTTCGCTCATTTGGGCTCACTTATACGCCGGTGCTATCGAGGGTCCTCCTGAAACCTCCTCCAGTCTCTTCCTGACAAGCCCTATTTCGCAGGTGTTCGCTTTCGGTGACCGGATCGCTACTCGGGTGCAAAGCGCGGACGTCGGTCGAGAATGCCCAGCATCCCCTGCGACTGGACGACTTGACCACCGATGCGGAGTCGCGCCCCCATGGGGCGGTCGCATCCACCCCGGATGCGCCACCGACGACAGGAGGAACATCGCGAATGATCGTCATGATGAACCCGCCGGATCGACGGGAATGGATGCGTGCGCCTGATCGAATGGCGTGGCGCGGCGTGTTCGCTGGTGAACACGATCAGATAGGCGAGGCCCGGCGCATGGTCGAGGCGTTGTTCGCTGGAACAGGCCGAGAGGACGACGCCGGACTTATCGTGTCGGAACTCTCGACGAACGCCATACTGCACACTCGCTCCGGCAGCGCCGGAGGCTGGTTCGGCGTCGAGGTCCGCCTCCCGGAGGATGGTCCGGCCTACCTCGGAGTCTCTGATCTCGGGGGAGCGGGGAGACCACTGCTCGAGCGTCAGCGGGCCGAAGGACAGCTGGCCGTGGGCGGATTCGGGCTCATGATCGTCAGGGATCTCGCCGTGAAGCTCTCTCAGGTCGGTTCTCCCGCGATCGGGCACACGGTCTGGGTCCACCTCGATCTCAAGGCCAAGGACGAGCACGTGGGGGTCGCAGCGGAATGAGATGGTCGGCCTGCTGCTATCAGGCCGACCTTCAACGTACGGAGAAGTCTTCACAACGAAGAGAGGCGATCTTGCAGACCCTGGATTTCGAGAACGTTCTCGAAAGGCTCTACCCGTGGTACGAGGACGACGTGCGCGCCAAACTGTTCGCGTTGCTATGCGATGTGACCTTCGTCTACGCAAGTAGCGACGAGAGCGCCCGCTTCGACCTCAGCCTCGACTGCGCCCTCGACGCCATAGCCGAAAACGTCCACGAGATGCGGGCTGAGCACCGCCTCAGCCCGCTATCCGTTCTTCTGCCCGCTGTCAGTCGGTCGGGTACCGGTGAGTCTCGGCCGACAACGGCGATGCGGAAGGTGATGTCTGAACCCTGAACGGTGTGATCAGCGGTGCCTGCTCGATCTACGGGCGGGCGCCGCACACCGGCTTGGGATCAGGTGCTCGGCTGCTCACCGTCGATCTTCGCTAGCCGATCGCGATACCAGTTGGCATGCGCGTTGCTGCCTTGCTTGCCCGGGGACAGCTTGATGATCGCGTGATCGTCCGGACCTCCGCTCAGGTAGGTCTCGGAGATCACATACGGGGTGCCGTCCAGACGGAAGCGGACGCTTCCGTCTGAGTAGGCCAGAATGCGCACTCTCCGGCCGTCGGGAAGATCCAAGCCTTCAGAGAACGTGATCTCCGGGGCATCGGGGTTTCGTGCCATAACAGACCTCCTTGGGTCATACAGGCTCTGCCGATGAAACCCACGGTATGCCCAGACAAGATCAGAGTCACGAAGACGGAGACTTTGGCGAACCTTTCCTCGAGATGTTGGTCATGTCCGGACGTTGACCGGTTCTGATCCCGAGCCCTCACGCGCGAAAGCTGATGTCATAGCCCCGTCCAGAAGCGGGCGAGCGCGGTCTTCGGCTGTGGCGATCAGGTGGGTGTGGAGGAAGTCGCTGATGGCCTCGTATGCCTTCAGTTCGTTGGTGCGGTTGGTGAAGCCGTGTCCTTCGTCGGGATAGATATCGTAGCGGACCTCGACGCCACGCTCGCGCAGCCGGGTGACGATCTGGTCGGATTCGGCCTGTGGAACGCGTGGATCGCGGGCTCCCTGGATGACGAACAGGGGAGCGGTGATGCCGTCTGCGTACGTGACGGGGCTGCGCGCCAGAAGCTGCTCGGCGTGGGTGTCAGGGTCGCCGAGAACGGTGGCCACGAACGTCTTCCAGGTGGGCGGTGACGCCTTCGCCAAGGTCACGAGATTGCTGGGACCGCATATGGAGACACCGGCGGCCCAGGAGTAGGGAAGACGAGCCAGGCAGGACAGAGCCGCGAACCCGCCATAGGAAGCGCCCATGACTGCGAGGCGGTCGGTGTCGGCCCAGGCGAGGGTCTGGAGATATTTGATCGCGTGGTCCAGGTCCTCCAGGTCGATGCCGCCCCAATCCCGGTAGATGAGCTTCTGGTGGGCGGTGCCGTAGCCCGTGGACCCGGCGAAGTTCGGAGCCAGGATGGCGATCCCCTGGTGGAGAAGGTGCTGGTAGAGGCCGGAGCGGGCGTAGATGGGGCGTTCCTGGGCCTCCGGGCCGCCGTGAACGGACAACAGGACCGGATGTGGGCCGGGGCCGTCCGGGCGGTAGAGCAGAGAGTGAACGTCCCGGCCGTCGCGCGTGGGGTAGCTGATCAGCTCAGGGACGATGGGGTCGATGACACGTAGGGCTGGGGGACGGGTGTCGGTGAGGTATCGGAACTCGTGGCGGGCCAGGTCCAAGACCGCTAGCTCCGCCGGCCTCGCAGCAGAGTCGATCAGGACGACCGCGAGAGACGCGTCCGGTGCCAAGGACAGAGTGAAGATGACGCCGGGCGGGATGTCGGGGAGGGACATCGGGGAGCCGTTGCGCTCCGCGTGCAGGCGGGAGCGGCCCGCCTCGTTGACGGACCAGATGCGAACTCCCGCAGCGATGTCGAAGGCCTCGATGTCCCAGTTCGGACGGGCGATCGAGTGAAGGGCCTTGTCCGCGAGGTCGTAGAAGGCCACAGCGGTGAACTCGCTCCAATGATCGGTGAGCAGGTGGAAGCCGCTGGAATCGTCCGCCCACGCACCGGGTTCGAAGACACCCTCACCGAGAGCGGACGTCATGCAGACCGGCTGCGCGTCCGGGTCGTTTAGGTCGGTGAGGTAGACGGCGATGTCGGTGTTGGAACGGAAGCCCGTCGACAGGAGCCAGCGGCCGTCGGGGGAGAGGCTTACGGCCTCGAACGCGACGCCCTCAGGAGGCACGAAGCGTCGGAGCTCGCTGGTCTCCAGATCGAGGACGATGAGGTCCTGGACCGCAGGGTCGCGATCGTTGGCGGTGTAGGTCAGCAAACGCCCGGTCGGGTCGAACGGGGATTCGGCCAGGACGCGCTGGCAGTCCGGCCCGGAGCTGATCTCGGCGGGTTCCCCGCCCTCCAGCGAGACGAGGTAGATGCGGAACTGCTCGTCCCCGTTCTGGTCGGCGGTGAAGACCAGTTCGTCGCCGGAGGGTGTCCAGGCGATCTGCCGAACCGTTCGGTTGTCGAAGCCCGCCACGCGGCGCGGTTCGTCACCGGTGATGGACACCACCCATAGGTCGTAGCGTCCGGAAGCGTGGCTGGAGTAGGCGACCAACTTGCCGTCAGGCGAGAGCGCAAGGGTGCGCTGGAATCGCTGCTGGGGGACGAAGTCCAGGTAGCCGGGCATGTGACGGGGCCTCTCGTGTCAGTCGATCCAGCCGCGGCGTGCTGCTGCGGCTCCTGCTGCGAAGCGGGTCTCCACACCCAGCTCATCGCGAATAGCGGTCCAGTGCCTACGCATGGTGTTGACGCTGATGTCCATCCGCCGGGCGATCGCCTCGTCGGACAACCCTTGGGTGAGCAGTTGCAGCACCTGCGCCTGCGCTGGCGTGAGCGGTGCCGCGGACTTCGTGCTCCCGAATGGGATCGCCTTTTCCCAGAGCAGCTCGAAGTATTCCCGCAGGGCACCGACGATGACCGGCGAGCGTACGAGCAAGGCCCCGCCCATCCCTGTGGGCGTCAGTGGAAGGAGTGCGACTGCCTCGTCCGCGAGCTTCATCTTCATGCCGATGCGTGGCAGTAGCCGCGCCTGTTCCCCTGCAGCCACCGCCGCCTCGATCGTCTTCGCGCCGATCGGATGCTCCGCGCAGCGGGTCTCATAGATCGCGCGGCACCGCACCTGTCCCTCGAATACGGGCAACGGCGCGTACCCGGTGGAGTCCTCAACTGGAGCCTCCAGGACGTAGTTGTCCAGGGTGAGCCAGTCATGCCGCGCGGCGTTGATGAGGGCGTAGGACAGGCGGCTGATCTCATCCCGATCGGTTACGATCTGTACGAATCGGTCCGCCCCGGAGCTTGATGAGCCGGCAGCCGGCGTCTGGTGGTACTCGCTCAACCGTTTGTGTCCGGCCAGCAGTCGTTCCTGGTCGCCGACGAGACGCCGTGAGAGATCCGCCAAGATGCCCTGCAGCGCGAGTTCCGGAGGAGCGGCTACAAGACGTGGCGGCATCAGCGGGCCGTCCGGCCGGAGGTGCGCCATCCCGCGGGCGGTCAGCTCTGCTACCTGATCATCGCCTCCGAGGAGAGATGCGGCGTCGTCCTCGGGGCAGCCGTCCTGTGCGAGCAGCTTCGAGTACGACGCGAAGATCTCATCCGGAACAACGCCTGTCAGCAGGCGCTGCGCGTTGATCTGATCTTGTCCGTCCAACGTCACCTCCAGACAGAGAGTAGCGGCTTGCGCACTAGTAGTGATGACTCTTCTGGGCCCGTGTCGAGCGGTGAGTGGTTCCACGCGATGGTGGGTTTTCACCACCCGATCTCGCGGCCTCGCAGCCCCGGCGCCCACGGGGTTTTCGTGTTCCTGGACGCCGTGCCCTTGGTCAGTAGCCGCAGTGAGGTGTTTCAGGGGCCCCGATGCGGTGCCGCGCGCGATCTGATCAGTTCGCACAGCCAAGAGCGACAAGGGAGGCAGCATGCGGCGGCAGTTCATCAGAGGGGCGGCGAGAACGCCGTCCGGTCCATCCTCGACACCACTCGGCCTGATCGGGCGACTGATGCGGCTCGGCTCAGCGAACTGGCGTCACCGATCGGCCACCGACGCCCACCTGCCGCTCGCCTCGGACGCCGCTCAAGTGGTTCCCGTCCCCGCGATGCCCTTGGAGCAGCCTGAGGCGGACTGGGAATCCGCGTCAGCACAATCGGCAACGGTGAGCGCGCTGCCGAAAGCCGTCCTCGGTGTGTCCAGAGACGACCGGCGCGGCATGATCCGTCTCGTCGGCCAACGTGCCATCGAGGGGCCCAACCGCTCGATGGGCGGATGGGGAACGGACACGTGGGCTCTCCTTGGACTGCTCGCAGAGCACCGGTCTGCACTGCTGAGCAAGACGGCCGCCTGCGACAAGCTCTGGCCCGAAGCCGACTGTCCGAGCGACCGGTTCGCCGGCCTCCTCAAGGCGACCCGCTCGAAGATGTGCGAGGCACTCGGAATGCCCGGCAACTACGGACGTATCGTCATCCAGTTCGTTGGGGGCACCGGATACCGGATCAATCCAGACCTGTACCACTGCGATGTCTGGCAGATCCGTGACCTCCTCGCCGCAGCGGCCCGGGCGGCAGGCCCGGAGAAGGTCGCCGCGTTGATCGCCGCCACCGATCTCTACACCGGCCCTTACCTCCCTGACGTTCCGCATTCCTGGGCGCGGCGGACGGCTGACGTCCTGAACCGCAGCATTGTCCAGGCCCTTGCCCAGCTCGCCGACCTGGAGGAGCAGCCCGAGCACGAGATCGACTACCTCGAACGCGCCACGGATCTCGATGGCGTCGCCGAGCATCTGTTCCGCAGGCGGATGGAGGTTTACGCCCGTCTCGGCAGACCTCAGGCGGTCCATTATTGCTACGACGAACTGACCGAACAGCTTCGCGCCCGAGGTAGAAAACCTTCTCCGCAAACAGAGCGGCTCTACTGTGGAATCACCGGTGCCGAATGAGAAGACGGCCGGTCACGTCATCGCTGCTGGCGACTTGACGAGAGCCGATGAGGTGAGCCCTGATATGGCGCAGCACGCGTGAGCGTGCGACAAATATTCGCGCGATAAAGGAGGTCGCATGATCGACTGGGATTTATTATGACCTACAGGACCATGGGCGAATGAACCCTTCCTGCGATATGTGACGCAGCTCGTTCTCTGAGACCGAGAGTGGACGCCCATGAGAAGGGACCAACCGGCTGCTATCCGGTTGGTCCCACCCCCACAGAGTACGGGGTCGTCCCGCCGCGAGGAGGCCCGCTTCCCACGCGAAAAGCCTTCGTTGCGCGAACTTTGCGTACGCTCGTTCATCCTGCTGGTCGGTGCGCCGATCGCTCTACCGATCGGCCCGCCGCCTTGATGAGCACCCCTGTACAGGCGGGCCTCTGCGGGTAGCGCCCGCCGACAGGGCTACCGGCGGCCCGCCCGACTCGCCTTACAGGTCGAGAGTCTGGCAAGAGCGAACCCAGCCAGTTCTGTTGGCTCTGCTCTACGCGCTCCATTTTTCTTTCTGTCAGCAGCGGCCCATTATTGGCATTATCTGCTTGGCCTACTCTGCGCCTGGTCAAAATGGCGAACATTCAGAGCCCGGCAGCGCCGCCGATTCATTACCTCGCTTGACGAGTAGGAAGCCGTTATTTTTGGTGCGCATCACCGGGTCGGCTTGCTTCGTGAATGGGATCGAGAAATAGTCGTAATGAGCGAACAATTCAGCCCCCGAAATCCGGGGCTGTGTATCTCAGTCAAGGAGAACGGAAATGACGACGAATACGGTTGGCGAGACCAACGCCACTCTGGTCGAATTCAACCCCGAAGGGACGGCCGCCAAGGTATGGGAGGCACTGAACGCCACGCCTGGCACGTCCACCGCGACGATCGCCGAGGCGGCAGGTGTCTCCCGGCCGACCGCTGTCAAGTCCCTCGCGGTGTTCGCCGAGGCAGGCCGCGCGGTTCGCACCCCCGGTGGACGTACTGACCAGGGTCGCGCCCTCGCTGACACGTGGGCCCCGGTCACCTCAGACGCCGGGGATCAGGACAACGACGTCCCTGCCACGTCGGACCCGACGCCCGAGGCGTCCACCGCACTCGACGTGACCGCCGAGAGCCTCGACGTCCCCGCCCCGAGATCCGCGATTTCGCTCCAGGACGCGATGCGCATCCTGGCAGAGGAGACCGACCGCCGCACGGCGGCCGAGGCGGAACTGGCCCGTGCCCAGGCAGAGGAGGAAGCCCGCCGCCAGCAGGCCGCCATGGCTCTGTCCAAGGCCCGCATGATCGAGGACACGCGCCAGGCCCTGACCGATCTCCTCGGTGCCGTCACCACCACGTACGCCGCCCTGCTGGCCGACGACGAAGCGGCCTTCACCACGGGCCTGGAGGCCATCTACACCGGCACCTCGGGTGTACGCAAAGCCGCCCGCGTCGCCCCGCCCAAGACCGTCGCCCTCGGAGGCTCATCACGTGGCGACCGCAACGCGCCCCGCCCTCTGCGCCCGGATGTCCTAGCCCACCTGGCGAAGCACCCCGACCTCGCCTTCACCGCCAACGAGATCGCCAAGGTACTCGGCCGTTCCTCCGGAGCTGTCGCCAACGCCCTGGACACCCTCACGCGTAACGGCGAGGCCGAACTCGTCGGGGAACGTCCCAACCGCTTCCGCGCCGCCCCGCAGGACGCCTGACCTCCCCACCCAACCGGGCCTGGGCCGCCCGGCCGGGGCCCCGCCATGTAGAGGAGAAACAATGCCCGATGAGATGTTCGCCCTTCTGGGGTGGGCATGGGATGTAGACCTGGCCACTCGCCTGGCCCGACGCCACCCAGTACGCCCGGCTGCTATCCGGACGTTGACCGGCGTCAAGGACCTCATCCGAATCGATCCTGATCACGCCATGACCGTCGACCTGACCCGGCCACTTCTGATCGTCCCGCTGCCGTGCGCAGCGCCTCCTGGGAACCGCCTAGTGATCGACGGCTGGCACCGCATACACCGCGCCCTCGACTTGGGCGTGAAACAACTGCCCGCGATCCTCTTGGACCCGGGCGATGAACGCACCTGCCGCCTTCGCGGCGGCGGCATCTGACACACAGCACTCGGGGGCGGGTCGGCGCTGGCCGACCCGCCCCCGCACGTCTGCCACGGCGGGTGCGCTCGTCAGGAGCGGCCCGGACGGGCGTACCCGATGATGCCCCGACGCGTGGTGTATCGGCTCACGCGGACCCGCAGGCCCGTTCGGGGTGCCTCGATCATGCGCTCGGTGTCGAGGACGAGGCCGACGTGTCCGGGATAGTTCGCGCTTCCGTCCGCACCCTGGAAGAACACAAGGTCGCCGGGAGCTCGGCGATCGGGCGGGACGTGGGTGAGGGCCTGCCATTGCTCACCTGACGTGCGCGGGATGGCGATTCCGGCCCGGTGCCAGGCGTAACGGGTGAGGCCGGAACAATCGAAACCGACCGTGTTCGCGCCTTGGCCGATCCCACGGGTGGGACCGTCGATCCCGCCGCCCCCGTAGGAGTAGGGGGTGCCGAGCCAGCGGAGTGCCGCCGTGATCGCGGCCGAGCCGCCCGTCCCGTTGACCAAGAGCGGCGCGCAAGCAGTACCGCAGGCGTTGGCCGGGGCGGGGGCACCGTGCCCCGGTAGCACGGCCGCCATGACGCAGATGATCACGGCGACCAGCATGAGCGCCCCGGACGCCGTTGCGGCGACCACGGGCATCAGGCGAGGCCACCGCTTGCGCCGGTGGAAATGATGGCGTCACGTAGGCCGGTCATACGGCGGCGGGGGCCGGTTGATCCAGCAGGCAGCCACACGGGCCCAGCGGGGCCATCGGCGGCCGTCGTGGGCGTGTGTACGGCGGTGGCGACGGGGATCGCGGGAACCGCCAGGAGCTTGCGGAGGTTGGCTTCACGCGTGGCGTTCGGAAGCCAGAACAGGACGGGCGTCACGATGCCCGTGGCTTCGGCGAGAGCGGTGTAGCCGTCGAGTTTGGCCAGAACGCGGGAGAGCGGTTCGGTGCCGGTGTCGTGTTCCAGGAAGAAGTCGATCGAGTCCGGCTGACCGGTCGGGGCGGGCTCGGTCCAGCGGCCGAAGGCATCGGGCCGGGCCAGATCCCCCCAGAGGGCGGCACAGCGGCGTTCAGGCCACCATTCCGCGACCGCAGCCCCGTTGGCCACGCGGCGAGCCGTCGCGTGAAGCTGGGCGAAGAACTCGTTGACGCCTATCTGATGATTCAGGCGGGACGAGAAGGCGATCGCGCCGGCGGAATCGGGCCGATAGCGAAGTTCAGAAGGGGCGATGCCGCGCTGGGCCGCGAGATGGTGCGCGCCGGTGGCGCCGAGGATCCAGTGCCACGGGCGGCTTCCGGTTGGGGCCCACGGCCGGAAGCGGTCGAGGGCCCGCAGTTCGTACAGATCCAGGAGGCGATGGCGAGCGCGGTGAACGCTGGGGAAGAAGATCGCGGTGAGCTGGTCGGTGGTGAGGACGCGGTGTTCCCAGACGGCGTCGAGGATCTCGGCGTCTCGCGGGGTGAGGCGTTCGGCGAGATCCGCGATGAGGGCCGGGGTGACGCGGAGGCGCTGGTGCCGGGAGGGAAGCAGGCGGCGGTGCGTGTTCGGACGGGTCATCAGATGCTCTCCTCGCTGGTGCGGCGCGGGTCGGTCGGGATGCGGAGTTTGGGCTTGCTCGTGGTTCGGACCTCGGGGCGGGCGTATGCAGCACGTGAGGCCGCGCGAACGGCTTCCTGACGGCCGGGGATGGGATCGGGGAGAGGGCGGGTGCGGAGAGTGAACGCCGAGGATGGCCCGCCTTGGCCGGTGATGATCCGGCCGACGGCTTGGTACGCGCCCAGGTGGGACAGGTCGTGCGCGTTGAGAACGGGGCCGACATGGCGGGCGAGGTCGTGGGCGTCCTCGGGAGAGGAGGTGAAGTAGATCTTGTTGCGGGCGTCGGCGGAGACGGCTTCGCGCAGGTCCCTGGGGAGCTGGGACAGGTGCTGGTGGGCGAGTGTGAGCGAGAAGCGGTAGGCGCGGGCCTCGGCCAGGAGGTCGCTGACCGAGATGGGCATGTTGAGGAAGTTGTGGGCCTCGTCGATGTAGGCGGCCGCGTCTCGCCGTTCGTCCTCGGCCAGGCGAACGCGCGGGGTGATGGCCTGCCAGGTGTGGGCGAGGAGAAGGGAGCCGAAGAGGCGAGCGGCATCTTCACCGAGAACGCCCTTGGGGAGGCGGGCCAGGACCAGGCCGCCGGTATCCAAGGTGCGGGCCAGGTCGAAAGTGGAAGGTCCGCCTGAGAGTGCGTCGCGGACGAACGGCCGCAGCAAGACGGCGCGAAGCTTGTTCATAACGGGGCTGATCACCGAGGCGCGGGCCGCGGGGGACAGCTCGTCGTACGCGGACCAGAAACCTCGAAGGAGCTCGTCGTTGAGCTGGCCGACGATCCGGGCGCGGAAGGGTGTGTCGGTGAGGAGCTTGGGGACGTCGGCGAGAGTCGCCCGGTGGTGCTGAGTGCGGACGAGGGTGAGGCAGGCCGAACGCATGAGGTCGTCAAGGCGTGGCCCCCAGGACGAGGCGAAACAGCGATGGAAGATCGTGACGATCGAGTCGACGGCGAACGCCGGGTCTGGTCCGGCGAGGATGTTGAAGCAGGGCGGATTGCCTGGCTCGGCCGGGTCGAACAGGACCGTCCGCTCGATGGCGCGCTCTGGAAGGCGGTCGAGGACGTCGTCGATGAGGTCGCCCTTGGGGTCGATGACGAGCGCACCTCGGCTGGCACGGGCGTCGGACAGGATGAGGTTGGCCAGGAAAGTGGACTTGCCGACACCGGTCTGACCGAGGACGTGCAAGTGCTGGCGGGAGGCGGCCACGGTGACGCCCACCGGGCGCGGGTGCCCGGTTTCGGCATCACCCAGAACGCGGACGTCCTGGCCGTGTGTGGGGACGTCGGGCGCGGGCGGGACGGGCCGGGCTCCAGCGCGGGCGATGCCGGGGGCGGCCTGGTCGTAGGGCAGGTGGGCGATCGCGGCGAGCTCGCTGACGGACAGGAGGTAGCCGATGTTCATCCGGCGGTTGGCCATGCGGCCGGGCAGATCGAGGCCACGAAGGCGGCGCAGGTACTGGTGGCCGGAGGCGTAGAGCGCGAACGTGGCCGCGATCTCGTGAGCGCGTCCACGCAGGCGGCCTCGGGCGTCGGGACGGTCACTCGTGACGGCGTAGGAGATTTGAACGGCGAAGCGGGACTGGCTCGCCTTGGCGAGGATGGCTCGGATCTCCTCGGCGCGTTCAGGGAACATCCGGGCCAGTTCGCTCGGCCGGGCACGGCTCAGGCTGCCAGGCGTGATCAGGTCGAACAGCTCGGACCTGACGCTGCCGGACGTGCCGTTCCGCAAGACGGAAGCAGCGCGGTACGCCGCTGACAGCCGCCGTCCGGTCACCGGGCGGACCAGCACCTGGACAGCGGCGCGCTCGCCTGGGCGCAATCCCGACAGCGCGCCGAGGAGGGCACGCAGCGGGTCGTTGCCGTGCGTCGTCGCGAGTGGGTAATGGTCAGCCCGGGCCAGGACCATCCGACCTCGGGAAGTCGTGGCGCCGCGCCGGGCGGGTGGTTCCGCCGGGCGGGTAGTCACAGCCGCGCCGGGCCATGCTGACCGGATCGCCTTCTCCACCAGCCCAGGCGGGACGAGGCCCGGCACCCACAGCTGAACCCGCACGCCGGAGGCGTCGGCCACGTACTCCCAGGCCAGGTGGGGCTGCCCGAGCAGACAACGCTTCCAGCGCGGTGCGGTCAACCCCATCACCTGGGACCACCAGGCAGCCGCGCTGCCGGATTCGACCTGCGGTGGGATGGCGATCTCGACCAGCCGAGCGTTGCGTGCGAAACGTGCATTGCGCCACCGCCACAGCACGGCCCGGACTGCGACGAGCACGAAGAAGGCACCGATCACGTATGCGCAGAGAACCGGATCGGGAAGAGTCGGAGACATGGCTACTCGGCCGGGTCCGTGGTCGCGAGGGTGTGCTCGGACGCGCTGGCAACGGCTGAGAACGCAGCCCGATCTCCGATGCCACCGCAGACCAGGCCCTCGCCCTGGCCGGCCGAGAGTAGGAAAAGCCGCTCACCTTCGGTGAGATCGAAGGCTTCGGCGATCTCATCGATCGCCTGCGGGGCTTGCCGCAGCAGAATCTGCGTACTGGCGTTGGCGACGACGGCCTTGCCGAGGTCGGAGCCGAGCAGATCGGCAGCGTCCTGGGTGACTACAGCGAGGCCGGCCCAGTGCTTTCGGGCGGACTTGGCGAGCCGGTAGAGGAACCGCGCGCCCTCGTTCTCGCGCATGAGCGTCCATGCCTCGTCGACCACGACCAGGCGGCGGCGCCGGTCAGCAGGGTTGGACACGCGCCGCCAGATCGCGTCGAGCGCCAGGAGCATGCCGATCGGCCGGATCTCCTCGGGCAGATCCCGCAGCGAGAACACGATCAGGTGACCGTCGGGGCGGGTCGTGGTCGGCCCGGAGAACAGGCTGCGATAGGAACCGGACACGTACGGGGTGAGCAGCGCGGCCAGTTGGGACGCTTCAGGCGAGTCGGTGGCTTCCAGCATCGTCGCCAAGTCGGCGAGCAGCGGTGCGGGACGCTTCCACGTGCGCTGGTCGGAGGTGATGCCGTGGGCCGCGTAGGTGGCGATGACCGCCTTGTCCAGCACGGCCTTCGCCGCCGATGTGAGCGGTTCGCCGAGCATGGTCGCGACGAGAGTTTGGAGGAACATCGCGCGCCGGTTGAGCGCGTCCTCTTCAGCCGCGTCAGGCAGGTCGAAGGGGTTGAAGCAGACGCTGGGCATGCCAAGGCCGAGAACGGTTCCTCCGACGGCGTCCGACAGGCGCCGGTATTCGTCTTCGGGATCGACGATGCACACCTCGACCTGGTAGAACAGCAGCCGCAGCACTTCGAGCTTGGTGAAGTACGACTTGCCTGCGCCCGAGCGGGCGATTGTCACGGAGTTGTAGTTGTCGTGGGCGAACCGGTCCCACAGCACGACGCCGGAGGAGTAGACGTTCAGCCCGAACAGCACCGGCGTCTCACTGAGCCTGGGCCGCAGATCCGGCGAGGCGAACGGGAAGGCCGCCGCGAGTGCCGAGGTGTCGAAGGTTCGGCGGGTCTTCAGCGCGTCGGTACCGAGCGGGAGCGTGGTCGTCCAGCCCTGCATGGCACGGAAGGTCGTCGGGTGCGCATCAAGCAGAAGGGAAGCCGCCAGGGCTCTGACGTGCTGAACTTCTGCGTCCAGTTCCGCCGAATCCGCAGCATGGACGGTGAGGTAGAGGCCGACGCGGAAAAGACGGCCGTGCCCTCGCGCGAGGGAGGCGGCCAGCGCCGCGGCGTCATCGGCAGCCGCCTCGGTCGCGAAGTCCGGCATCCGGCTGCTCACGGAGGCGGACTCCAGACGGGCGAGCTGGCGGCGCAGCCGCTGCGCGGCGATCAGCGGAGGTATGGGCTCGATGTGCAGAGACACATCGAGGTGTCCGGGATAGCCGGTCAGCGGTTCGAGCCAGCCCGCACCGACCTCGCGGGGGTATCCGGCGATCGCGAACGACGCGCACACCCCGTCAGGGAACTCGACCGTGCGCGCGTTGATCTTCAACGAAGACGGGCCGGGCAAGGCAGTGGCGGTCTCGATCAGCTCCGCGGGGTCGCCGGCGAGTCGAGTGAACTTCATCGGACGTCGTCTCCAAGCGTGATCAGCTCATCGGGGCGGGCAGTCCCGATCGGTTCCAAGCGACGCGGCGACAGTGATCGCATCAGCAGATCGCGAGCGTCCTCGGCGCCCATGACGGAGGCGTGCACGCCTAGAGCGAGCAGCGAGCGGGCCGCCTCCTCAGCCCGGCGAGCCACGATCGCTGCCGAACTGTCCCGACGCGCCGCTCTCCGGGACCCGCGCCTCCACATGGACGGCTGCTCGGCGTCGTGGTGACGGACGACGATGAGGACATCGCGGGTCAGCAGGTCCCGCGTGCCGCTGAGCTCGGTGAGGAACTCGGCGTGCCGGTGGGCCGCCTGCTCCAACGCTGGATCGGCCAACTGCCCGGCGGCTCGGCTGATCGTGTCAGCGAGGTCGGACAGGTCGACCGGCCGAGCCTGAAGAAGAATCTGCACAGGTGCGTCCAGCGAGTTCAGCCAACCGGCGAACACACCTACGAGTGCCGCCTGCTCATCACTGGTCCGCAGGCCGAAGGCCACAGTTCCGGCTTGGACGACCGCGGCCGTTCCGCCTTCGGCCAACTCCATGACCCCGTCCTCGCGGATCGCCCGAACGGGGAGCCGCAACGCTCCGGGCAGGCGTCCCCGTACTCGGCACCAGGCCGGCGGCTCGGGTACTCCTTCCTCAGCGGTGACGAGCTTGCGGTCACGCCGCAGATGGGCGAGCGCATGAACGGCGAGCCGATCGAGGCCCAGTCCGTCTCGTCTGCCGAGCGCCAGCGCGCAGCCGCAGGCGATCACCGGCAAGACGATCGCCGCGAGCACGGGAACAGGCAGCCGGTCACCGGCCATGAGATACACCCAGGCAGCCAGCACGGCCGTCCCCGCCAGAATCGCGACCTGCCGGATGCTCAGACTCGCAATGATCTTGTCCGGCGCTTCCACATCGGCCGGGATCCTCGCGACGAGCCGCTCACTACTTGTCTGACGCACGACGCGCCGCCTTTCGATGAGAACGAGGTGCTTCGAGCCGCACCGTGACCTGCGACGGACTGCGCCGCGTACGACCCGATCTGGATGGATGCGGCGGAACGTCCGGCTGCCGGTGGCTACGGGCGGACGACCGGTCATGACGGCCCGGCTGCGGGCAGGCATAGCCCAGGGGACCAGACCCGCCAGCGGTCCCATCAGTCGTCCCGTCAGGCCGCGTTGCGCGGTCATGGCGAACGCGTCCCACGCGGGCGTTCCCGTTGCCCGCACAGCCCCCGGGGGCCGTCCCGGACGGACGACGGGGATGGCGCGGCGTCCTCGCACACGGCCCACCCGCGCTCGGACCGCGAGCGCCAGGACCACCACCGGGACCGCCACCCGGAGGACCGCCGGGCGGACCGCTCGGCCCGCCACCCCCGCCGCCACTGGGCGGGGTGGGCGGCTTCGGCCGCCGCGCCGCGCGGGCGGTACCGAGTCCTCTCCCGAGCAGCATGCTCAGCCCGCGATAGACGACCAGGGACTTCACCAGCTGTGAAAGCATCTGAGGCTTGTTCGCCTGCCAGATCGTTCGCGCCACCCAGCCGGGAATCTTGAGAAGTACGAACAGCAGGCATATGGCCATGAGCAGGTCCGTCATGTCTGCCGACGTCGGCACCCAGAATGAGTCATCGTCACCCGGGCTGGGAGAGAACAACAGCTGCAATGCGGTCACGAGCACCAGGGACTGGCACATCTGGATCGCCAACAGCCCCGTGATCGCCCGCCACCACAGCCGGGCGAGCCCGTCCGTCATCGGCAGGGCGTGAAAGATCAACGCGAGAGGCGCTGCCGCGATCACGACCATGGTGAGCGCGAGCCGAACGACGTAGGTGAACATCACGCCGACGGCCAGGACGACCACGACCAGCGCCACGATCGCGAAGAACACACCCCTGGTAGCGATGCCCGCCAGGACGGCCTTCTTGATCGCATCGAACACCGAGGCAGGATCGATCCGACTGGCCCCCTCCGACAGGAAGGCCTGGCTCAGCCCGTTCGCCAAGACGATCGCGTGCTCGATGGCGATCAGGCTCAGGTTCGCGGCCAAGAACGCCCACACCAGCCGTGGCAGCAACTGTCGCGCCGAGGCTTCTCCGGGCAGCGCCTGCCCGACCATGAGCATCACACCCGCGGCCGTCACCAGAAGCACGAAACAGGTGTTCGCGATCGTGCGCGACAGCTCCCACAACTGCTTGGCCCGAGCCATTTCGGGAGAGCTCAGCTCCGGCGTCGCCAGCACGGTGGACCCGAGCATCTCGAACACCGGCTTGGCCGCCGACTCCACCAGATGCGTGAACCATGCGTCCACTGCCTGGCGAGCTTCGCAGGCCACATCGATGAACCCGCAATCGGCCTGTTCCGTCAATTCGGCGGACGGCGGTGTCGGGCTGGGAGCAAGGGACGGTGTCGTGGACGGCACCGGCGTCGGAGTGACGGCGAGTGCGGGCCCACCGACGAGTGCTGAGGCGAGCCCCGCACCGACCAGCAGGACGAACAACCTGAGCGCTCGTCGGATGGCGCCGGACACGTCAGGCCCCCACGATCCGCTGCAGGATCTTCACCAAGACCGGCGCGAGCATCGCCACCCCGTACCCGAGCGCCCCGTACCGCAGCGTCTTCTTTGCCGCCTCGACCTCTCCCGGGTCTCCACCGGCCAGGATGTAGCGGACTCCGCCGATAGTGAAGAACAGCGTGGCCAGCCCGACGAGGAGCCCGATCACCACGTTGCGCAGGTTGATGATGACCTGGTCGAGCGAGGTCGAGGCCATGTTGGTCATCGCCTCGGCGATCCCCGGCACGGTCAGCGCGGCCACCACGCACCCGCCCGTCCACATCAGCGACGCGACACCGCGCCGGATCCAGCTCGTCCCCGCCGGGACTCGGACAACGAACAGCGGACAAGGCCGCAACGACTTCATGACATGGCCTCCAACTTGAGAAGTCGTGAATGGGCCGCCAGCCGTGATCACAGGCCCAGAGCGATCCGGGAAGGGTGTCCTCCTTCAAAGGACGAGGGACGCTGGGCTCGATGGGAACGGGCGACCGTCCCCCGAAACTCACCCCGAGCCGCGATCACGGCTGACATGAATGAACCACCGGCTCAGCCAGCGAGATTGGAGCCGAGTCCGTCACAGCTGACCGAGACTTGACCCTCCTCGATCGCCCGCGCCAACCGTGCCTCGGCCGCCCGCCGCCGCTTGTACAGCCGATCCGCCGGCAGCCCCAGGCGGGCCGCGTACGCCCGCAACGGCTGCCCCTCCAAGCGCGTCGCATTGATCAGCTTCGCCTCGTCTGGGCTGATGATCCGACACCGGACGGCCTCGGCGAGCACCATGAACGGCTCCGCGGCCACAGACACCTGCTCCGGCGTCTCGGCGCAGACCTCGATGGAGGCGAGCTCACGCGCCCGAACCCGAAGCGCACCCTTCCTCGCCCACATCAGCAGCCGAGGGAGGATGTTCGGCCGGTCGAGATCGATTCGGCGGAGCTGTTCGACGAAGTTCGTCACCATCTCCGAGACGATGTCGTCGACCACGTGCGCTGGGCAGCCCTGGCTGGTCCGCGCGGCCAGATTCTTCAGCCCCGGCATCGCCATCCCCACGCACGCGATCACCCACGCTGGACCGTCGCAGCGCGAGCGCCGTATCAGATGCGCCCAGACGTCGTCCTTCAGCTCGTCACCGGCCTGCGGCGCGAGCAACATCTCCTTCAGCTCGTCGAGAGCGATCGCACGCTGGGGCACTCCATGCCCGATGAAGCGGCCGTCCACCGAGAGCGGGCTTGGGCCGACGACCAGGAGTCGGAATGCCCTGTCGGCTGCGCTCAGGGCGTTCTCGGTGAAGTTCTTCGAGGTGGTGCTGTCCGGTAGGTCGAGGCCCATCGTGTCCCCCATGGGTGGCGCCTGGATTGGTCGATCCAGGTCTCCACCACGGGCTGGGGAGAACTCGGAGCAGCAAGAGAAGAAGCGCGGGAACCATGAACGTGCCGTATGAGCTCCCATCGGGGTTCTGACCAGGGCCAATAGACAGGCATCGAGGGCGCGCTCAAGGGATGCCTCAAGTCCGCCAATCCGATGCCGACCTGCGAGAAGGCGCTTCTTCGATCGGTCGGTCAAAGTTCTTGCCAAGGTGCCGCGTGGACTCGCGACGACGGTGAGTGAGATCGGGGCGCAGTCCGTTGCAGTGCGAACCGCTACTTCATCGCCAGGCTCTTGTCAGGGTTGCTCGCCGGGCTGACTTGTGGAAACGACACGCACAATCCTTCCGGCCTCGATATGCCTGAGCAGGTCAGGGAGCGAGCAGTCCTCGGGGCGGAGAATCACGATTACTCTTCCCTGGTCATCCGTCGTATAGGCATTCACCTCTTCCGGTTCCGGCTTTTCACGGGCGTTGTCGGTCATGATGCATCACCCTCTTCCTCTTGATCGCGCGGGCAGGATCAGCGGGACCGGCGGCGCAAGGGGCAGCATGTGGTGGTGTCACGGGCCGCACGGACTTGGTAGCGTCAAATACCGCTCTAAGTGATCGCACTATCACACAGTGTCGCCATGCTGATTCCAGCGTCTGGAACGACATGCGTCAGCAAGTTGACGATTTGACAGATTCTGATTGGGTCAGGACCTCCCCCAGGGCCAATCCAGTTGGACACGCAGGACGAGGGGATTTCACCTGGAGCAGGGCGTTGAGGGGCAAGGACGGTTCCAACCAGCGCTGATCTTCCGGTGTTTCAGTACATGGGAACGGGTGACCGTCGCGGGTCACCGTAGATGAGCAAGAACGAACGATCACGGCCGGAGAACACGCGAACCGCCGAGAGGCGGTTGGTGCCGCTCTCGGTCTGGCTGTGTTCCGACACAACTTCCGAAGAATCCAGCGCCAAGGACAGTCCGCGTGCTGACCAGGACCTATGTGGGCGGCATCGCCAGGCCGTTGGGCGGGAGCTGGCGCGGCATCTGATCGATGCCTGCACCAGTCCGGGTGGGGTTGTCGCGGACGTCTTCGCCGAAAGTGAGACGGTGCTGGTCGCCGCGGCGGAGATGGGACGGCTGGGAGTCGGATGCGTTCCGCGCCTTCCGGTCGCGCAGCACCTCGTCGGCCGTCTGCGGCAGCAGCTCACGGCGGAGCAGCGGGCGGCGGTGAGGCTGCGCCCGCACGGGCCGCATCAGCTTCGGGAGGCGCTGCTCGGTTTCGAAGGGCGGGTCGAGCTGCTGATCGCGGCGCTGGCGCCGTACCCGGAAGGCGGGCGACCCGCCACTGCGGAACTGATGCCGTGTCCTTCGTGCAGGGTGGAGCAGCCGACGCTCGGGGCTCCGCAGCTCGACCGGTTCCTGGATGACGCGCGGCACGTCCTCGCACCGGGCGGCCACTTGGCCGTGATCACGACGGCCCGGCACGAGCGGGGCAGGTTGGTGGACTTGGCGCCGGGCCTCATCCGGCGGGCGGCAGGCGCCGGGCTCGCTTACGTGCAGCATGTCATCGCGGTGCGGGTCCCGGTCGAGGGAGACGCCCTCGTGGTTCAGCCGGGCCCGGCGGAGCTGGCGCAACTGCGTCGTGCTCAGTCTGCGGAGCTGCCACCGGTCGTGTCCGTGCACGCGGACGTCTGCCTGTTCACCCGTACCGGCTGAGGTGGAGAGATGAACGAGAACCTTCTGCCGTCGGTGCTGGCCACGGGCCAGGTGCAGTCGCGGGTGCAGAGGCGGGGCCGGTATGTGGCGGAGTCGATGCGGCATCCGGGCAAGATGCTCCCGTCGATCGCTTCCCAGGTTGTCTCGGCGTTGAGCGAGCCGGGGGATTTGGTGGTGGATCCGATGTGCGGGATCGGGACCACGCTGGTGGAGGCGGTGCATCTGGGGCGGCATGCGGCGGGGATGGAGTACGAGGCGGACTTCGCCGGCCTCACCGCCGCGAACGTCCAGCATGCTCGTTCCCAAGGGGCCACCGGGTATGCGCGGGTGGCTTGTGGGGACGCGCGGAGCATCGCGACGGTGTTCGCGGACCTGCGGGGGATGGCCGCTCTGGTGCTGACCTCTCCGCCATATGGGGTGCGGACGCACGGTCATGTCCGCTGCGGTAGCCGGGAGGGTGGTGGGCCGGTGAAGAAGTTGAACCACCGCTACTCCACCGACAAGGGCAATCTGGCCCATCAGCGGTTGCCGCAGTTGATGGAGGGCTTCGGGCAGATCCTGGCCGGGTGCGGGCAACTGCTGCGGCCGGGCGGGGTGGTCGCGGTCACGGTTCGGCCGATCCGGGTCGGCGGGCGGCTTGTTGACCTTCCCGGTCAGGTGATCGAGACTGCGGAGGCGGCCGGCCTGGTGCCCACCCACCGCCTGGTGGCGTTGCTGTGCGGGCTGCGTGATGGCGGGCTGGTGAACCGGGCGTCGTTCTTCCAGATGCTGGAAGCGTGGAGAAGCCGGGAGAAAGGCCAGCCGGTGTGCGCGGCGGCTCATGAGGATCTCCTCCTCCTTCGCAAGCGGGGCGGCCAGGAATGAGGGGCGCCTTCTCCGCTGGCGAGACCAAGAGCGGGAGATGCCCAACTTCGTTGTCCACAAGCTGTGGGCGGCCGTCGCCGGCTGGGCGAACGGGAGGCAGTGTCCAGCGGTGATTGACATCGATCGTCGAGGCGAGCGGTCATGTAGGACCGCCGGGGTGGGGCGGGCCCGTAGGGCCCGAACCGGTCGCCGGTGGGCGCGGGGACTCGTTCCGAGCCGGGGCGGGTCGTGAGCGGCGCAGGTGGCGGAGTGCGGTTGGTGGTGCCGGGGGAGGAGGTGAAGCTCACCCCCGGCGCTGCCGGGGTGTTGCTGCGGATCCTGGTCAAGGCCGCCGTCCGCATCAAGCAGCCGCAGAGCGTGAAAGAGGGGCAGCAGAGATGACGATCAGGTTCGGCTTCTATGGCCGGGTGTCGACCGAGGACAATCAGGACCCGGAGGCGTCACGGGCCTGGCAGTTGCATCGGGCACGGGCTTTGATCGGACTGAGGGGCGGTGAGATCGTCGCGGAGTTCTTCGACATCGACAAGTCCCGTTCGATCCCCTGGCAGCTCCGGCCGCATGCGGCGGCCCTGATCGAGGAGCTGAAGGACCCTCGGCGAGGCTTCGACGCGGTGGTGATCGGGGAGCCGCAGCGGGCGTTCTACGGCAACCAGTACAGCCTGACGTTCCCGCTGTTCGAGCACTTCGGCGTGCCGCTGTGGGTGCCTGAGGTGGGCGGGCCGATCGATCCGGCCAACGAGGCCCACGACATGATCATGGGCGTCTTCGGCGGGCTGTCGAAGGGCGAGCGGAACCGGATCAAGATCCGGGTCCGGGCCGCCATGGCGGCCATCACCGCGACCGAAGGCAGGTTCCTCGGTGGACGTCCGCCGTACGGGTACGTGCTCCAGGACGCCGGTCCGCACCCGAACCCCGGCAAGGCGGCCGACGGGCGCAGGCTGCGGCGGCTGGTGGCCGATCCGGCCACCTCGCGCGTGGTGCGGTGGATCTTCAACGAGTTCCTCAAAGGCCGGGGTTACCTGGACATCGCCGAAGACTTGACCATGCAGGGCATCTTGTCGCCGTCGGCCAGCGATCCGGGGCGGAACAAGCACCGGGACCAGCGGGCGTGGTCGAAGTACGCCATCCGGGTCATCCTCACCAACCCGCGCTACACCGGCCACCAGGTATGGAACAAGCAGCGCAAGGACGAGGTCCTGCTGGACGTCGAGAACGTCGCGCTGGGGACGACGACGAAGCAGCGGTGGAACGCCAAGGACCTGTGGATCTGGTCGGAGCATCCCGTTCATGACGCGATCATCACGGTCGAGGAGTACCAGCGCGTCCAGGACATCCTCGCCACGCGCGCCAGAGGCCAGTACAGCCAGCGCCCCCGCCCCACCCAGCGCCCGTACGCCTTCCGAGGCGTGCTGTTCTGCGGGTACTGCGAGCGGCGGATGCAGGGCAACTGGAACAACCGCCAGGCCTACTACCGGTGCCGTTTCCCCGCCCAGTACGCCATCACCAACGAACTCGCCCACCCCAAGGTCGTCTATCTGCGGGAGGCGGAGATCCTGGATGAGGTGGACGGCTGGCTGGCGACCGCGTTCGGGCCGGGCAGGCTGGAACACGTGATCGCGGCGATGGCCGAGCAGGCGATCGACCCGAACGAGGCAGCCCTGATCGACTTGCGGAAACGGCTGTCTCAGTGTGACCGCAAGCTCGGTCAGTACCGATCCGCGCTCGATGCCGGAGGCGATCCGGTCGAGATCAGCTCGTGGATCAACGAGACCAAGTACGAACGCGCCCGCTTGGAGGGGGAGCTGAAGGCGGCTCCGGCCGCGCAGCGGATCACCGTCGAGGAGATCAGATCGATGATCGAGGAGGTCGGCGACCTGGTGCGGCTCGTCGGAGAGGCGGACCCGGATGACAAGGCCGAGCTCTACACCCGGCTTGGGCTGAAGCTCACGTACTACCCGGAAAAGCAGTATGTGGAGGCCCGGATCGAACCGGAACCCCCACATGTGCGTGCGGTGTGTGTCCGAGGGGGGACTTGAACTCCCAGGATCATGGGGGCATCGGGGGACATGTGCGGGCATCCGCATCCATCTTGAGCTGCCCGTACGCCGTTTCCTGATCTTCGCTGGGGCATCCAGGAACATCCGGGAACATGGGCGGCGGTATCAGCCGGAGTATCACGCGGGGGATCAGGCGCGGGCACCTCCTGGCGCAGGTTGAGGGATCTGCAACCCGCGACGAAGTCGAGGGCGGCAAGGCCATTCAGCGTCGCTGCCCGGACGAGGTCTCGGTCACGCGCCCGCGCGGCAAGCGTGTCCATGAAGTCCGGGACCGCCCAGACGCATGTCTCACGAGTTGACCCCGCTGGCCCGCCAACCCAGCGGCAGTTAGGTGGCCGGGGGCCGGTGACTCTAACACCGGGCCCCGGCCTAGACCCAGCCACCTGACCAAACCAGGAGCCAGGCCATGAGCCAGTACCCTTCCACACCCACGATCGGCGCGGAAGCGAATCCCGCCGACGAGGTTCAGCCGAAGCGCGTCCGGCGCTTCTTCGCTAACCCTTTCCGTCACCGCCGTAGCCACGCCGTGCCGGCCGCTGCGCGGCCCGTTGAGACCGGCGCGGGCCGTCTCGGAGACCGGGTCATCCTCGGCTTCGCGGTGGCTGTCCTGCTGGCGGTCGCCGCCGCTGCGGCCTACGTCTCGTACCACCACTTCTACGGCCTGGCCATCGCCCTCGGGGAGCGGCACGACATGGCGATCCTCTACCCGGCGATGTCGGACGGCGTGATCGTCATGGCGTCGCTGGTGATGGTCTACTGCTCGCGCCGCACTATCCGCGTGCCAGTCCTGGCATGGGTCGCCCTCGCCCTGGGAGGCGCGGTCACCCTGGCCGCGAACGTGGCCCACGGCTGGTCAGGCGGACTCGGATCGCGCCTGGTCAGCGCCCTGGCGCCCCTTGCCTTCGCGGGTGCGTACGAGCTGCTGATGTGGATCGTCCGCAACACCCGCCGCCCGGCCGCCGAGCCGCCGGCAGAGGAGGTGGAGGAGCACGTGTGCCAGCCCATCGAGACCGTCGTGGAGGTGGAGCGCGTGGTGCCGATGCTGGCCGCCGACCGGTACGAGGCCGCCCGGCTGGCCTACCTCGACAGCCTCGGCGAGGGTAAGCAGCGCCTGGGCCGCCGACCGCTGATGAACCGGTGGGGACTGGAACAGCGCGAGGCCGAGGAGATCATCGCGGAGGCGGATCGGGAGCAGGCGCAGGCCGCCGCAGTCAAGGAGCCCGAGACACCCGGCGCAGAGGCCGCCGTGCCGTCGCTGACCGGTGTGGAGCCGACCGGCACGAGCGAGGCGGAGGCGGCGTGATGACGGACTTCCTGATCCCGGTCGCGGGCGTGTGCGTGTTCCTGCTGTGCGCCACGCGAGAGGCGGGCGCGGACGCCCGGAGCGCCGGGCAGATGTGGGCGGCGGTGCGTCGCGCCGGATGGAGCCGTACGGCCTTCACCATGACGCGCGTCGCCGTGGTGGTCGTGTTCCTCGTTCTGGCCCAGGTGTGCCGTCTGGTCGGGCACGCGGTCACTGGGGTGCGGGTCGTCGTAGAGGCGCTGGCCGTGCATGTCGAGATCCTCGGCTCGTTGGTGACGCGGACGGAGGTGCGGGCATGACTGCCACGGAGGAGATGAGCGACGGCATGGTGATCGCCTTCCAGGACGAGGACGTGCGCCTTGCTGCCGAGGTCGCGCTGGGCAAGGCCGCCCAGGAGGCTCCGGAGGAGGGTGACGGCGTCCTTGAGGGCACTGTGGTTCTCGTCGATCAGGCGCACGGGCCCGAGCCGACGGACTTGCTCGCCGAGCTGGCCGCGCGCCGCCAGGAGCGGCAGCCGCTGATCCCGCTGTGGCTGAGGTCGCGGGCCGATGCCTTGCAGGTGTTGAAGTGGCAGGCCGAGCACACCGGCTACGTGCTGGCCTACCACGCGCTGCGTACCCCGAAGTACGCCGCCAAGCTCGCGGGACGCTCCCCGGCCGGCGCCTGGCGGCTGCTGGTGGCGCTGGTGCGGTGGCTGTTCGACCTGGAAGGCCGCCCGGTCCGGCGGGCGGCGGCCACCAAGGAGGAGGTCGCGGAGTACCTGGCCCTGTCGAGGCAGCGCGACGACCGGGTCAAGGCGCGCCTGTGGACTCTCCTCGTCGGCGCGATCACGGCGGTCCTGGCCGGGATCTTCGTCGCCGTGGCCGCGCCCACCTGGGTACAGTGGGCGATCCTCGGCGTGCTCATCGCTGGGGCTGGTGTTCTCGGGACGCCCGCCGATCAGCCGCTGCTGGACCGGGCGGTCGTCCCCAACCGGGTGCGCAAGCTGACCAGTGACCAGGTGCTGGACGCGCTCGGCTCGCTCGGCATCTCGGCCATCAACCAGGCGCTGGGCAAGAACGGGCGCGGCATCACCTTCCCCGCCCCGATCATGCGCGACGGTCCGGGCTGGCGGGCCGAGGTGGATCTCCCGCTCGGCGTGACCGTGGCGGAGGTGCTGGACAAGCGCGACAAGCTCGCCTCCGGCCTGCGCCGCGCGTTGGGCTGTGTGTGGCCCGAACCGGTGTCGGAGGAGCACCCCGGCCGGCTGGTCGTGTGGGTGGGCGATCAGGAGATGCGCAAGGCCCGGCAGCCCGCCTGGCCGTTGGCCACGTCGGGGCAGGTCAGCCTGTTCGAGCCGGTCCCGTACGGCAACGACCAGCGCGGCCGGCCGATCTCGATCCTGCTCATGTTCGCCAATGTGCTCATCGGCTCGATGCCGCGCTACGGCAAGACCTTCGCGCTGCGGGTGCTGCTGTTGGCCTGCGCGCTGGACCCGCTGGCCGAGCTGCGGCTGTTCGAGCTGAAGGGCACCGGGGACCTGTCGGCGCTGGAGAAGGTGGCCCACCACTACGCCAAGGGCGCCACCGACACGGCGAAGGCCGCCTGCGTCGCCTCGCTCGCCGAGGTGTACGCCGAACTCGATCGGCGCGCCGAGGTGATCGATGGCCTGCCGCGCCACCAGGCGCCCGAGTTCAAGGTCACGCCCGAGCTGGCCGCGCGGCGCGACCTCGGCCTGCACCCGATGGTGGTCGCGATCGACGAGTGTCAGGAGCTGTTCGCTGACGACGAGTACGGCGAGGAGGCCGCCAAGTACGCCACCGCCATCATCAAGCGCGGTCCCGCCCTGGGCATCATCCTGATCCTGGCCACCCAGCGCCCGGACAAGGACAGCCTGCCCAAGGCCATCTCCGCAAACGCGGGCATCCGGATCTGCCTGCGGGTGATGGGCTGGCAGGAGAACGACATGATCCTTGGCACCGGCATGCACCAGGCCGGGGTCAAGGCCACCATGTTCACCCGCAACGACCAGGGCATCTCCTGGGCGGTCGGCATCGCCGACGACCCGATCATCGTCCGCTCCGCCTACCTGGACGGGCCGACGTCGGAGCTGATCGCCGAGCGAGCCCTCCAGCTCCGCCAGGCGGCCGGGACGCTGTCGGGTCAGGCGATCGGGCAGGAGCCGCCCCAGCGGGCCTCCTACGACCTGCTGGCCGACATCCTGACCGTGACCACGGCCAAGGAGGAGAAGGTCTGGAACAGCATCGTCGTGGACCGGCTCGCTGGCTTCCGGCCGGATGCCTACGGCCAGTGGGCGGACCTGGAGGACGACGCCAAGACCGCCACACTGACCGCCCGCTTGAAGGAGTACGGCGTCCGTACCGACGACACCTGGGGCCGCGACGGCGCTGGCAAGGGCCGCAACCGTAAGGGCTTCAACCGCACCGACGTTGCCGAGGCGCTCAGCAAGCAGAAGGCTCAGCCCTAGCACCCGGGTCACCTCGCCGAACGCCTCCGGGCCTGTTTCCGGGGCGTTCGGACGGGGTCGCTAGAACGCTAGGTCCCAGCTCAGGACGAGGTTTCACTGCTAGCCAAGCCGCTAGACCTCGCGGTCGCACCCGCTAGAACTGCGTGTTGGGAGACCCAGTGGCAGCCGGTTAGACCAGGGTCGGCGGCGGTGACCTAGTTTCAGATCCAGATGACCTGGTAGGCGTATTCAGGACCGCCTCCATCGCTGCCTCACTTCTTTCCAGGGCAGAGAGGAGCGTGGACATCAGCACAGGTGGGATGGTGCCGACTCCGAGTCCGGACGCATGAACTACGGACGTCAAGGCCGCCCGCGCACCCCCGCTGATGAGCGCGGCGGCTGCCTCGTCACCGAGGATGTCCCGTGCGACGTAGCCATCCGACGCCTGGATGACCTCCGACGCCAGATGGTCAACCAACTCAGTAGACCCGGACTCGCTGGCGCCGACGAGGTGGAGCAGGGTAAGACCCAGCCGTACGCGAAAGACCAGCAGGCCGGGATCGGGAGCGAGCGCCAGGTACCGCTCTCGGGCCTGAGCGGTGTGGATCGCACCGCCGTTCTGGCCGAGGCAGAGCACGGTGAGGCATGCCGCGACGGCTTCCTCCCAGGGTTCGCTGGCGCTGGTGTCATTGAGCAGCGCCAACGCGGTGTCCGGGTCGCCGGCGAAAAAGTGCGCCAGGACGGCGACTTGGCGGCCGTCCAGCAGACGCTGGCCGATGCCGCGCCGGCGGCGCAGGTGCTCGTGGGCCTCCCGCCACCGACCTACGCTCGTCAGCGCGCGGGTGCCGTCGGAGAGGAGGACGGTCCACAGCCATGTGCACACGCTGTTGTGGTCTCCGTCGGTGGCGGTGAGGGATGCCGCCGGTACGACCGTCCCGTCAATCGTGGTGTCCACGCGTGCGGAGACGGCGTCGGCCAGGGTGGTCAGCAGGTGGAAAGCGGCATCACCGTCGCCGTCGCGGACGGCCAGCCGTGCCAGGTTGACGAGGGGTTCGAGACCATGGCGGGCGGCCTGCGCGTCCAGCGGGCGGGCGCGCAGGTACACGGCGGCATGACGGTGGCACCACTGGCGGGCCAGCTCGGGCAGCCCGACGTCGGAGGCCAGCAGCGCGGCTTGGTTCAGCACGGCCGACGCTCTGGTCCGGTCCTGGTTGCGGGCGGCGGACTCGGCGAGGGCGCACAGCGTCTTCACCCGCCTGTCGAGTGGTGGGCACCCGGGGCGGGGGCGGGCCACGAGGGGGAAGCGCCGCGCGAGCGGGCCAGTGGCGTCCATGCTGTCAGTCCCAGATGACGACGATCTGGTGGTGTTCCCGGTCGAGGACGAACCGGCCGGCTGCCGGGTCGTCGGGGACGGGCTGGTCGGGGATCTCGAAGCGGGCGGTCAGGTCGCGATAGTCGCTGTCCCACCGGCAGATCTCCTCGGCCACCTGGTCCATGAGCTTGGTATCGGAGGGGCCGTGCCCGACGACGCCGATCTCGTACATCTTGCGGCCGTTGTCAGGCTCGACGGGCCGGATGGTGAGGTAGACGAGATCGCGGTCGCTGACGGTCGCCATGGAGCCCCATGGGAACATGGGGGTGACCACGCCGCGGTCCTTGGCCTCGGGCGCGGTGTTCATCCGCATGAGGGCGTTGTCCAGGCGCAGGCACAGCCACAGTTCCAGCCATTCCAGTGACACCTCACCGGGGAACAAGACGCCCGTCCAGTCCTCGTGGCGCTCGCCGTCCAGCACACCGGCCAGGGCGATCGGGTTGACCACCTGGTCCTGGTGGACTTGCAGGGTGACGTCCTGCTCGGGGGTGAGGTGGATGTAGCGTCGGGCGTCGTCGCCGGTGCCCCGCAGCGGCATGAACACGGTCTGCTGGCTGTCGATGCTGTGCCAACAGTTGTCGTTGCGCTCGAAAGCGATGCTGCGGGAATTGGTGCCGCGCAGCCGCACCGGCACGACCAGGCGTCCGCCTGGGGTGAGCTGCTCCATCCAGGCGGGCGGGACCTCATAGGCGCCCACCGTGGCGATGATCCGCTGGTAGGGGGCGTTCGCGGGGTGGCCGAGCGCGCCGTCGCCGAGGACGACCTCGACATTGCCGATACCTGCGGCGGCCAGGTGCTCGCGGGCGCCAGCGACTAGGTCGTCATCCACGTCGATAGTGGTGACATGGCCGCTGTCGCCCACGATGGCAGCCATGAGCGCCGCGTTGTAGCCGGTGCCCGCACCGGCTTCCATGATCCTGTCGCCGGGTTGAGCGGCGAGCTGTTCAAGCATCATAGCGACGGTCCCCGGCTGGGAGGCGGCGCTGATGTTGACCCCGTCCTGATCCTGCTTGGTGTAGACGGCGTCGTTGGCGTACGCCTGACCGAGGTCGACGCCGGGCAGGAACAGGTGGCGCGGGGTACGCCGGAACGCGGCCTCGACGGCAGCGGTGCGGATTACCTGGCGGTCGAGGAGCCGCTTGGTCAGATCGTCGCGGAGCTGGTCGCCGGAGGCGTCCGAACGGTCGTCGCTGATAGTGGTCATTCGATTCACCTTAGTTATCTGGTGGGTGGTGGGAAGCGGTGACACGATGTCGTCGTCTCGGAGGAACACGGTGTCTGCCGCCAGCCTGGCCAGCGCGATCTGGTCGCGCAGGGTAAGGCCGGCGCGGTTGGCGTGGAAGATGATGTGGTGGGCGAGCACGGCTCGTAATCCGCGGGTGAGCTGCCCTTCGGCCGCCAGGCCGGCCAGGGCGCGCCCGGTGTCGGCGAAGGCCGTCACCAACGGCTCGTAGCCGGTGAGGGGGCCACCGCGGGTGGCGTCGCACAGGTGTGTGGTGTCGGCGGTCATGAGCCGCCGCATCTCGGCGCGCAGGCGCTCGGCCTGGTCGGCGGGGACGATGTCGGCCGCCGATGGGCGTAGCTGGGCCACCTGGGCCCAGACGTCGCCCTGCTCGCACCAGTCGAGCATGGCGGCGCGCAGCATCACGCCGCACAGCACCACACTGGTCTCCCGCTGTCCCAGCACGGGTGGGGCGGGTTCGGCCAGGCGGCGGAGCACGTGGAGGCTGTCGTGGTGGAACAGCGTGTGGGCGACGTCCATGGCGGCTTCGCCGCCGAACGCCCGCGTCTCGGGCTCGTAGATGCCCAGCGACCAGCCGATGATCCGGCCGTCTTGGGTGAGGGTGTCCAGCAGGCTGACGAGCGAGGCGGGAGGGCGGCCGAGGTCGCGGCAGCGCAGCCGCCAGGGCGTCTTGCGGACGAACCACCAGTCCTGGATGAGGCCCATGTTCTCGGATAGGGCCAGCACGGGCAGCAGGGCGTGGGCGGCGACCTGCTCGGCGGTGTCGGCGTCGCGGAAGGCGATGTTGTACTGACGCCAGATCGTGGTCGGCATGCGCGAGTCAGTCCTTCGAGGTGGCGATGAGCAGGCAGGTGTCCCATCCGGAACTCGGGGCTGATCCGGTAGCGGGGGCGAGCACGGCCAGAGCGATCCCGGCAGCGCCCTCCAGCAGGGAGGGTCCGCCTTGGCCTCCGAGCAGGGCGGTCGTCACGTCATTGGGGTCGGCGCCGGACGGCAGGACCTCGTCCAGCAGGACGGGCAGGAAGGTGTGGAGCTGGGCGGAGGTGTCGGGGTAGGCGTCGACGATGACGCGAGTGGCCAGATGCGCGATCCCCGCGAAGCCGTGGCAGAGTGACAGATCCGTGGTGGCCGTGCGCTGCGCCGGGTCCCCGATGGCCTGGGTGAGAGCGTGGCCGGCCAGGTTCAGCCGTTTGGCGTCGCCCATGGCCAGGGCGGCGAGTTGCTGGGTGCGCACCAGCCCCGCCGTGCCGTAACACCAGCTCGGCCGCTGCGGGCCGAGGGGTTCTCGCCCGGCGTGCAAGTGGGCCCGTTTTATCAGGTACGGCCAGCGGAAGCCCTCGCGGGTGTCTTCGCGCCACCGGTCGAACCACTGGCAGATGCGCAGCATCGCCTTGAGGTGCCCGGAGGCGGTGACTCCGCGCCGGGCCGCCAGCGCCAGCAAGGCCAAAGGTCCGCTGATGCCATGCGCGAGGCCGAAGTTGCCGTGGCCGCCCGGGAAATCCGGGTGTGGGCGGCCGTCCGGGCTAGCCAGGGTCCACCAGCCGGGCAGCGCCTCGCTGGCGTCCTGGATTGGCTCGGTGAGCCGTACCAGGTACTCCAGTACCGCGTGCAGCGTCTTGCCGTCGGGGTCGCGGCGCAGTAGGTAGGCGCCGAGCCCGGTCAGGCCGCGGATCACGTCGAACTCAGCCAGGTCGGGCAGGCGGCCGGCGTCGATGCGGGCGTGGGCGGCGTCCAGGCGGTACTGAGTGTCGGCGGTGATCGTCTGGTCGAGGGACTGGAGCGCCCGCTCGTAGCCGGGGAGGTGGTCGGCGGCGCAGGCGATGGCGTGCGCGACGGCGGGGGTGCCGTAGTACAGGTGGCTGTCGGGCCCGGAGGTGACCGGTTCGCTGGTGATGTAGGTCAGCCATTCATGGACCGGCTGCCAGGGGCGCAGGCCGGCGGCGGCCAGTTCGATGTGCAGCAGGGCGAGGCCCGGCGCACCGTGCGCCAGGGATTGCCGCCACCACGGTCGTGACGTCAGGCCGGTGGGCGCGGCGCTGGGAGTGGCCGTCCGATCGGCGACGGCGACCGCAAGTTGGATGGCTGGGTGCGGGCCGGTCACGATGCGGCTCCTTCGGCGCGGACCCGCCAGGCGAGCGCGGCGCAGCGGGCCAGGTAGAGCCCGGCGGCTTCGTCGTCGAAGTCGATACCGCAGGCCCGCACGAAATGGACGTGGAGCAGCGAGCCGAGCACGTCGTCGAGGGGGATTGCCTCGGTCTCGTGGCTGGGGAAGTGGGCGCGGTAGCCGGTCAGGGCTTCGTTGCGCGGTTGCCAGGCGGCGACGATCGCCTCCCCGCCTTCCCGGGCGCGGAGTTCCGCCCAGTCGTGGCGCGGGTCGGCGATCCGGACGGCTTCGGTGAACGTCGGACGCGGCACCCGGCACGGTGCGGAGGCCGGGATGTTGCTGATCAGCCACTGCATGCCCACCGCGGTGCTGCCGGTGAAGGCGGCGGCGATGGCCACGCTGTTGGCGGCGATGAGCGCCTGCCGGTGGGGCCGTTCCGGCAGGCGCAGTTGGGTGAGCACCGCGGCTGAGTCGGCCGCGAACACCTGCTCGGCCGCGGCCATCGCGTTGCCGCTGCCCCACCGGCCGGTCTCCGGGTAGGAGGTGGGGTAGGTGAGTTCGCGCAGCAGGCCCGCCTGGCGCAGCTCGGCCGCCCAGGTGCTCACCATCCGGGCGGTTGGACCGAACGCGGCCGGGCCAGGCAGGACGATACGCAGACGCAGGTGATGGTCGGGGTCGCGGTAGCGCATGAAGCGCCACATGGGCCGGTCGAGCCGGGCGAGCAAGTCCGGCAGATACTCGGCCAGCACGCCGTCCTGGCGCAGGAGATCGCCGTACAGGTGAGCGAGCAGCACCGTCGAGCAGGCAGGCAACTGGCCCCGGTCACGACCGACGATTCGTGCCCGCGTCGGAACGGGGAGGGGTGGCCAAGGCGGCGGGTCGACGGCGGCCAGCGGCACCACCAGCTCGTGCGCCCGGCCGCCGCACCAGCCCACGTCCTCCGGCGTCGGAGCTTCGGCGAGAACGGCCTGCGATGCGCCGTTCAGATGGACCCGGAGCAGCACCCGATGCGCGCTCTGGCCGAGGTCGAGCGGCAGCAGCCGGTCTCCCTCGACCAGATGCACCCTGCGGGGCAGCCGGCGGCAGGCCCGCCAGCCGTTCACCGCGTCATCCCACTCCGTCCACGCCTGGGAGGCGGTGGGCAGTTCGTCGGCGCGGAGCCGCCACCGGGCTGCCGAAAGGACGGCACGCCCGTAGCGCACGCGCGGCAGGAACGGCAGGTGTTCGGCAGCGCCCCACGAGAACGTGCTCACCTGGGCGTATTGGGCGCGGCTCAGCTCGGTGAGGAACCGGGCGAGCGGTGGCGTGTGAGTGCGCAGGTTCAGGGCGTGCAGCGCTGCCGCCTCCAGCCGCTTGCCCAGCCGGGGCGCGGCCAGGTAGAGGCGGCGGCCATCACACCCGACGTACAGATCCTCCACTCCCAGCACCCCGTCACCGGGAGTACGGTGCTCGCCGAGGCTGACCAGGACGGGCCAGGTCTGCGGCGCGCGGGTGACGTGCGTGGTAGCCGGATCGAGCGGCGGGAAGGACAACTGCGCGGCCACGGTGTCCTCGTCCCCGCCGGGCAGGCCGGCCAGCCCGTCCGCCAGGCGCGCCCGATCCTCGGGGGCGAGGATGTTGAGGAAGCGGCCGGTCAGCACGCCGGCGGCGCGGGAGACGCTCACCACGTGGACGGTGAAGTCCCCGGATGCGATCGCGGTCTCGTCGGGTGCGTGGACGCGTACACCCACTTCCAGGTGGGATGGCGGGCGCAGCCGCTCCGAGCCCGGCCGCAAGGCGGACACGAGCTGCTCGTTTAGTACGACCTCGTGGCAGCCGTCCAGTACCGCGCCCTGGGCGAGGGCGAGCAACTGCTCGTCCCGGCTGGAGAGCGGCGAGCGCCGCTCCGGCGTCACCGTGCCCGGGTAACCGTCCGGCCAGCCGATACCGCAGTCGGCGACGACGTCGAGCACCGGGACGAGCGAGCCGATGCCGTACCGCTCGTAGAAGCGCTGGTGATAGGTCCGCCAGGCGGGTGCGCCCACGGGGTAGGGACTCAGGTAGGTCAGGGCGAGAGCAGCCTGCTCCACCTCGTGTACGACCTGACGCGGCAAGGCCACAGCCGCGTCCAGCCGCAGATCCAGCGCCAGCAGGTGCCGCCCGGTAGGGGAAACGTCACGCATCCGCTCGGGCAGCTCTGAGCGGATGGCGCGGCTCTGACCGGACGACTCTCGGTTGTGCTGCCCGATTCGGGTGTGGATGTCTCTCAGCTCCACCACGCCGCCCGCAGACGGCTCTGAGGTGGCGCAGGAAGCGTCCAGCTCGCTGATCAGGTGACCCAGGGCATCTGGCACGGTGGCGGGCGCGTGCAGGCTCGTGAGCAACGCTCGACGGCGGACCAGCTCGCCGAGCATGTCCGCGATCACGCCCGGCGGTGTGCCGGGAGACCCGGCCCGCAGTTTGTCGGCCAGCTCACCCACCCGGACCGGAGTGCGAGCCGCCGCCATGACAGCCTGCACCGCCGTGGTGTTGCGCAGCGATACTTCCACGGCCGCCGCCCCGCGCTCACGCGCCTGGTGCACGTACGGCACGATCAGCCGGTCCCCGCGTACGGTCGCGGTGTTGTTGGCGACCACCGGCAATCGAGCCAGCAGCGCCGGGTTGCCCTCCAATCGGTCGATGACCGCGGCCAGCCAGCCAGCGTCGGCGGCGGCGACCACGTGATGTGCTCGGCCCCAGCGGGACGCCTGCCTCGCGTCGAAGACGACGGGGGCCACCCCCGCGAGGAGCCCGAAGGGCATGGCCCGGCCGGTCATGCGCAGCAGGTAGCGGGCCACGGACAGCACGGCGCGCCGGGTCTCCCGGACGTCGGGATCCGGTCGGGCGCACAGCGCCTGGACCTGCTGGGCCAGCACGGGACTGGCATGCTCCAAGGCGTCGGCAACCTGGCCGATGTCCCAGACCTGTCGCAGCCAAGTCACCCAGCAGGCCACCCGCTCAGGGGAGGAGTCGGTGATGTCCGGCCACGGCGGAAGGCGCAGCTCAGGGTGGGCGACGGCGCGTATCAACGCCGCTCCGGTGAATCGGAAGCCCGCCGGGTGGGCTTGGCGAAGCACGGTACCTCCGAGGGTCGGGGGCGGTGCCGCCGCCGCGAGGGTTCACGACGGCGACACCACCGGGACACGAGGGTGCGGACCCTGGATCAGGAGCCGCCGTCCGTGACGCAGGCGCCGCAGGTGCTGGTGCAGTTGTCGTCGGTGACGTTGATCAGTCCGCCGGGGTCGGCGACCTCGACGGTGCGGGCGTCCAGGTCGAACTCGTAGGCGCTGTTCTGGCTGGGTGACATGGCGTCCTCCACCGTTGAGACTCCCCGGACCGCGTCGGCCCAGGGTCTTGCTCGCAATGGCCCGCACATTCAGCGGTGCCACCGCGTCCGCCACGAGTGGCGGAGCTTCTGCACAGGAGGGTGATCAGGTTGTTCGGGCAGGCCGAATGCGGCGAGCGAGCGGCGGTTGCCCTCCGAACAGGTCGGCCGGCCACGCCATCGCGGCTCTGCGTCTTCTTGGCGGTGAAGAGCAAGACGAGGACCAGGCCGGCGGTGATGAGCGGGCGGACGAGCGCGGGGCGGATCGTGGCGTCCTCCGGCAGGTCGGGTCTCCAGGGACCCCCGTAGACGAGGAAGAGCAGGTCCATGCGGGATGCCTCCAAACTGGGGGTGGAGGTCATGTGGAACTCGCCCGGAGGTTGCCGAGAATGGCGGACTGGTGAGACAACGCGGAGTTCAGCGAGATGCCGTCCGGCCGCTGGATCTCGTGGAGGACTCCAGCCCTCTGCATGATGGCGGTCGGCGGCCGTCGCGAAGTAGCGATCCACCACTCGCGGTCGGCGGCATCCCATCCGCGGACGATCGTCCAGCCGGGGTAGGTACGGCGTAGTGCGGCGAGTCGGAGGTGCGCCAGCGTCGTTGGGTGCATGAGTGATCACCAGGTGGTGTGAGGATCTCTCAGGTAGGTGATGGGGGTGAAGTAGCTGCGGGACGGTGGCGGTGGACGCCATTCCGGAGCCGGTCGCGTACCCGCCGTCTTCACGCGGCCAGGCAGCGTTTCTCGAAGGACGGGCCACGGGTCCTGCCCATGGCGGGGCCGGGGTGAGGCGGCGGGCTGGGGCGAGGCAGGTTGCCCGATTTCGATCGCGAGCATCAGCTCAGCGTTGTCGAGGCGCTCGCGCATCTCGGTGGCACTGCCGGCCTCCTCGATGACGGGTTCGCTGGATGGGCCCATGTAGATGGCGAGGAGCGTCCGGTGGTAGGGCGCGTACATAACGCACCAGGCCGGGTGCTCCTGCTGGAGGGCGTCGGCGTGAGCTGTGCCCCTGGCGTCGGCAAGGGCGCCGCTCTCGATGTTCTCGAAGAGCACGATCATGACTCTTTCAATGGGACGAATGCCTTTGGGGACGCAGACCGGACGCGCAACGTCGGCGACGTCCGGCCTGCGTCATGAGTGCGAGACGGCGGGGACGACAACACCGGGCCGCCCGCACTGGGCGTGACAGCACAACTGGCGATGGGTCGCATTGCGTGGCCGCCCCGCCATGCCATGGTCAGCAGTCCTTGCGCTCCGCCATGACCATGAGGAAGTGCGGAGCGTCGCGGTTGGGAGTGCGGTCTCCTACCTCGGGCAGGAAGTCGGTCGTACGCACCACGCCTGGCTCCAAGATGGCGAAGTCTCGAATCAGCGCCGTGATCTCGTGCCTGGTCCGCACGTAGATCGGGACGCCGCACTGCTCCTGGTAGGCGGCTCTGCCTCGCTCGACGCTGTCCGGATCCATGCCGTCGCTGGTGACGTGCGTCAGGACGATGATGCTGCGGGGCGCGAGACGAGCCCGGAGGGCGAACCTGAGATCGGTGCACTGCTCGTCCGTCAAGAAGTGCAGGACGGCTCCCAGGACCACCACGGCCGGCCTGTTCAGGTCGAGGTGCCTGCTCATGGCGTCGAGCACCTTGGCGCTGTGGCGGAGGTCCTCCTGCGCGACATCGACACCAGGCCCGCGCAGCAGCGCCCGGCAGGTCGTGGCGACCAGCTCGTCGGAGTCCAGGGCGAGCCATTGGACGTCCGGTCTGATGCCGGCGGCGACGTCGTACAGGTCCGGCAGTTGGAGGGCGTCCATGCCCTGTACGGGTCTCCCGCATCCGAGATCAGCGAACTGGGTGTGCCCCCGGCTCGCCAGGTGGCGGACGGCGCGGACTAGCGCGGCTGCGTTCTCCTGGGCTACCTCGTCCACATTCTCGTGGATGGTCTTCTTGAACTCCTCCGCCGCGGCCCGGTCAGGGGCGAAGGCGTCTCTGCCAGCCCCACGCAACGCGGCGTAGGTGCGGGCGGGGACGGCCTCGTTCGGGTTGAAGCGGTCACCGGGTGGCGGTGTGAGAGGGACTTCGGTCATGAGGATCCCGCCTGATCGTGAGCGAGGGCTGAGATGGGAGATCGGGTTCGGCGTCCGGTGTGGGGGTGAGGCGTCACCACGCGTCGTTCTTCGGTGGCTGATCGTCGGGAATGGCGAAGAACTCCCGAAGCCGGCTCCTGATCTTGAGCGCGACCTCGTGGGGGTTGCCGGTGCCGACGTCGATGCGCAGCACGTCGTATCCGGCCTGGATGAGCCGGTCGCATGCCTGCCGGTAGAAGTGGGCTTCGGCGTGGCTGGAGCTGGGTGTGAGCTGGAAGCGGTTGTGTGCGCCACGCTCGGCCAGCCGCGCCGCGATCACCTCCGGGGACCCTTCGAGGACCACGGCGAGATCGGGCCGGTCCGCGAGAGAGTTCAACCCCCACAGGAACACCGGGTCGACGCCGTCGAATCGCTGCATGACCAGGGCGGATGGTACGTACCTGTCGCACAGGACGATGTCGCCGGCATCAAGGCGGGGTTGGATCTCCGTCTCAAGATGGTGGTAGCGGTCGGCGGCGTAGAGGCAGGCCAGAGCGGGACCGGTGATGGTCTCGGTCAAGTCGCGGGCGATCTTGCCGAGTATGGCGTTGGAGGGTTCGGCGGTGGTGTGGACGTGCTCGCCATCGGCCACCAGGAGCTGGGACAGGTGCGCGACGATGGTCGACTTTCCGGCACCGGACGGGCCGTCAATGCTGATGAATAGACCACGTCGGCGATCAGAAAAGGGTCTCAGCCGTGTCATCGGTCGGTCCTTTGCGAGGGGATGCTTCCGTGCTGGTCAGGAGGGCGGCGAGCGGCAGCGGCTGCGCGCCGGGCGGGCTCGCGAGGTGCGCCAGGAGGCGGGCGCAGACGAGAGCGTCGTAGGCGGCCCGGTGAGATCTCAGGCCGGCGGGCAGCTCGGCGGTGAGATCGAACTCGTCCGCCAGCGCGCCCAGCTTGTAGGAGGGGCGACCCGGTAGGAGACGCCGAGCCAGCTTCAGGGTGTCGATGATCTGTGCGGGCCGGAAGCCGGGCAGCTCCCGGGTGAGCACGTCGAGATCTACGTGAGCGTTGTGCGCCACGAAGATGCAGCCGTCGAAAATGGCCTGGATGTCAGGGGCGAGTTCGACGGCCGAGGGAGCACTCGCCACTTGCTCGTTGGAGATGGTGTGGATGCGGCGGGCCAGCGGCGTGATCGGCCGCGGTGGCTTCACCAGCCAGGTGAGAGGGTCTCCGACGAAGCCTTCGTCGATCAGGGCGATGGACAGCTCGACCAGGTCGGGAGGCCGCTGCCCGTTACCTTCCACGTCCGCGACCGCGTAGCGGAATCTCGTCCACGTGTCCGGGTTAGGCATGTGGGTTCTCCCATCCGATCTCGGCCCTGCCGTGTCGCCGTTGCCGGTGAGGGTGGTCGGCGTCGTGGATCTGGAAGGCGAACCGGTGCTGGAGGTAGTAGCGCGGCTGCTCGGTTGGGAGTCCGGCGACCTGTGCCGCGCGTTCGGTGACCTCGATGATCCGGAGGCCAGCCGCCTCGGGCAGCGCGGAGGCGGCTTGCTGGAGCTGGTGAGGCGTGGGGACGTGGTGGGCCTGGGCGCACAACTTGTGTTGGGCGGCCGGGCAGATGTCGCACAGCTCGTTGATGCCGTAGTGGCCGTTGTAATCCGGCAGACCGTGCACGTACGAGACCGCGCAGGAGGTCTTGCGGAACAGCGGCGGCGCGTCCGCCGGCCGGCGAGCGAACCCTGCGAGCACGCGTTCTTCCAGCGTCTCGGGGACGATCTTGCGGCGGGCGGTCCCGTCGTAGGGCTCGGGTAGGCCGTTGGCGCGGTAGTAGTCCGCGATCTCGTCCCGGTAGAACAGGCCGGTGAACACCGCGGCGTCGGCCCATCGCGACATGGCCGCTGCGCGGGTGAGGTGGGCGGGGGTGTCGTTCAATCCAGGTACCAGGGGTCGCCAGTAGAAGATCGTGCGATACCGGCGGGACTCGCGGGCTGTGGCCATTCGCATGGATCGCACGGCGATCTGTGACGGATGGGGCTCGATCCGCTGGTCGTCGATTCCGGAGTAGGTGAACAGAAGCGTCACCTTCAGGTGTCTCAACGCGTTCAGCCGATCGCAGTCGCCGCGACGCAGGCGAGCGCGGGTGATCACGAGCACGTGGTTGGTGAGTTCGCGCCCGTCGAGGTTCTCCAGCACGGCGAACAGGTGGTCTCGAACGTCCGGCAGGAAGGGGTCGGTGGCCCGGTTGAAGACCTGCACGGGGGTGTCGTGCGGGCGGAAGTACCGGTGGGTGACGAGCTGTTCGACGGCCTCGGCGTCGGTCAGCAACGCCTGCGGCCGGCGCGCGTCCCATAGACCGTAGGTGTGCCGGATGCAGTACGCGCAGCCGAGCGGGCAGCCTTGCACGTGGTTGAGCGACAGGCCCGACTTTCGGTACTCGACGACGTCGCGGGCGCGCTCTTGTAGGGCGGCTGCGGCTTCCTTGCTCAGCAAGGGGACGAAGGTGGGGCTCACGACACTCTCCAGAGGTCAGGCCGCGGATGTCGCCGTCAGCGTGACATGGGGCCGAGGAGAGCAGCGAGGAAGATTCTAGAGATTTCTCGAATCTGGATGGCTGACCGGAAGGTGACGAAACATTGAGCTACAGCGCCGTGGCGGTTTCTCCGTCGTCGTCGGGTAGTGCCGATCGAAGTTCCTCCATCACCTGGGTGATGACGGCGCGAGCGGTGGCGCCGTATGCCGCGACGGACGCCATCGCCCCGAAGACCTTCTCGTGCAGGTCGATCTCCTGGGCCTGGGTCAACGTCAACTCGGCCGAGAAGATCTCTACGAGCACCTGACGGTCATCGAAGATCCAGAAGCCGCACCCGGGGGCGATGACGAACGGCGTGCCGAACGGGATGATGCCGAGCCGCACGTTGGGCAACGTCGAGGCGGCCACCAGCCGATCGAGCTGGGGCAGCATCAGCTCCGGCGGGCACAGGCGGTACCGGAGGACGGCCTCGGTGATCACGAAGTGGAAGCGCTTGCGCGGGTCGTAGAGGATGTCCTGCCGGGCCAGCCGGGCGCGTACGGCGTCGTCGATGTCGTTCGTGATGCCGAACACGGTGATGGCCTGGGCAAGCCGGTGACGGGCGTACCCAGCCGTCTGGAGCAGTCCGGGAACGAAAGCGGGCTCGAAGACCCGGAGACGAGTAGCGCGCCGCTCCATGTCGGCCCAGGTGCCCTGATGATGGCGGGTGCCCCCACTCAGGAGGCGCTGCCACTCCGCGTGCGCAGACTCCATCGTGCGCAGCATGGCCAGCACCGAGGCACTGTCCTGCTCGTCTCCGGTCGTCGCGCTGACCCACCCGGTGATGTCCGCCTCGGTGGGGGTCTGCTTCCCTGTCTCCAGTTTCGAGATCTTCGAGGCAGGCCACGAAAGACGCTCGGCGAGTTCCCGGCCTGTCAGGCCGGCGGACGCACGCAGGGTGCGCAGCTTGTTGCCGAGCGCCTCTCTGGCCTGCTGGACGCTGGTCACGCCCCCCTTTCTACTCAGACGCCCTACTCTCGTGCCAAGTCGGAGAGGAACTGGTCACGAGTGACCGCCCGATGCCAGGCATCGTCACGGGCCGCCGCCAGCTCGACCACGGTGGCCGGATCGGTGACGATCTCGGCACCGAGCAGCACGTCGTCTTCGTCGAACTTCAGCCGGGCGACCCACTTGGAGTCGAACAGCCAATAGTCGAGGTCGGGTAGCCCATGAGCCTGCGCCCGGTTCAGGTAGCGGATGTCCTCGCCGGCCTCGATGGCGAACTGGGCGCACCACAGGCCGAAGCGGGAGTAGTCCGAAAGCGGGACGGACACGACCCGCACCCGGCGGACGGACTTGCCCTTGGCCGCGTGTTCGGCCATGAGGTCGAGCCAGGGCCGGTTCCAGGCCAGGTCATCGGGCTCGCCAGCGAGGAACTTGCGGACCGGCTCATCCTCGCCTGGAGCGTTGTAGCGCTCCCGCGGCTCCAGCCGGAACGCCGTGTGCTCGAATGACCTGAACAGATCACCGAACGCGTCGCCGGAAACCAGGGTCAACGCCCCTCCTCGGCGCCTTCGTCGGCCGCCGCGGTCATGGCGGCGTCATGGGCGGCGGGAGCCTGGTAGAAGCTCAGCAGCTCCAGCGGGATCTCGATGTCGACCTCCCCGGAAGGCACCTCGCCCAGGTCGGCGAGTGCCTGCGAGTCGGTGACGCGGTAGCCGCGCACCACGAGACTGCCCCGGTCTGTTGCCCACAGTGTGGGCGAGCCGCCGTTCTGCGAGGTCGAACCGAGGAACGTAATCCTCATACCTGCCTCCGCGAGAAGAATTCGAGAACATTCACTACGAGGGGACTACGAGGCGGTATAGCCGTCAAGCCTCCCGGGGCGATTGCTCTAGGTCGTCGTCGTCCAGGCACATCCGGAAAGTCAACTCCAACGCGAGGCGAGTCATGATGGCGACGTACGGCTCTGGCCGGTCAGTGGACGCGTCGCCCACCACCACTGCAGGCAGGAGTGAGAGTGAACGTCAATCAACAGGCCATCACCGACGAGCAGTGGCAGCACGTCCGCACCATTTGGGACTACCACCAGATGCACCACGACCTGCGCCAGTGCGATGTGGCCATCGGCCTGGGCAGCCACGACCTCGGGGTCGCGCGCGCGACGGTCGAGCTGTATCGGCCGGGTGGTTCCCTCGGATCGTCTTCTCCGGCGCCACGAGCCCCACCACCGTGGCACGCTTTCCCCGCGGCGAGGCCGTCCAGTTCCGCGAGCACGCGCTCGAACTCGGCGTGCCCGACGAGGCGATCTTGCTGGAGCCGAACGCCACCAACACCGGCCAGAACATCGCACTGTCCCGCCAGGTGCTGGCCGACGCGGGCATCCAGCCCGGTTCGGTGCTGCTGATCTCCAAGCCGTACATGGAGCGCCGAGCGTACGCCACGGCACGGAAGGTATGGCCCGAGGCCGAGGTGGTGTGCGCCTCCGAGCCGCTAGAGCTGGACGACTATGTCGGCTCGATCGGCGATCCGAAGCTGGTCATCGACATGCTCGTCGGCGATCTCCAGCGCGTGATCGAGTACCCCAAGCTCGGCTACGCCGTCGAGCAGCCCGTCCCAGGAGAGGTTCGTGACGCCTATCAGGCTCTCCTTCGTGCTGGGTTCGATAGCAGATTCCTGCCGTCCTGACTGTGCCGCACCTTCCAGGAGCCCTCTTTCCTGGGCGTCGTAGGGGCAACGGTGAGGGGCACACCTACTCTTCGATGATCAAGCCCTACCGAGCGATTGCTCCTCTCCTGGGCGATCTCAGCGCGGGTCGGGCGGCCCCACTACGGGAGGCCATCAAGATGGGGGCGCGAGTCACCATGCGCCGGTATGGGACAAGCGGCTGCCGTGTCGAGCCTGAGCCCTGTCCATCTCGCGCGCGCGTGCGCGGAAATGCCTCGCGAAAGTCCCGATACACCCCTCGCTGTCGGTCGGGGTGGGGTGGCTTGTTCCAGTATCCGCGGTGCTTACCGTCTCAGAGCCCACGCCGCGCATTGGGTTGTCGGCCGTCTGGATGTAGCCGTTGGACCACGGGCGACTTCTCCGGCCAGCGGCCCGTGCCGTGCGATGGCCGACACCGAGGCGCCGGCGCGGCGCTCAGTTGCTCGGGCCTGGGTATCCCAGGGTCGAGGCCACGGCTGAGCCGCTTGTGCTCGTGCACCACGAGGGTGACCGCGATCCCCGCCGACCGTAGTTCGCGGGCCAGGGCGGCGCCCTTGTCGAGTTCGGGACGGGCGGTGGCGCGGGAGTACCGATCCGCACGTGTCCCCGCCGGGTTGGTGCCTGATCATCGGGCTGGGTATGGGCTTCCGCGCACCACGGGGGGGGTACGTGACCTCGCGCGCGTGCGCATAAGGGCTCCCGAAACTCCCGATACATCCGTTGAGGCTTCCCAGACAGGTTTGAGGCATGGAAGGGCGGACGCCATGAGCGCCACGACCGTCCTGCCTTGAAAATGGCGACCTGCTTCATCCGCTCACGAACCGAGTCTTGTCCTCCACCCCATCAGACTCGGGCCATGGGGCAGCGGTCTCCGTCATCGGGAAGCAGGTGGCAGTCCGTGATCTGTAGACCACCGCGTTCTTGGGAAAGAGCAGCCTCTGCCTGCCCTCCCAGAAGCTCACACTCCCTATGGGATCGCCCTCGTAAAGGTTCTCAGCGACGCTGACGATCTCATCTCGCTCGGCCTCAGCGCCCTCGGCAGGAGCGTCGCACGCGACAGATCGGTCATATCCCGGGATCACTCTGGAGGCGGGGGCCATCTCCATACTGTCCTGCTTCCTCTCATCAACGGGAGCATGGAAGCTAGGACATTTTCTCGCTAACGTCGTATCAGCAGGTCAGAGGCTATTTACCTCGTGGAAGGCCGGATCAAGGCAGGCGCGGAGCGCCCCCGGCATCCGCCGCTCTGCCTTCCGCCTCCAGCCGCCGAGCCTTGGCCTTGGCGACTCGGTCGATGATGTTCTGGATGATGGCCGGGTCGGTGCCGACGTTCACCGGACCGCCTTGTGGGCCCGACACCTCGACGGCCTTCACCGGCCGCCAGTCTTCAGGGAACATCCGCGACAGGAGATCCAGAGCGACGCGGCCGTTCGGCTGGCTCCAGGCCCGCTCCCGCGTGCCGTCCGGCCGTTCGGCCTCCCGCACAAGCACCCCGCCCACAGCATCGGCGAACGCGGCGGCGACTAGGACGTCGGCCGACCTTCCCCGAGCACGGCCGATCGCCTCCCGGAAGCCACGCAGCTCGGCGGGAGCATCTTCCTCCTCACCCTGGGCCAACCAGCGGTGAACCGTTGAGCGGCCCACGCCGCACAGGTCAGCCGCCGTGCTCAGGAAGTGGCCGGCCTCCAGGTGGCGGCAGATCTTGTCCTGAAGTTCGGGGGTGAGCTTGCTCGGGCGAGCCATCACTCATCCTCTCGGGTTCGTGCGGTCAGCAGACGGCGGGCGTGCTCGGCTCCTCGCCGGGCGATGCTCGCATCTCGTACGCCACCGCTCCGGTGGGTGGGTACGGCGGGACGGGCGGCGGTGGGACGCAGGCCGTGGCGCACGACCAGGCTGACGGCGTCGGCGGCCCTGCGACCGGAGTCAGAGACGCCCCATTCGGACAGGAGGACGGCCAGGGCACGTTCGGCGGCCGTGATGGTGGCGGCCTGAGCCTTGGTCATTCAGTGGCCTCCTCGGGGACGTAGAGGAGGCCAAGCATCGCGGCGAGCTTGGCCGTGGGGATCAGGATCTTCCGGCCGATGCGGATGGACGGGAGGTCCCCCCGCCGTACCGCCTCATACGCGGCGTCGCGGTGAAGGCCCAGGAGTGCGGCGGCCTCGGCGACGGTCATCGTGGGGCGTTGGGAGAGCCGCTTGTCGGTCACGCTCGGATGCTTAGCAGTTTGGTCGGCTTGCGTCGCGGTCCATCGGCCTTCGTCGGCCTTGCGCTCCTCGGGCAGGGATTACGAAAGAAGAAGAAAGAAGTCGCCACGTGGCGGAGGGCTGGGGCCGAAGCACGGTAGGTGGGCGGGGCTGACCTGCATCAGGTCTTCGGCGTGACTCTGGAATCGTGCTTGCCCTGCTTGGCCCTTCCTTCGTAGCGGACGAAGAAAGGGCCTCGGGGCTGTGCGCCGCTACGCTGGTCACAGACTGGGTGGCGGAGCACGAGGGTTCTTTCTTCTTTATTCGTCAGGCGTGGACCCCGGTGCCGTCACATGTTGATACCGCACGGCCGGGCGTCCCCCGGTCGGTGTGGTCACCTTGGCGTACTGGCCGCTGACGACGAGGGCGGCGAGCATCTCGTCCAGGGCCTGCTTGGGGACGTTCCGAGAGAACAGCGCCGAGACCTCCGACCGAGTCAGTCCGGCGTCCCCGGCCTGGTCGAGGTGGCGGCGGAGGCGGTCGAGCTTGGGGTTTCGCATGCTCTTGTCGAGGACGAACACCGCCGAGGCGATCGAGTACCTGATCAGGGCGGCAGCCGCGGTTAGATGGTCGGCGCTTATACGGTCTCGCCCCTCCAAGGCCGCGTACAACCCCGCGATCCGCAGGCAGTACGGCGCTGAGCGGCGGGTGAACTCGGTCCAGGCGTAGTCCTCGTCGTCGGCCGCCGTGAACTCGTCGTACAGCGTGCCCGCCCAGAGGGCCTGGGCACCCGGGTCAAAGGCGATACGGCGGACCTGACCAGCCGCAAGGATGCCCTTGTTGAGCTTCCCTCCGATCTCGGCCAGTACGTCGCGGTCCACCCCCTCCGGGATGGGCAGGCGCTTGGACCGTTCGACGTAGACAGGCAGGAAGCGGTTGTAGGAGCCTCCGGCCATGTCGCTCTCGGCCAGCCTCAGCCGGAACTCCTTCGGGGTGATGTGGCCGATGATGGCCGCATGTGGGTTGGTGGCCCGGTAGGCCGATCGCGTGAGGACAGCAAGGGTGCGACCATCCCACGCCTGCCGCAGGATGGTTCCGAGCGAGGATCCCTCCCGCTTGGCGCGGGCCATCACCGTGGCGAACTCCGGCTCGACGACCACCAGCCGCTTGTCCATCGTCCCGCCCGTGTCCTCCTGCGAGTCCGGGTCACGAATGCGATCGATCAGCCCTTCGCCCGAGGATAGGCCGGTGGCGCAGATGTCGCCGTAGCCCAGACCGGTCTCGTGCATGAAGATCTCGGCCGTGTCGGTGGCCTGCCCCTTGCGGCCCGAGCCTGTCCGGCCGAACAGCAGCGGCCAGATCAGCAACGGGTGCCGGGTGTTGCCCACCTGGGCGAACGGGTTGGTGCCGATGAGAGCGCCGCACGCAGCCAGCGCCGAGGCGAGCACGCCCACCGGGTCGGCTTCGGTACTCGGGTCGGCCGCGTCCACCAGCTCGCCGAGAATGCCGTAGAACATGGTGCGGTCGGCGACAGGCGGGCGCGTCGCGAGCGGACCGTTCGCCCCCTCGGCCGGGTCCTGGTGGAATGCCTCGACTCTGGTCTCGGCGTCGTGCTCCTCCAGGAGGGTGACGGCGTTGTGTCGCCGTGTCATGAGTTCCTCCGGCGTGGCTGGCGGGTTCCGGCTTCAAGGCCGGAGCGGATGGTGGAGGCCGCCTCACGCGGTGGCAGGCCGATTTCATGCGCGGCAGCGTGCAGCATCTCCTCGACCAGCCCAAACGGCAGCAGGTTCGCCGTCACGAGCTGCCCCAAGGCGAAGGCCGCGGAGTTCACCGCGTGGTTGCGGGTGCCCGGTACGGCGTCCAGCACGTTCTGGACCTCCTCGCGCAGCGCGGCCTTTGCGTAACCCGCGCCACGCCCGTCGAGCGCGACGAGCAGCCGCCGAGCTGAGATGTGATCCCGCCTCGGCTCGGCCCTGTCGGGGGCCAGTCGTTCGGCAAGCCACTGGGGCAGCTCCGCGACCGGTTCACCGTTGATGACGTCGTACGAGCCGACGCCGTCCGGGAGATCCACGAAACTGCCCGGCCCTACGACGTAACCGCCCTGCGCTCGGGTATCGATCAGCCAGCCGAGCCGGCCGGCGGTGTTCCCGAGGGACAACTCGGCGGGCGGGGTGAAGTACAGGTGGGTGCCCCCGCGCCGGGTGCGGACGGTGAACGTGTCGAACGGCAGCGGCTGCTCCGCGACCGTGCAGATCAACGCCAGCACGTCCGCGCCCTCGTTGACGCCCGGCTGGTCCCAGGGAGAGGGCGGCCGTTCGTCCGTCTTCGGCGTGTCCAGGTCCACCACGACAAGCCCTGACGGGCCGCAGGAGATGCCGATGTTGTACGGCGCCGCCGACCAGCAGCGGCGGATCAGCTCAGGGTCGGTCGTGGCCTCTCGCTCCCAGTTCGTGAACCCCTTGAGCGGACGCTTCCCGCCCGGGGTCAGGGGGAAGACGTGCCAGCCGCGCTTTGCCGCAGCCAGGGCGTACCCGAGGGGTCGGTGTATCTTGGGGATCTTGGATTCAGGTATGGAAGTGAGAGGCGGGTCCGCTGCGAACGGGCCCGCCTCTGTCATGTCAGGCAGCATCTACATCGGCCTCAAGGGAGTCCGCAGGCGGTTCAAGAAGGGCCTGCACCCGTAGCCAGGCAACCGGGATGCGCCACGTCGCGCCCAACCGAACGGCGGGAATCTGGCCGTCCGCGATGGCCCGGCGAACGGTGCGGTCGTCGGCCCGCAGGAGGCGGCTAACTTCGGGCACGGTGGCGAACAGCCGCTCGTTCATCTCCTCGGTCTTCACGCGCTTACCTCCCCGTCAGCACCACTGCTCAGCCACGCCTCGACTTCCGCGTGCCGATAGCGGATCAAGCGGGGCCCCAGACGGATGGGACGCGGGCCGATGCCCAGCTCAGCCCACCGCTCCAAGGTCCGGACGGAGACGCCGCACCTCTCGGCCACCACCAACCGTGACACCAATGTTTGTTCCGACACTTTCGTTTCTCCCTCAAAGTCGGGGCGTTGCGGAACAAGATCTACTCATGTAGCTTCTGGGGTGTCAAGTCGCCTTGTGGCGGTATAACGTGCCGCCGTGGAACAAAGAGAGTGGACGACTCGCATGACCAGGCAGGTAGGGGCGCAGGTGGCACGCCTTCGGGCGCGTCCAGGGCCGGACGGGAAGCGGATGACCGCCCAGGCCCTCGCCGACCGCTGCGGCGAACTTGGGCTCCCGATGGACCGATCAGTGATCGCCAAGCTGGAGAAAGGACTGAGACAGTCGATCACGATCCCCGAACTGATCGTCTTGGCGAAAGCCCTGGACGTCGCCCCGGTCAGGCTTCTCTTCCCCCTTGAAGAACAGGGCAAGGTCGAGATCCTGCCGGGCAGGGAGGTGCCGACCTGGCGGGCCGCCGAGTGGTTCGACGGCTCCGACGACGACGCGCTGGAGGCCAAGGGGTGGGACCCGCACACCTGGCGCAGCCCCGATCCGATCGTCATGGCCTTCCGGTGGCACCGCCGGCATCTGGAGTCATGGTCCGCCATGCAGAAGCTCCTGGCCGGACAACGAAAGGAGGCCAAGGAAGCGACCGACCCTGACATGAAGCGCGGGTTGACAGAGGTGGTGACCGAGAACGAGAAACTTCTGAAGAAGACTGCGCAGGACCTGGCCTGGGTCCGTCAGAACATGCGCCAGCTCGGCGTCGCCCAGCTTCCCGAGATCCCGTCCGAACTCCGATCTATCGATGTCCTTCCACTTGATCCAGAACCTTAAGGAGGCACGTGAGTAACTCACCGAAGCGCAGAAGGTCCCCCGGCGAGGGGTCGGTCTTCGCGTACAAGCTGGCCAACGGCCAGGTGAGATACGGCATCAAGTTCATGACCAAGCTGGCGGACGGGACCAGTAAGCAGGTCCTGCGCCGCCGCGACGAGAACAACCAGCCGTGGCTGACCCAGAAGGACGCCCAGAAGGCTCTGCGTGACGTCCTCGGCAAGGTGGACAAAGGCGAGTTCGTCCAGCCCAGCAAGCAGACCCTCGGCGCGTACCTCGACGAGTGGGTTGCCGGGCTCAGGCTCGAATCGTCCACCCTGGCCAGCTACAAGAAGAACATCCGGCTCCACCTCAAGCCCTACGACATCGGCAAGGCGACCCTCGCGGCGCTGACCGGGCCGAAGTTGACCGCGCACTACCGTTACCTGGAGGAGAGCGGCCGGAAGGACCACAAGGCTGGCGAGGGGCTGTCGGCCCGCACCGTGCGGTATGTCCACACCATCCTGAGCGCCGCGCTTTCCGAGGCTGTGGACGCCGGCCTGCTGGCCCGCAACCCGGTGGACAAGGCCAAGCCGCCGACCGCCAAGCAGGCCAAGGCGCCCGAGATGCACCCGTGGACGGCGGTCCAGCTCAAGGACTTCCTGACCTGGTCGCGCGACCACAGTCACCTGCACGTCGCCTGGCACCTCCTGGCGCACACTGGCATGCGCCGTGGCGAGCTGCTCGCGCTGCGGTGGCGGCACATCGACCTGGAGGCCGGAACGGTCAGCGTCCGCCGATCGGTGGGCGTCGTGCGGGTCAAAGGGGAGAAGGCCATCGTGAAGGAGGGGGACACCAAGACCGCCAAGCCCCGCGTGGTCGATCTCGACTCCGCCACCGTGGCGTTACTCAAGGCGTACAAGCGCGAACGGGGCGGGATGGCCCTACAGCTCGCCCGGGACGACGCGCTCGTCTTCGGCGACCAGGAGGGCAACCACCGGCACCCCGAGCGGTTCTCACGCGGTTTTCAGGACCAGCTCGGGCGCTGCGCCAGGGCGTTCGAGAAGGCCGGCCGCGAGGCGCTGCCGCGCATCCGCGTGCACGACCTCCGCCACACCCACGCCACGATCCTCATCGCAGGCGGCAAGCCACTGAAGATGGTTGCCGAGCGCCTCGGCCACGCCGACCCCGCCATCACTCTCCGGGTCTACGCTCACGTCATGCCCGGCAATCAGCGAGAGGCCGCCGACTGGTTCGCGGCCCTGGTCGAGAGCGCGTGATCCTCGTGCTCAGGCCCACAAGTATCAGCGGAGTATCACGGCTCGTTCTGGAGGCAGAAATGAAAATGCCCCGAGCCTGTGACCTGCACATTCTCGGGGCTTTCCCGGTGTCCGAGGGGGGACTTGAACCCCCATGCCCATCACTGGGCACTAGCACCTCAAGCTAGCGCGTCTGCCTATTCCGCCACCCGGACTTGGTGCCTGCACGCGGGACCGTCATCTCGCGTCGGCTCCGTAAGGTTAGCAAACTCTGCGGGGTGCGTCATACCGGGATTCCGCGCGGACGCCCCGAGAGGCCACTTGAGCCGGCCGGCGTGAGTCTCGCGTGGGGTAACGATAGGCCGCTCGCGGGTGAATCCAGGGCCGCAGCGGGTGTGTTGTGGCGGTACGGGGGCTTTGTGGTCAGGGGCTCGTGGGGGATTTCTGGGCGTCTCTTGAAAAGCCGTTGCGACGACCATGGGTGGTGCTACGGTTACGGACCGTTGAGGGTGAGTCCACGGGCCGACCTCACGAGGTGAGGTCGGTTCTGGAGCTGGGAGGTCACGTGGCACGAACGGCAGCGCAACGACTGAGGGCGATGGCCCTCGGTGCGCGCCGTGTGCCCGTGGCCGGTTCGGCGCAGGGCACGTGCACGGATCGGGCTGACCGGATGGCGCGGTTCGCGGCCGGTGCTCGTCGGCTCGTCGCGCGGGCAGTCGTGACCGGGGTCCTGGTGGCCGCCGGGTGGCTGTTCGCCGTCCTGTTCGGGATGCTTTCCGCCGCTCCGGCGGCCGCGGATGCCACCGCGGCGCCGGGCTCGGGCGCGTCCCTTGCCGATGCCTCAGCCGGCGGTGCGCCTGCCGCCGTCCGGTCGGACGCACTCGAAGCCGTCACCGGCGCGGCCCATGCCTCGGCGTCCGAGAATGCCGAGGCGATGGCCGGAATCACGGTCGACGGGCTCAACAGCCAGCAAGACCCCGGGCTGCCCGCACCATCCACCGCCGGAAAGATCGCGGACACCAATGGTCTGGTGCCCAACGGTGGCAATGGCGGCAACGGCGGCGCGTCCGCCGGGTCCGGTTTCTGGGACGTCGCGAGGTCCGTCTTCGACCCGCGGCTCGAGGCACGGCGCGCCGTCCTGGCGCGCGAGCTTCCTCCCATCGTCCGCACAGCGGCGGACGACCCTTCCTTCTCACCTGACTGATCCCCGCCACACAGTTCACCGAGCGGAGAGCGGGCAAGAGCGCGGGCAAGGTTCCTGCGGCCGAATTCTCTCCGCCGGCGGGTGACACGTCAGTTCATCTGGTTCGTGAGTCCGAGTGCACCGCTGCGTGCCGGGCGTCGCTGTCGCGGCGCGGGCACCGCGCACCCGGCTGATCTCCGCGAACCGTCAGGTAATCCCCCTAAGAACCACTAGGAGCATTCATCATGCGTACGTGGGCGAAGGCATCTACCCCTGCGGCCCTGCTCGCGGTTGCGGTCATGTCTTTCGGCAGCGGAACCGCGCTCGCCGACACCTCGGGCAACTCATCGGTCGGCGGCGGTAACCAGGTCAACCTGCCGATCTCACTGCCTATCGACATCAGCGGCAACTCCGTCGCCGCGGCCGGCGAGTCGGACGCGTCCTCCCAGGGCGGCGCGACGGTGGTCAACACCGGCAAGGGCGGCATACCGAACAGGACCTCGGGCAACTCGAGCGTGCTCGGCGGCAACCAGGTCAACGCACCCATCAGCGCCCCGGTCAACGCCTGTGGCAACGCGATCTCGCTGTTCGGCAGCTCCGACGCGGGCTGCAAGGGCGGCGCGACCGTGCAGAACTCGGGAAGGGGCGGCGCGGGCGGCAACCGTACCTCGGGCGACTCCAGCCTGCTCGGCGGCAACCAGGTCACCGCGCCGGTCTCGGCCCCGCTGAACGCCTGCGGCAACGCGCTGGCGATCTTCGGCGACGCCACCGCGGGCTGCAAGGGCGGCTCGGCGGTGCACAACACCGGTACGGGCCCCGGCGGCAACAGCACCTCGGGCCGGTCCTCCGCGCTCGGCGGCAACCAGGTCATCGCCCCGGTCAGCGGGCCGATCAACATCTGCGGCAACGCGGTGGCGGTGTTCGGCGAGGCGTTCTCCGGCTGCAAGGGCGGATCGTCCGTCACCAACCACGGCGGGCCGCGTGACCACGGCTACATGGCCGCGCCGAGCTCGAACGGCAACGACACCGACGGACGTTTCGGCGCCGGCAGCGGCAACCAGGTGATCTCCCCGGTCAGCCTGCCGATCACGGCCTGCGGCAACGCGGCGGGCAACGCGCCCGCCGGGTGCGCGGGCGGCTCCTCCGTCGAGAACGACGGCGGCGGCTCGGGCGCGGGCGGCAACACCACGTCAGGGCGGTCCGGCGTGCTGAGCGGCAACCAGGTCGTCGCGCCGGTCACCGCGCCGGTGAACGTGTGCGGCAACGCGGTGGCCGTGCTCGGCGAGGCGTTCGCCGGCTGCCGCGGCGGCGTCTCGGTCAAGAACGGCGGCCGGGGCGCGGGCGGCAACGTCACCTCCGGGCGGTCCGGCGTCGGCTCGGGCAACCAGCTCGTGGCCCCGATCACCGCTCCGGTCAACGTCTGCGGCAACGCCGCCGCGGTGCTCGGGCTGTCCGAGGCCCACTGCAAGGGCGGCGCGGTCGCCTCGCCGCACCACGGCGTCGGCGGTGGCGGCAACCTGACCTCGGGCAGGTCCGGGGTGCTGGCGGGCAACCAGGTGATCGCGCCGATCACCGCTCCGGTCAACGTCTGCGGCAACGCCGCGGCCGTCCTGGGTGACGCGGCGGCCGGTTGCCTCGGCGGCTCGCACGTCGGCGACCCGGGTCACGAGCCCCGCGACGCCTTCGACCGCTTCGCGCAGAGCAGCGGCAAGGTCGAGGCGGGCAAGGGCGGCGGCGGCCTGCTGCCGGCGCTCCCCGTCGTCCCCGCGCTGAGCGGCCTGCAGGACGTCGGCAACGTCACCCAGCAGATGCGCGCCGGCGGCGGTGGCCTGCCCGCGCTGCCCGTCGTCGGCGACGTGTCGCAGACGCTCGGCCTGCCCGCTCTGCCGTCGCTGCCCGGTCTGCCCGGCCAGGCGCAGACCCCGGCCGAGCCCGCCGCTCCGGCCAAGCCCGCCAAGCGGGGCAAGACGCCTGCCGCTGACCGGGCCGACGCCGCGACCCCGGCCGGCTCGTCCTCGCCGCTGGCGCCGGCGACCGACCTGGTCGCCTCCACCCCGGTCGGCGGCGCCGTGACCTCGGCCGCCGGCAGCCTGCCCGTGGGCGGCCTGGGCCTGATGAGCGCCGCTCAGCCCGCGGGCGTCACCGGGATGAACTCCAGCTCGCTGCTCGCGCTGGTCGTCGGCGGGATGCTGGCCGCCTCGGCCACGCTGTTCGCGAGCGCCCGCCGGTTCCGGTTCGGCAAGAAGTGAACATCGGGTCGGATGTAACACCAGGCAGGACGTAACACCAGATGCGGTTGCTGCTCATCCGCCGTGAGCAGCAGCGAGAGATGCTTTGCCCGTTCCGGGGGCGCGGCCCGGGGCGGGCAAAGCCATGTCCAGGTTCGGTCACGCAGGCATGTCCGGGTTCGGTCACGTGGTGAGGGTGCTGCGGACCCGCATGACCTTGCGGCGGAGCCGTACGTGGCGGCTGCCGTCGGGGTGGAGCCGCACCCGGGCGAGCTCCCACTGTCCGTACTCGGCGTGTTCGGTCAGCAGTTGACGTGCTGCTTCACGAGTGAGGTCGCGCGGGATGAAGATATCCATGTAGGAGTAGTCGAGCACAACGATTAGTCTCCAGGGTGAGTCAGGGCGCCATGCCGCTCGCTGGGCCTTATTCTGCGTGCTTGTGGGTGGACCCGGAAGCTAGTGGGTAGCCCCGGGGGAAGGAAATTTCCGCGAGTCGGGTTACCTTTCAGATCTGTGCCGGCTCCCGGTAGGGGGATTTGCAAGCGAACAGTGAGGTAGGGAAGCAGCGTGCCAGCCAACAACGGCAGCACCGGCGGAACACGCCTGGTGATCGTCGAGTCGCCCGCCAAGGCGAAGACGATCAAGGAATACCTCGGTGCTGGCTACATCGTCGAGTCCAGCATCGGCCACATCCGTGACCTGCCGGAGAAGGCCGACGAGATCCCCGAGCAGTTCAAGGGGAAGCCGTGGGCACGGCTGGGCGTGAACGTCGAGCACGAGTTCGAGCCGCTGTACGTGGTCAACCCCGACAAGAAGGCGCAGGTCAGCAAGCTGAAGCAGCTGCTGAAAGACGCCGACGAACTCTACCTGGCCACTGACGAGGACCGTGAGGGCGAGGCCATCGCCTGGCACCTGCGCGAGGTGCTCAAGCCGCGGGTGCCGGTGCACCGCATGGTCTTCCACGAGATCACGCCGCAGGCCATCCGCGACGCGGTCTCCAACCCCCGTGACCTGAACCTCCGGCTGGTCGACGCGCAGGAGACCCGGCGCATCCTCGACCGTCTCTACGGGTACGAGGTCAGCCCCGTCCTGTGGAAGAAGGTCAAGCCCAGGCTGTCGGCGGGGCGGGTGCAGTCGGTGGCGACGCGCCTGGTGGTGGAGCGCGAGCGGGAGCGCATGGCGTTCACCGCCGCCCACTACTGGGACCTGCAGGCGCTGTTCGACACGAACAAGGCGGAGGAGCGCCCGCGCGACTTCAACGCGACCCTGACCGGGGTCGACGGCAAGCGGGTGGCCCAGGGCCGCGACTTCGGCAGCACCGGGCAGCTCAAGAACGCCGACGTGCTCCACCTGTCCGAGGCCGCCGCCGCCGAACTGGCCGGACGGCTCCAGGGCACGTCGTTCGCGGTCAAGTCGGTCGAGCGCAAGCCGTACACGCGCAAGCCTTACGCGCCGTTCCGTACGACGACGTTGCAGCAGGAGGCCAGCCGCAAGCTGGGCTTCTCCGCGAAGTACACGATGCAGGTCGCGCAGCGCCTGTACGAGCAGGGTTTCATCACCTACATGCGTACCGACAGCATCACGCTGTCGGAGACCGCCATCGCGGCCGCGCGGTCGCAGGCGATCAAGCTGTACGGCGCCGCGTACGTGCCGGACAAGCCGCGCGTCTACTCCAGCAAGGTGAAGAGCGCGCAGGAGGCGCACGAGGCGATCAGGCCGTCGGGCGAGGAGTTCCGCACGCCGGGCGAGACCGGGCTGAACGGCGACATGTTCCGCCTGTACGAGCTGATCTGGCAGCGCACCGTGTCGTCCCAGATGAAGGACGCGGTCGGCGAGTCGATCAGCGTCAAGGTGGGCGGCAGGTCGTCCTCGGGCGAGGACGTCGAGTTCAGCGCCTCGGGCCGGACGATCACGTTCTACGGGTTCCTCAAGGCCTACGTCGAGGGCGCCGACGACCCGTCGACCGACCGCGACGACTCGGAGAAGCGGCTGCCGAACCTGGCCGAGGGCGACGTGCTGAGCGTGTCGCGGCTCGACGTGGCCGGCCACTCGACCAAGCCGCCCGCGCGTTACACCGAGGCGTCGCTGGTCAAGGAGTTGGAGGATCGGGAGATCGGGCGTCCTTCGACGTACGCCTCGATCATCGGGACGATCCTGGACCGCGGCTACGTGTTCAAGAAGGGCACCGCGCTGGTGCCGTCGTTCCTGGCGTTCGCCGTGGTCAACCTGCTCGAGCAGCATTTCGGCAACCTGGTCGACTACGACTTCACGGCCGAGATGGAGAAGGTGCTCGACGACATCGCCAACGACCGGGCGGAGCGCGTGCCTGAGCTGCAGCGCTTCTACTACGGTTCCGGCGACGGCGACGAGGGCCTGAAGGAGATGGTCACCGACCTCGGCGACATCGACGCCAAGGAGATCAGCTCGTTCCCGATCAAGGGCACGGACATCGTGCTGCGGGTCGGCAGGTACGGCCCGTACCTCGATCGTGAGGGCGCGCGGGTGAACGTGCCCGAGGACATGACCCCCGACGAGCTGACCGGGGAGAAGGCCGAGGAGCTGTTCTCGCGGCCGACCGGCGACCGCGAGCTGGGCCGCGACCCGGTGAGCGGCAACATGATCGTGGCCAAGGACGGGCGGTACGGCCCTTATGTGACCGAAGTCCTGCCCGAGCCGCCGGCCGAGGAAGAGGCGCCGAAGCGGCGGACCAAGAAGGCCGACGCGCCGAAGCCGCGCACCAGCTCGCTGTTCAAGTCGATGTCGCTGGACACGATCACGCTCGACGACGCGTTGCGGCTGCTCCAGATCCCGCGCGTGGTGGGCGATCTGGAGGGCGAGCAGGTCGTCGCGGCCAACGGCAAGTTCGGTCCTTACATCAAGAAGGGGACGGACTCGCGGTCGCTGGCGTCCGAGGAGGACCTGCTCACGGTCACGATCGAGCAGGCCAAGGAGCTGTTCGCGCAGCCGAAGCAGCGCGGCAGGCGGGCGGCCGCCGCCGCGCCGCTGCGTGAGCTGGGCGAGGATCCGCAGTCGAAGAAGCCCGTGGTGGTCAAGGAAGGGCGGTTCGGCCCGTACGTGACCGACGGCGAGACGAACGCGTCGCTGCGCAAGGGCGACACGGTCGAGGACATCACGATCGAGCGGGCGGCCGAGCTGCTGGCCGAGCGGCGTGAGCGGGCGCCGGCGCCGAAGAAGACCACGAGGAAGGCGCCGGCGAAGAAGACCACGACGGCGAAGAAGACCTCGAACACGAAGACGACCACGGCGAAGGCGACCACTGCGAAGAAGCCCGCGGCCAAATCGTAAGTAGCATCATTTGTGTGGCCTTTGTATTGATCTTCGTGGGTTTGGTGCTCGCGGCCCATCTGTATGTGTGGCACCGGCTGGTGCGTTCCACCACGCTCCCCGGGGGGCGGCTGCGTAAGTCGCTGTCCTGGGGAGTGGTGGGATTGTTCCTGCTGGTCGTCGCCACTTTTCTGGGGACGCGGCTGGAATATGGGAAATGGCTGGCATGGCCGGGGTACGTGTGGATCGCCCTGATGTTCTACCTGGTCGTCATCCTGGCCGTGCTGGAGATTCCCCGGGCCGTGGTCGTGGCGTTCCTGCGCAGGTCCGAGCGCCGGGCCGAGGCCGGGGTCGCAGCGGTTCCGGCTGAGGCCGCGGCGGTCGCCGTCCCTGCTGGTGGTGGGCCTGCAGGTGGGCCTACGGGGGGTGGGGCCGCCGAGTCGCTGGACGCCGCGCCCGCTGCGGCGGAGGGCACGTCCGGCGTTCCGGACGCGGTCCTGAGCAGGCGGTTGTTCCTCGGGCGCACCACGGCGGCCGTCGCCGGCGTCGCCGCGCTGGGCACGGTCGGGTACGGCATGCGCACCGCGCTGGGCGACCCGGTGATCGAACCGGTCAAGGTGACGCTGCCCAAGCTCGACCCCCGGCTCAGCGGGCTGCGGTTCGCCGTGGTCAGCGACATCCACCTGGGGCCGCTCACGGGCAAGGCGCACACCGAGCGGATCGTCCGGATGATCAACGGGCTGGAGGCCGACGTAGTCGCCATCGTCGGCGACCTGGTCGACGGCTCGGTGGCCGAGCTGGGCCCGCTGGCCAGGCCGCTGCGGGGGCTCGAGTCGCGTTACGGGTCCTATTTCGTGACGGGGAACCACGAATACTTCGCACCGGGCGGGCCCGTCGAGTGGATCGAGGAGCTCGACCGGCTCGGCGTCCGCTCACTGCGTAACGAGCGGGTGGAGATCAAGCACCAGGGCGCCGTACTGGATCTGGCCGGCGTGAACGACGTCGGCGGGACGTCCTCGGGCGACGGGCCCGACTTCGTCAAGGCGCTCGGCGGGCGTGACACCAGCCGGTCCACGGTGCTGCTCGCGCACCAGCCGATCCAGGTCGCCGAGGCCGCGAAACACGGCGTCGACCTGCAGCTGTCCGGGCACACGCACGGTGGTCAGATCGTGCCGTTCAACCTGGTGGTGGGCCTGCAGCAGCCGGTGGTGTCGGGGCTGGCCACGCGCGACGGCGTGCAGGTGTACGTCACGCGCGGCGCCGGTTTCTGGGGCCCGCCGGTACGGGTGGGCGCGCCGCCGGAAATCACGCTCTTGGAACTTAGGTGACTTATCGTTAATCGCTGGTGACCTTGAGCCACCTGGGCGTAGTATCCATCCGGATACCCGGGAGGTGGCCATGATCTCTTCCTCGGCCGAGGGGGTGCTGCGGCGGGCGGTGCTGAAGCCCGCGCCCGACGTGGCGTTCTGGGCCAGGCGCGGCGGGCTGCTGTTCAAGCAGGCCAGACACGCGGCCAGCATGAACCAGCAGGCCCTGGCCAGCGTGAGCGGCACCTCGCGCACCACGTTGTCGGCTTATGAGCACGGCAGGAAGTCGCCCACGCTCGAGACCGCCGGCCGCATCCTCGACGCGGCCGGGTTCCGGCTGGTGCTCGAACCGAAGGTGGAGTTCACCCGCCACGTGGGCGACGACGGTGTCGCGTTCCACGTGCCCGACGTCCTGGTGCGATTGCCCGTCGGCCAGGCGCTCGGGATCGTCGCGTTCCGCGGGCGGCGCTACCGGCTGGCCGACCGGGGCGAGCGCGGGCGGGCGTACGCGGCGCTGCTGTGCGCGGGCGCGCCGCGCGAGCTGCTCGACCACGTCGACGGCGCGTTCCTGGCCGAGCTCTGGCCCGAGCTCGAGCTGCCGTCCTGGGTCAGGGCCGCGTGGCGGCCGCTGATCGAACAGGTACGACGAGCCGGTGATTTTCGGGATGTGTAACATACGCGTGCCTTTTCGACGTAATACTCTCAGCGACGAGCAACCCGGTATATCCGGCTCGTCGTTTGCCTTCCCACTGCCTGCCGACACCTGGATACGCTGAAACCATGACTGCCCCTGGCCGCCGCCGCCCGGCTCACGTGCTGGCCAATGCGCCTTTTCGCAGGCTCTGGATGGCCATGTCGGTGTGCAGTCTCGGCGACTGGCTGAACATCCTGGCGCTCACCGCCCTGGCGGGAAACCTCACCAAGGGCGACTACCGGGTGCAGTCGCTGGCCATCGGCGGCGTGTTCATCGCCAAGATGCTGCCCGCGATCCTGCTCGGGCCGCTGGCGGGCGCGTTCGCCGACCGCTTCGACCGGCGACTGACGATGTTCTACGCCGACCTGGCCAGGTTCGCCGTGGTCCTGTCGATCCCGCTGGTGGGCAGCTATCAGTGGATCATCGTGGCGACGATCCTGGTCGAGTGCGTCAACCTGTTCTGGGTCCCGGCCAAGGACGCCACGGTGCCCAACCTGGTGCCCAAGGAACAGCTCGAATCGGCCAACCAGCTCAACCTGCTGGTCACGTACGGCAGCGCGCCGGTCGCGGCCCTCCTGTTCGCGGTGCTGTCGGTCGCGGGCGACGTGGCGAGCAGCCTGCTGCCCATGCTGACCGGCACGCACGCCACGGGGCTGGCGCTGGTCGTGAACGCGGCTGCCTACCTGGTGTCCGCCTTCCTGATCTTCACCTTGCGCGACATCCCCCGGCGCGACGGGGCGATCTCGACGCCGTCGGTGCTCAAGCAGATCGTCGAGGGCTGGCGGTTCGTGGGCGGCAACCGGCTGATCCGCGGGCTGATCATCGGCATGCTCGGCGCGTTCGCGGCCGGTGGCGCGGTGGTCGGTGTCGCCAAGATCTACGTGGGCGCGCTCGGCGGCGGCGACGCGGCCTACGGCGTGGTGTTCGGCGCCGTCTTCGTCGGCATGGCACTGGGCATGTTCTTCGGGCTGCGGCTGCTGCGCGAGCTGTCGCGGCGGCGGCTGTTCGGGCTGTCCATCACCGTGGCGGGTGCGGTGCTGGTGGCCATCGCGCTGATCCACAACCTGGTGATCGTGGTCATGCTGACCGTGCTGCTCGGCGCCTGCGCCGGCATCGCCTGGATCATCGGCTACACGATGATCGGCCTCGAGGTCGAGGACTCGATGCGCGGCCGCACGTTCTCGTTCCTGCAGTCGACGGCCAGGGTGACGCTGCTGCTCGTGGTGGCCGTGGCCAACCCGCTGGCGGCGTTGTTCGGCGAGCACCTGTTCAAGGTGGGGCGGCTGGCCTACCAGTTCGACGGGTCCAACCTGGTGCTGATCGTCGGCGGCGTGCTGGCCACGGTCGTCGGCATCCTGGCGCTGCGTCACATGGACGACAGGAAGGGCGTCCCGCTGGCCGACGACCTGTTCGCGGCGCTGCGCGGGGAGAGCTACCAGCGCGAGGCCGAGGAGCAGGTGCCCGGCCTGTTCGTGGCCTTCGAGGGCGGCGAGGGGTCGGGGAAGACCACCCAGTCGAGGCTGCTGGCCATCTGGCTGCGCGACCAGGGCTACGACGTGGTGCAGACCCGCGAGCCCGGCTCGACCAAGATCGGCATGAGGCTGCGCGCGATCCTGCTCGACGCCGCGGAACGCGGGCTGTCGGCCCGTTCCGAGGCCCTGCTGTACGCCGCCGACCGGGCCGAGCACGTGGAGAAGGTGATCAGGCCCGCGCTCTACCGGGGCTCGGTGGTGGTCACCGACCGCTACGTCGACTCGTCGCTGGCCTACCAGGGCGCGGGCCGGGCGCTCGAGGCGGCGGACGTATCGAAGATCAACGCCTGGGCGACGGGCGGGCTGGTGCCGCACCTGACCGTGCTGATCGACACGCCTCCTTCGGTGGGGCTGACCAGGCTGGGCGGGGCCGCCGACCGCATCGAGTCCGAGCCGCTGGAGTTCCACGAGCGGGTGCGCAAGGAGTTCCGCGCGCTGGCCGCCGCGGCCCCCGAGCGCTACCTGGTGGTCGACGGCACGCTGACGCAGCAGGAGATCACCCGCGAGATCCAGGACCGGGTCCGCGACATCCTGCCCGACCCGGTGCCCCAGGAGTCCGAAGACGCGACGGGCACGATGCCGGCCATCCGCGACTAGCCTTGACGCCGTGACTGTATTCGACGACCTCATCGGGCAGGACCAGGCCGTAGCCGTACTGTCGCGTGCCGCCGCGGCGGCCGGCGAGGTCGTCACGGGCGGGCGCGGCGCGGGCATGACGCATGCCTGGCTGTTCACCGGGCCGCCCGGCTCGGGCCGCGAGGAGGCCGCGCGCGCGTTCGCCGCCGCGCTGCTGTGCCCCTCGGCCGGCTGCGGCCACTGCGACCAGTGCCATCAGGTGCTCATCGGCTCGCATCCCGACCTCGAGTCCGTACGTCCGCAGGGGCTGTCCTACAGCGTCAAGCAGACCCGCGAGCTCATCCTGCGTGCCGCCGGTGCGCCCACCCAGGGGCGGTGGCGGGTGATCCTGTTCGAGGACGCCGACCGCGCCACGGAATCGGCCGCCAACGCGCTGCTCAAGGCCATCGAGGAGCCGCCGCCGCGCACCGTGTGGCTGCTGTGCGCGCCGGCCCCCGACGACCTGATGATCACCATCAGGTCCCGCTGCCGGGTCATCAACCTGACCACGCCCGCCGCGGAGGCGGTCGCGCACGTGCTGGCCACCCGCGACAACGTGCCGCCCGAGACCGCCCGCTTCGCCGCCCGCGCCGCGCAGGGCCACATCGCCAGGGCCCGTGCGCTGGCGCTCGACGAGGACGTCCGCCGCCGCCGCGAGGCCGTGCTGGCCATCCCGCGCGCGCTGAGCGGGGTCGGCGAGTGCATCACGGCCGCCGAACGCCTGGTCAAGACCGCCGAGGAGGAGGCGGCCGCGGCCACGGCCGCGCTCAACGAGAGCGAGACCGCCGAGCTCAGGAAGCTGTACGGGGAGGGCTCCACGGGCAAGGGGCTCAACCGCGGCCTGGTGCGGGGCGGCGCCGGGGCGCTGAAAGAGCTGGAAGACCGGCAGAAGTCGCGGGCGACCAGGATCAAGCGCGATTCGCTCGACTCGGCGTTGCTGGAGCTGGTGGCGTTCTATCGGGACGTGCTGGCGATGCAGTTCGGGGCCGGGGTCGAGCTGGCCAACGATGATCTGCGGTTCGATCTCGACCAGCTGGCCAGGGGGTCCACGCCGGAAGAGACGTTGCGGCGGATCGACGCGATCATGCGGTGCCGGGAGCGGCTGGAGGCGAACGTGAATCCGCAGATCGCGGTGGAGGCGATGATGCTCTCGCTGCGCTCTTGAGGTGTGGCGGTCTGGGCTGGTGGTGCTTTGGCTGGTTGTGAAGGCTGGTCCTGAGCTGTTGGTCCTGAGCTGTTCGTCGGGGCTGAGAGGCTGCTGTGGTAGGTGGGCTGAACCTGCGAGCCGGTCACCCGGGAACCACAGTCGGCAGGTCCAGAGGCGTCGTCGCGCTGTAATCCGCAGGCCGGCCGGGGATCGGCCGGGCAAGGGGGACCGGCCAACCGTGGTGGAGGACGGGGCGGTTGGCAGTGGGTGGCCGTGGGTCGGTAAATAGTCGGGAGCCGGAAGCAGCAGACGGGGCGCTCGAACGTCTCTGTTATGTGGAAGCCGAACTGCTCTCCTTGAGCGAGACCCGGGAGCGACAACGGGTAGACGTCGCGGCGATCTTCGCCGACCACCATGTGGGCCTGGTGCGGCTGGCCCTGCTCATGGTGGGAGACCAACCGACCGCCGAAGACGTCGTGCAAGAGGCGTTCGCGCGTACCCATGCGGGCCGAGCCCGGCTGCGCGATGCCGATAAGGCGCTGGCCTATGTGCGCTCCGCCGTGCTGAACGGGTGCCGTTCGGTGTTGCGCCGGCGGGCGACCGTCTTTCGTAAGGCGGTCCCATACGACCCGCCGGTCTGGTCGGCGGAGAGTGCCGCGCTGATGAGCGAGGAACGCCGGGAGGTGCTGCTGGCCGTGCGGCAGTTGCCGCGCAGGCAGCGTGAGGCGCTGACGCTGCGCTACTACCTCGACCTGTCCGATCGCGAGATCGCCGAGACCATGAGGATCAGCGCCGGCACCGCCAGATCCACGATCGCGCGAGGGCTGGCCGCCCTCGGCCGAGCACTTGGGGAGGGTTCATGAACAGTCCGATCGAACAACGCCTGCGCGATGCGCTGACCGAGGCGGGGGCCAGGGTTGAGCCTGAGACGATCCGCCCGCTGCGCGTGCCGGCGCGCCGCCGCAGCTGGGCGGATGTCCGGCTGCTGACCGCTGCGGCGGTGGTGATCGCGGGGGCGACGACCGCGCTCGCGCTGGGGTTGTCAGGCGGCGAGGACCGAGTGGTGGCGGCAAATCCCGAGCCGAGCCGGGCGGATCTGTCCGTGTTCCTGTGCTGGAAACCAGCGGACACCCATTCGAAGTTCTGCCAAGGTACGAGCGTCACCAGTGAGCAGAAGCAGGCGATCGAACTCAGGCTCCGGTCCATGCCCGAGGTTGCGGTGGCCGTCTTCGAAGATCGTCAGACGGCGTATGAGAACTTCCGGCGCACCAACGCTGGCAACGAGGCTCTGCTGGCCACGGTTTCGGCCGGTGACCTGCCGGAATCGTTCCGCCTGAAGATCCATGACGGCGCCGACAAGAAGCGCATGATGACTGAGCTTCAGGGCCTGCCCGGCGTGGCTCAAGTCATCGATCCGGCGGAGATCGACTCGATGTCCGAGCCACGTCTGAACATCTCGGCCTTCCTGTGCTCACGCCAGAACACCACGCCTGCCTGCCGGGCGGAACGGCCCGCCTCGGACGGCTCGGCAGAGGCAGCAGCAACCGGTCAGGCCCCGACGACCGCCCAGATCAAGGCACTGACCACGAAGATCCGCGCAATGCCGGAGGTCGAATCCTGGCACTTCGAGGACCAGAAGGCGGCGTACGAGAAGTTCAAACGCATCAACGGCGATAATCCGAGCCTGATGAAGGCCATTCGGGTTTCGGATATGCCCCAGTCCTTCCGCTTGATCCTCAAACTGGGGGCCGATCGGGGCAGCGTGGTCGAGCAACTGCGCGGGCTGGCCGGCGTCGCGGAGGTGGTCGACCAGAAGTGCATGTACGAGCGGATCGAGCCGCTGATGCTCTTCGGTCTGGACCGCGAAGACCCCACCGCCTGTTAGCGGCGGAGGCTCGAGCGGCTGGGCTGCTCCAGGTGAGGGCGAGGCCGGTCTTCGGGGGCGAGGCCGGTCTTCGGGGCGTGACCGATCGCTGACGAGGTCCTCGAGCCATCTGGATCGCTCATGACGTAAACCGAGGGGAGTGACCGAGATGGGCCGGGCCGACCACGGCGCCACCCCTGCGGCCACCGGTCGGAGTGCTGTCGGGGCGGAGGCCGCGTGGGAATCGGGTCGTTCGCGGCGCCGTCGAGGCGCGTCGTCGTGACATGGCTGGAAGCCGAGGTGGCGGGGGCTCTCACGCTCATCGTCCCGGCCCACGTAATGTGGCAGCGGAAGGCCGTAAGTACCCCCGAGGCCGTCAGGAGGCGAGCTCTAGCCCATGGGAATGATCATGGCAGTGAGCTTCACACGCTACGGGCGCCTCTACTACCTCGATCCCGGCGGGCACAGCCCCAAGGTGGGCGACAAGGTGCTCGTACCGACCGACTGGGGACCCGAGGTGGCGGAGTGCGTGTGGGCGCCGCAATATACGAGCGAAGACATCGACGGGCTGCCGGTCTGCGAGGGGCCGGCCGCCGAGGAACACCTTTCCCGAGACGAAGCCAACAAGCGCCGCCGGGCCGAGGCACGCAGCGTGTCCAAGCGGCTGATCAAACGACACTCACTTCCCATGAAGGTCGTGGGAGTCGACTATCTCGACAAAGACAACGTGTACACGGTCTACTTCTCGGCCCCGCATCGGGTCGACTTCCGCGCTCTCGTCCGAGACCTGGCTCGCAACCTCCGGGCCAGGGTGGAGCTGCGGCAGATCGGTCCCCGAGACGAGGCCAGACTCCAGGGCGGCATCGGCCCCTGCGGCCGTGACCTGTGCTGCGCCACGTTCCTGAAGGACTTCGAACCGGTCTCGGTACGCATGGCCAAAGACCAGGACCTCCCGGTCAACCCACTACGCATCGCCGGGGCGTGCGGGCGGTTGATGTGCTGCCTGAAGTACGAGCACCCGCTCTACACCGAGTCGCGCAGCCGCATGCCGCGCGTCGGCAGCCGGGTGAGCACCCCGCAGGGGGACGGCAGCGTGATCGGCCACAACGTCCCGTCGGACACGGTCACGGTCCGGCTGGACGACGGCGGCCGGCGATGCGCCTGCCCGTCGGCGTCGGTCTGCTCGCCACGCAAGCAACACGACAAGATGTACGGCTCAGAACCGGCTTCGGAGGAGCAGGCAGGCGGGATGGAGGAGGAGTAGTACTCGCAGCGGCCCGGTCCGGCACGGCGACCGGGACCTTGGCCGTCGGCACGACGGCCGGGACCTTGGCCGATGGGTGGCCGTCGAGAGGCGCGTAGGATCCGGTGCGTGTGGGGGCGAACTGTACGAGTCACGGCGGCCGCTACCGCCACGGCGATGTTGGCGTTGCTGCTGGCAGGCTGCGCGGAGGTGACCGCAAACGGGCCCTCGATGTTCGGGACGTCCCCGGGAGCCTCGGGCGAGTCGGCGCCAGGAGGGACACCAGCGACCACCGGGACATTAGCCACTGATCGGGCGACGGAGACGAGAGAGGGCGCCTCGTCGTCCGCGGGAAGGCTCGGGTGGACCGACTGCGACGGCGGGTTCGAGTGCGCGAAGCTGCGGGTGCCGCTCGACCATGACAATCCGCAGGGGGAGCAGATCGAGCTGGCGGTGACCCGCCTGCCCGCGACGGGCGACCGGATCAGCTCGCTCGTGATCAACCCCGGCGGCCCGGGCGGCTCCGGTGTCGAGTACGCCAAGGCCGCTCGCCTGCTCTTCGGTGACGAAGTGCGTGAGCGGTTCGACATCGTCGGATTCGATCCGCGCGGGGTCGGAGGATCGGCGCCCATCGACTGCCTGGACGATGCCGAGCTCGACGCGTTCCTCGCGCTGGACGCTTCGCCGGACTCCGTCCAGGAGCAGGAGGCGCTGGCGGAGGGCGGCAGGCGGTTCGCGCAGGGGTGTTCCGCGCGGTCAGGGCGGCTGCTGGCGCACGTGGGGACGGTGGACGCGGCGCGAGACCTGGAGTTGCTGCGCCAGGCCCTGGGCGATCAGAAGCTGACTTATCTCGGCAAGTCGTACGGGACGTTCTTGGGGGCGGTGTATGCGGATCTGTTCCCCGGCAAGGTCCGGGCGCTGGTGCTCGATGGCGCGCTCGATCCGGCCGCTTCCCGGGTGCGGGTCAACGCAGATCAGGCGGTGGGGGTCGAAGGGGCGCTTCGGGCGTACGCGGCGGATTGTCTGACCAGGGACGACTGCCCGTTCCGGAGCCGTACGGTCGATGGCGCGCTGAAAGAGGTGTCCGAGCTGCTCAAGCGCGCGGACGCGCAACCGTTGCCCAGCGAAGGCGGACGGAAGGTCACCGAGGCGCTGGCCACGCTCGGTGTGCTGACGCCCCTGTACGACCGCAACGCCTGGCCGGAACTGACCGAAACCCTCCGGCTGGCCATGGACGGCGACGGCACGCTGCTCCTGCGCAACGCCGACCAGCTCATGGGCCGCCACGAGGACGGCACCTATTCGAGCCAGACCGAAGCCAACATGGCCGTCAACTGCCTGGACGGCCCCTACCCGGCCGAGCCCAGCGCTTTCGCGAAGGCGGCGGGAGACGCGTCGAGCCAGGCGCCCAGGTTCGGCCCATATGTCATGTGGAGTTCCCTTCCCTGCGCCTCCTGGCCGGCCAAGCCGACCTTCATCCCGGGCCCTCTGGTCGCCAAGGGAGCCGCTCCCATCCTGGTCATCGGCACCGAACGCGACCCGGCCACGCCGTACAAGTGGGCCGAGGCACTGGCGAAGCAACTGGAGCCCGGCGTGCTCCTCCGCTACGTCGGCGACGGCCACACGGCCTACTCCACCGGCTCTCCCTGCGTGGACGAGGCCGTCGACCGGTACCTGCTGACGGGCCTGCCGCCGAAGGACGGCACGATCTGTCCGTCCAAAGGGTGATCGGTGGGAGCAAGAACCCCTCAGGCTCCTGTAGACTCGTTCACGCTGTACGGCACGCCGCCTTAGCTCAGTCGGCCAGAGCACTTCACTCGTAATGAAGGGGTCTCGGGTTCGAATCCCGAAGGCGGCTCCAGGTCAGAAGCCCCTCAAGGTCTCTTGGGGGGCTTCTGAGTGTCTAAGTGAGTGACTAAGCGTCCCTGCTTCATGTCTTGAAGATCCGATCCATGGCCACCGCGCCCTCCTGGAGAACCGGGCGGATCTGCTTCCGGTAGACCAGTTCAGTCACTGCCGTGCTGCTGTGGCCTACCAGCCGGGATATCTCTTCCAGCGGGATGCCTTGGTCAGAGAGCAAGGACACGAAGCTATGCCGCAGTTCGCGGGGCGTCCACCGTTTCGGGTCGAGGTCGGTCTTGGCGATGACGGCGCGGAAGGCACGTCGGACATTGTGGGAGTCCAGCGGCGTGCCCACGGTTGAAGCGAACACAAGACCGTGCTCCATCCATCGCTTGCCTGCTGCTTCCTTCTCGCCTGAGCGCACCGCGCCTGGTCATTGATCGCTCGGCGCTGGGCCAGCGTTTATCGCCGAGCGGGCCAGCACTTCGGTGCGGCCATCCGCGTAGGTGACCACCAGGACGGGCTCACCTTCGGGCAGGTCCAGGGTGGTCCGCTCCTTGGCCGTCGGCATCCTGGCCGTGATCCTCGCCGGTTCTTCCAGGCTCACCACAGACAACTCCGGCGGCTGGCGAACGGTGCTGCCACGCCGGTTCTCCGTGTCGATGAGCCCTTCTGATCGAAGGAGCCGCAGCGCCTGGCGGATCGTGGCCTTGCCCGTGCCGAACTCCTCGGCCAGGGCGTCTTCGTTCTTGAGCTTGTCTCCGGGCCGCAGCTCGCCCGCTTCGATCTGGGCTCGCAGGAGGTCGGCCACCTGCCGGTAGAGCGGCGTGAATGAGTTCGGGTCAACGCGCACCGTCCCATGATTCTGTCGCTATAGCCCTTGTGCACCTTTACGCTATTGCGTAATAGCGTCAAGAGAGCGTGGTGACCAACTCCGTGGGGTCCGCCATGACCACAGCCCTCCGTGTCCCCTACATCACCGCCTGGTCGGGGGAGACCGTGCCTCACCCCCTGCGGTTCGCGTGGGCGGACGAAGCGGCCGGCCTCCGGCTCACCTACGCCGACGCAGCCTCAGGACTGGATGTTCGGCGTCTTGTGGGCGCGGCAAGGGCTCTCACGGACGGGACGTCCCGAGTGGAAGCTGGTGAACACGCTCAGGCAGCGTCGGTGCATGCTCCACCTGCTATGCCAGGTGTGCGGAGGTTCCGCCGTCGACCCATTGAGCGGCCGAACAAGGTGGCTTCTAGCCGACGGTCCCGGTGGTGCGCAGGAAGCCGGGTACACAAACGCTCCGCCAACGTGTCTCGCCTGCATCCCCGATGCGCTCGCCTCTTGTCCACGGCTGAGGCAAGGCGCGTTGGTGCATAGCGTCGGAGAATGTGAGCCGTACGGCGTGATAGTCGACTTGTTCGAGCCCTCTGCGCATGGGGGAGTCGCCATGGTCGAACGCAACGTCTGGCTCCAACTGGACGAGTTCCAGAGGCTGGGACTCGCCTTGGCGAAGCAACTTCTCGTGGAGTTGGGCGGCCTAGAGCAGGAGGTGATCCCCCTGTCTTCGGTGTCGTGACGTTCATGGGCACTAGGTTCTGCCCGCCTTGATCCGTCGGACAGAACCTAAGCATGCATCTCTGATCTTTTCCTGGCTTGGCGGGACGACTAGGTTGACACCCGCAGTCCGACGAGTATCGCCGCCGCATGCATGCCAAGAGGAAGAGGTTGCTGCACTATGGGACGGCCCCGCACTGTCTCCGATGCCGACGTCCTAAGGCTCAGTGAGAGCGGGCTCGGGGCGTTGGAGATTGCTGAAGCGCTGGGGACCTCTCGTCCCACGGTGTACAGGGCACTTCGGCGCCTACAACGTGTGCGTGCGTACGTGAGGCACGATGATGTTTTCCCATGGCAGGTGCTCCCAGAGCACTCCCACGAGATCCCCGCAAAGCACATTCGGGTTCTTAGCCTCGCTGCGAAGACAGGGGGTGGGGACGTGGCCTACTTCAAGAGCGCAGTGCGTTGGGCGGACTGCCTCATCGCCATGAATGCGGACATCGACTACGACCCAGCAACGGGTTTCAGAGAGATTCCTGCTTCTGCCGACGGGGGGCTCATCAAGAGACTTCGCGATGCCGCGCTTAACGGTCCACCTACTGGCCCATGATGCAGTCCTGTTGAGGTGCCGAGTGGCCTGCAGGGAAGTGTCCCCGCTGTCCCTGCTGTCCCCGAACGGCACTTGAACTGCGAGAACGTCGGCCATCGCCGGGGACACTTCCGGAGACAGGGTGTGCCTCCTCTGTCTCCGACGGAGCTAGTGCTGCAACATGTTGCAGCGCTCTCCGTGCGAAGCACGGCTCTGGGAGGCGCGCGAAGCGCCGCTCTGTGTCTCGTCAGTGAGTGACGTACTGAGTGACAACGGAGAAGGTCGATCACAGACGCTGGCGTACCTGAGCGGACGATCGAAAGCAGGCCAGCCTGAAGGTAGGTCTATGGGAGCCTGTGTTCGATTTTGCTCGTAATGAAGAGGTCTGGGGTTCGAATCCCCAAGGCGGCTCCCAGCTCAAAGGCCCTCCCGGTTCGTCCGAGAGGGCCTTTTTCGATCTTGTGCAGCAGCGAAATACGGCTTCCCGACTCGTGACCCTGCGGTACGGGTCCTCTTGCCACTGGATGAGCGGGCTGGTCACTTGAGGTGGCGCTGGTGCTTGTACAGCGTTGGCGGCGTACAGCAGCAGCGTGGGCACGCACGAGCGGGCAGTGCCATGCTTCGGCTATCGCTTGAGCAGGGGAAACGCTTCTCGACATCGTGACTGGCTCGCGTTTGCAGGCGGGCACTCTTTTGTGTCGCGCGAGGATGCGCCAGGCACGTAAATCTTGTGGGTCGCTTCGGTGGCCTGGAGTACGGAGGGTCGCTCTTGTGCGGGGATCATGTCGGTGATCGGGGATGGTGAGGGTCGGAGAGTCTTGCGCGACTGTGCTGTTCGTCGCGGATGAGGAACTGATTCTCAACCGGGGGAACGGTGAACGTGGAGGCGCGGGGCGATCTGATGGCGTTCGGCTCCGCTCCTGAGGGCTTCGAGGCGGAGCCCGTGGAGCAGGTTTTCGTCACGGGCGGCGAGCGGTCGAGGCATGCTTCGCCAATGTTGCCGGGTCCGTGACGTTCTATGCCTGGTACGACGAGCTGGCCGACTGGGTACGGTGTTCGGCGGCCTCTGTTGAGCCGGGTGATCTGTGGTTTACCTGAACAGCTCTGGACGCCGGCGACGAGGCATCTGCTCCCTGCCTATGGATCAGAAGGTGCCTGCTGGTGTTCTGCTTGTCCCGACTCCAGATTTCGACGGATCGAGGGAGGTCCTTGATGCCTCCGCCTTCAGGGATCAGGCTCCAGAGGAAGGGGATCAGGTACTGAGGCGGTTCGGCCAGGAGCACGGCGAGCTCGTCCTCGTTGACGGTGTGGGCGAATGCCGGGCCCGGTTGGCCGGGGTTCCATCCTCGTTTGATGGCTTGTCGGATACATCCGGCAACAAGGATGGGGCGGACCGCGATCGTCCGTTCTCCGAGCCTGTTGTCCGGCCGAGCGCAGGGAAGTGACACCACGAGAACGCGTCCCGGCTCCTCGGCCGCTCAATGGAGATGGTGAGGGGCTTCCAGCCGTTGCCCCGACGGCAGGTGGGCCTGTGCCGAATCCGCCAGCGGAAGGCGGTGCCATCGACACTGATGAGCCGTGAGCCCCGTCCTCGGCATCGCCACGGGCGCCTCCAAGCTTCTGCTTGTTCCGTCGCTGTTCCGCGGGAGTACCGAAAGCAGCGAGCAGTGGCGCGAGACGCCGGCAAGCGTAACCGCTGCTCCTCCCATGATCGAGCTACTTTCGCAGGTGGCCCGATCACGCATCGAAATCACCAGAACTGCGAGGGCGCCGACCAGGTCGACTGGATGGGTTTGCTCATGTCTGCGACTTGCCGCCCATACCCACGGGATGTAAGCATCTTGTTACCCCTTGATGTTGGGAGCTCGTCGATGTCAGAGATGGTGCGCCTGTCGATCGGGCCTGACATGGAGTTGAGCATGTCACGGACCCGCGCGGAGCAACTCGTGCTGAGTTGGAGCCGTCAACTGGGCATGGGGCTGAGCTTCGCGGCGACCGAGCTGGACGGAGCGCTTGTGCTGTCTGATGACCACCCGCTCTGGGAGCACCACACCGGCCTCGATGGCCACCGCGACTACCCGGAGTGGGACCCAGAGACCGACCTCGCTGCCGCACAAGCCTTCTATCAGCCGATCAAGAGCCAGGCGAAGATCTTCTTCGACCTGCTCATCGACCACCCTGGCCAGCAGCTCAGTGTGGATGACATCCGCCGGCTCACCGGCGACGTCTTCTCCGGGCCGCGCTCGGTGGCGGGTAGCATCAGCGGGCTCTACCGCTCACACCAGGCGTCGGGCCGCAGATACCCGTTCTACTGGTGGGAGGGCCAGCCGACGTGTTATGCCATGAAGCCGAGCGTGGCCGAGTTGTTTCGACGAGCACGAAATAGCGTTGATTCGTAGGCGCGCACCCTGCGTTTATCGGTCATTCTGAACTCTCTGTTCATGCCGTCGCTGGATGTCGAACGAACTCTTGGCGACATCCGTCGCCAGGGTGCACACATCGAATATGCGGGTTGCTGTACTTTCCTGCTGTACGGCAACGTTCCTTCACACAGCCTGATCGTTTCGCACCGCGCACGGTTGAGGAGCAGTGCCGCGCGTCGACCAGGGCGCTCCGTAGAGCTCTGGAGGGGGTGCTCCAGGTTCCTGATCGCCATGAGAACCTGTGCCATGCCCGTTACCAATGAATGGCTGGCCGGTCCCGCTCCCACCGGGCGGCTGGACAGGGAATCTCTGGAAGAGCGGATCCTCAATCTCCTGTCGTCGCAGAACATGTGTGTTCTGGCCACGTCTGGTGCCGACGGTCCGTTGGCCACTCCCGTGCGGTACTTCCACCTCGGTTTTGCTCTGATGTTCACTACTCTCGGGACATCGCCGAAGATGCGGAACATGGCGGCGGATCCGAGGGTTTCGATCGGGGTGTTCGCGCCGTTGGTCGGTCAGGCGAGCAGCCGAGGGGCTCAGGTCTTCGGGCGCGCTCAGGTGCTTCGGGCGGAGGATCCGGGATTTGATCATTACTGGCCTGCCTTCCGGTGGCAGTCTGATCACGTGGAGCGTTCGCGGGCGCTTGACGAGCCGCCGTCCGGGCCGCTGGTTGTGGTGGAGGCGGATCGAATCGTCTATACCGAGCACTGGCTCCGTCGCTCGGGATACGCGCCTCGCCAGTTCTGGACGCGAATGTAGAACGACTCATGAGGAAGGCTGCCGTTTTCGCCTGGGAGCTCCTGGTCGGTGCCCAGCTCTTCGGCTCCATTCGGGAAGGCCTGCTCGGGTGCTCACCATTGAGGGGGTTGGTGGGCTGGTTGTGGGCCGCCTCGTGGATCTCGGTGTGGACGTTCATGGTCATGGAGATTGAGAGTGCTGCCGAGTTCGTATGGCCGCACGGGGTCGAACGTCGGGGTCATGGTCGGGGTTGTTGAGTGGTTGGAGACGGCGGGCGTGTGGGTTGGCGCGTTCGGCGGTCTTGGGGAGGTGGGTTGGCGACCCGCTTGTTCGGTGAGGTTGTCGTTGTCGGGAGTGGTTTCTAGCCTGTGTGGCGTGTGACCCATACGTTCTTCAGTTGAACCGTGGAGTGCCAGGCTCGGACGAGTAGTTCCGTATTGTTGCAGCTTGGCTGGAGTGGGAATCTGCCGATGAGGGGTGCTTTCAGGAGCACGCGGTCGTCGATGATGAACTCTGCCACTCCGCGACTGAAAATCACTCGCCAGTGGTGCCACTGGTTATCCAGTAAGTCTGGATATTGTTCTGGACTGTAGGTGAAGGTGTTGGGGTTGAACAGGTTTGCGTAGGAGAATTGGCTGCCGGTTTCTCCGCTTTCGGGGTCTACGTAGTAGGCGTATTGTAAGGTGCCGCCGTGGCCTCGGTCGTTCGTGATGTTGGCGCAGACCGAAACGCCGTAGCCCCAGCCTACTCCGGGGCGGAGTTCCACTGCCGGTCCTACGAGGCGAGCGTCCAGGTCTATGGAGTAGTTGCACCAGTTGGGCATACTTCCTAGAAAACCTACCCAGAGGTGGTTGTAGGAGGTCACCTGAACTTGGTCTCCGCCTTGAAATTTTGCGCTTCGTGTGGTGTCGAGCTGTCGGAGGGGGACGAGTTCACGGCTCTCGTCCGGGGCCGGCTCGCAAGTGGTGTCGGCCGCTGTGCTGGTGAACGGCTGAAAGAGTTGCGAGGGCACGATTATGGCACTGAGTATCCCTACTGAGACGCCGATGGCGCCCTGCTTCTTGGTGTCCCAGGGAAAGGGGGAGAAGAAGATCACTGCTCCAGGCACGATCAGCCAGGACAGCATGACACTCCATGGGCTGGACATCTTGAAAAGGGCCCATGCGCCGATGGCGGCCCCGATCAAACCCGCTATGCGTTGCGGACCATGGAATCTTTGATAAGCCTGTTGCGGGCTTGGGTGTTCAAATTGGTAATTGTGCAAGTGGAACTCCCTTGGGGGTGGTAGCGTCGAGCTCGACTCCCAAGGCGTAACCCGCTGCGTCAAGGCCGCGCAAGTACGACGCCTGACGTCGGCGGTGGTTGTCGTGGAGTTCAAGATTTTTAGGCGCTTGTCGGTCGGCGTTGAGAGTTCTTTCGGTTGGGTTCTGTGGATGGGCTGAATTCGGTCCGCCGTATTGTGGCTGACGGTGGTGTTCTTTTCTGTCGGGGTAGTAGAAGCTCGCCTTTGTGCGGTGCGTCATGGTGACTGGCTGGTGGGCTACCTTCGGATGGTGGACGAGCAGACGGTGCCAGTGGTGGGAATGACGATCAGCGTCCGCACTCGCAGGGATGTGGTGATCGCGGATTCGGAGCGGTTTCTAGCGGCGGCGCGTGCTGCGTATCGTGATCTCTATCCCGAGGTCAGCGAGGAAAGCGCGGCCGAAAACGTTCGTGACGTGTACGACGCGGTGCACATTTTGCTGGACCGCTACGGTCGGCTGGCGGCGGATGCTTCGGAGACGTTGGGACCACGTGGCCTGGATCGCCCGGATGGGCTCGTGCCTGCGGGAGAAGTGCAGCAGGTCGTGCTCGGGGATCCGATGACGTTGCAGGATTATGGTTGCTTCCTCCCTGGAGATCCCTTTGCTCTGCCGACCGAGGCTGGGATTTGGCTCTCGGATTCCTCTGGTGGGTCGGCAGAGCAGGCGTAGTTCTTGAACGCGGCCTTTAGGCGGCGGGCGGGTTGACGCGGTTACTGCCACCAGTCGCGGTCGGGGAGTTTCAGCCAGATGTCCGGACGGCGGTTGATCGATCGGGCGTCTGTGGGTCGGAGGTCTGCGGCGGCGAAGCAGGCAGCTACGGGCTCGTGGTGGTAGAGGTAGGTGGCGAGGATTTCGGCGGTGGATTCGTCGCCGTAGATTTCGCCGCCGCCGGGTGGGTGTCCGAATTCTCGAGGACGCCGTCGCGGGCGACGGCGCCGCGATTGCCGCCCATCGGGTTGGCGAACATCGCGTGGCAGACGGTGCCGGCCGACAGGTGTTTGAGTATGCCGGGGGTGTATGCGAGGAAACCCCACGATTGGAATACGACGCAGCCGCCGGGTACGTCCGTGAGGCCGATGATTCCGGGATTGTCATCGAAGTGTGTGAGGGGATCGTCCATGATGGCAGCGACGTGGATGGCGTCGGCGGGTGTGCCATTCAGGCGGTTGGCCGCTTCTGCGGCGGTGAGGGCGGGGACGCAGGCGAGGCTGAAGCCGTCGTAGCCCAGGTTCCCGAGCACGCTGATCAGGCGTTTGGCCTCGGTTGCCGCGGTGGACTCCGCAGGGGACAGACCCGCCTCGCCGTCTGGGAGGGGGAACAG
>NZ_JABCPZ010000500.1 GCF_013283785.1 Nonomuraea antri
CAGCCGTCCCGGCCCCCGCCTTGGACACGGCGCCGGCGCCCGGCGGGGAGACGCGGCTGCCCCGTCAGGCCACCGCGCTGCCGGACGACTGGGCCGCGCTCCCGGTGGTGACCGCGCTCTCCGGCCCCGTCCTGGCGCTGGCGCAGTTCGCCGACGGCCGGATCCACCTGGTGAAGGCCGGTGGACGCGTCCCGCTCGACGTCCCGGCGGACGCCGCCGGGGAGGGCGGCACGCCGCTGCGGCCGAACTCGCTCGCCCCCGACGGCACGCTGGCCGCCTTCCCGCAGCGGGACGCGGTGGTCGTCGTCGACCTGGTCGTCGGCCAGGCCAGGCGCTACCCGCTGCCGGGCGCCAACGAGGTGGTGCTGTGGCGCGGCGACCGGCTCCTCGTCGAGCAGGAGGGCGCCGATCACCTGCTCGACCTGGCCACGGGGGAGGCCGTCCGGCTGCCGTACCGGGGCTTCGGCGGGACCGCGGGCTACCGCGACGTCCGGATCGTCTCGCCCGGCGACGGCGGTTCGACCGTCATCAGGGAAGGCGAGGCGGAGGTGGCGCTGCCCGTCCGGCACATCACCGACCGGGGACGTGTGCCCGCCGGGCCCGGGGGCGAGCACGGCTGGCAGCGGGACGGCCTGGTCGCCGTGTCCGCGCCCGCCCATGACGACCTGGGGCCGTCCGCCGGCGTGGTCGTCGTGGCCGACCTCGAATCCGGGCAGGTGGTCAGGACGCTGCTCCTGCCGTCGGGTTCGGACTGCGGCGAGTACGGCTGCCCGGTGCGCGGCTGGCTCGGCCAGGACACGGTGCTCGTCGAGCGCGGTGACCGGCTGCTCGGCTGGAACATCCGCACCGGCGCGCTGTCACGCGTCGCCGACCTTCCGCCGGACGTGACCGCCTACTCCCTGCGCCCCGGCTGACCCGCCGGTGAATCTACGGCTTCGGACTGGAACCCGGCTACTGGCCGACGCGGCCGTCCACGCACTCGCGCAGCAGGTCGGCGTGGCCGCAGTGCCTGGCGTACTCCTCGACCATGTGCACCATCAGCTCGCGGACCGCCACGTTCTCCCTGCCCAGACGCGTGCCCAGGTCGTCGTGCCCGGACAGCAGGGCGTCGGTCGCGGCCTGCTCGCGGGCGAGGTCGGCGTACGCGCCGTCGACCACGGCCTGATCGGCCACGGCGCCCGCGAAGTCGGCGTCGCGCGCGCCGTACAGCTTCGGCCGGGGTTCGCCGGTGGTGATCCAGTTCTGCCAATCGCGTTCCACCTCGGCGAGATGGCGGAGCAGGCCGAGGAGTGACATGGTCGAGGGCGGCACCGAGCGGGTGGCCAGTTGCTCGGGGGTCAGGCCCTCGCACTTCATCAGGAGCGTCAGGCGATAGTTCGACAAGAAGTCCAGCAGGGTGGGCAATTCGCCGTCGGGGCTGACGTCGTTGGTGCGGGGGTCGTCGTCGGGGTCGGCCCACATGTCGGGATATACGGTCGACTTGGTCCAGCGATCGGTCTGTTCACTCATGCCTGGTCATGATGGTGGACGACGGCCGCGCTCGCCAATCGGTTTACCCGTGGGCCGGGCCGGGTTCCTAGATCGCGGTGCGCTGCCCGGCACGTCCGATGTACAGCCGGAGTCCGCGGGCCGTGTGTGGTCCGAGCCGCGGGTCCTGACGTCCTGTGCCGCCGGGGCGGCGGTGCGGGCGGTGGCGGTGAGCCGGGACGGCCGCCTGGTGGCCGTCGCCGATGACATGGGTGAGGTCTGGGTCCTGCGAGTCGGCCACCGGTCGGCGGGTGCGCGCGATCAGGGACGAGGGTGGTGTCGGTCAGGTGGCGTTCGCCGGGGACGACGGCCTGCTCGTCACCGGCAGCGGCCCGGAGGGGACCGTCCGCGTCTGGGTCCGGGGGACGGTCCCCTCCGGGC
>NZ_JABCPZ010000501.1 GCF_013283785.1 Nonomuraea antri
GGCAAGTTCAACACCGACACCCTGGGTGTCGATGGCGTGGGTGGCGAGGGCCACATCAAGGTCGACTACGTCATCACCAAGTGGGGCGACGGCAAGGGCCTGAAGAACAAGCCGGTCGCCTTCTCCACCGGCGCCTACAAGGTGAAGGACGACTCCGCCGCCACCACGCGGCCGATGTCGGTCAAGAACCACTGACCAATCCCGCGGTCGCCGTGCGCCGGACACCGCACAGCGCGACCATCGTGAAAGAGGGCGCTCCCCATCCCGGGGAGCGCCCTCTTTCACGTTCGCCGTCGGATCAGTTGCACGAGCAATCGCAGCAGTTGCAGCATTCACCGCAGTTGCCGCAGTTGGGGTCGCAGTCGCATCTGCGCAGGTAGCAGCGGTCGTCGCAGGGACGTCCCGAGCGCTTGCTCCACCTCGGCCGGTACATGCCGCACGTCATGAACGTCCAGATCCCGGCCGCCGACTTCCTGAACACCCCCGGGCGCGCGTACGAGGCCGTGGGGGAGTGGGCGGCGGCGAAGGTGCGGTTGACCGCGCGCCGGACCTCGCCGCCCAGCAGCGTGTCCGCCAGGTGCCGGTCCTCGAACTCCAGCTCGCGCAGCGCCAGCGCCAGGCCGTGGGCCGCGTCGTCGCACAGCCGCCGCGCCTCGGGCAGGGAGGTGCCGGTGGCGGTCAGCGGGTTGAACGCGCCGCGCGCGTCGTCGTCCTGCTGGTCCTCGACGGCGTCCAGCAGGTGGGCGATCCGGCCGAAGAACCTGCCCGCCTCGGCGAGTGCGGGCGCGTTGCCCGGCCGGCGCGCCAGCACCGCCGTGTGCGCGAACGTCGCCGCCACCGCCTCCTCGGTCGGCGCCGTCAGATCGAGGATGGACGGCCGCCCGCCCCTGCCGTCGAGGACGGACGGCTGGTCGGGACGCCCGCCCGTGCCGCCACCGAGGACGGGCCGTCGCCCGGAATGCCCGGCCGTGTCGCCGTCGAGGGAATGATCCCCGGTAAAGCGGCGTTCAAGTGCCAGCTGGCGATCCACCGTGGCGACCAGCACCCCGGCGTCGAACCCGACCCCGGCCGCCAGCCGCGTGCCGCCCGCCTCCCACCGTTCGGCCAGCCGCCGTCCGGCCTGACGGCCCGCGAACGAGGCGTCACCGTCCGCGACGTGGTCGCGCAGCTTGCCGGCCGCCAGGACGAGCGAGACCCCGGCCGCCAGCCGGGCCCCACCGGCTCGCGCGTCCACCACCTCGGCCGTACGCAGCCCGCGCAACGCGCAGGGACCCGCCACCCGGTGCGGGGACGCGGCCGGGAGCTGGGCCTCGGCGAGCACCGAGATGACCAGCGTGTCGTAGTTGGTGGCCAGCCGCGCCGGATGCCCCTGCCCGTCACGCAAGGTCAGGCATAAGCCACACAGATGCGCCCGCCACGCGGTGCGTAACGACGGACAGCCATGCTCGGCGCATGGGCGAAGAATCCCGAACAACCCGACCTCACAGCCCCACGTGGAACGATGCAGCAAATCGTACGGCTATGCGGGGATGCCCAGCGCTTTACCCTGCCAGGTAGATCGTTGCCCGTTTCGTGACGATTCGTTTGCGTTTGTCCGTTTCATGGGGTAGTCTTGTATGTGTGGCCGGGGAAAGACCCGCACTTTGCCGAGGCACCCCGAGCCCCTCCAGCGCTCCACGCAGCCACCACACCCGACGCCCGCCCCTGTTGGCGGCGTCCTGGTTCGGTCAGGCCGCGTTCTCATCCCAAGTGAGCGTGTCCGTGTCCTGTGTCCGCCCCAGTTCCACGTAAAGGACGGTACCTCTTCATGACCGCTCGCCTGCGTTCCCTCGCTCTGCTGTCCGCCGCCGCCCTGTCCGCGCTGACCATCGGCACCACCGCCGGCGCCAGCATGGCCCAGGCCG
>NZ_JABCPZ010000502.1 GCF_013283785.1 Nonomuraea antri
GCTGCGGTGGGTGTGGGGGTGTCCGAGTGGAAGGTGGCGTGGAAGTGGAGTGGGGCCGGTGGCCGGGGCACCGGGTTCTCCTCCAGCCTGCGCAGACGCTCGTGGGCGTTGCGGACTCGGCTGGCCACCGAGCTCTGCACCCGGCCGGCGTTGCGGTCGTAGGCCATCTTGTTGTTGTCCTTCATGTCTCGCCCGGCGGCGACTCGATGCGCGGTGGTGGCGGCGTGTTCGCGCACCTGCCGCACCTCTTCGCACCAGGCGGCGTACGCCTGCTCCCAGCGCACCCGGGCGGCCGCCTTCTCGGCCAGGAAGCCGGTGCAGCCGCCGCCGAACCGGGTGACGGAACCGCCTTCGACCTCGATCACCGCGGTGACGACCCGGTCGAGGAAGATGCGGTCGTGCGACACCACGACCATCGTGCCCCGGTGTTCGCGCAGGCGGTCTTCGAGCCAGGTCAGCGCGGCCTCGTCGAGGTGGTTGGTCGGCTCGTCGAGCAGCAGGGTCTCGGGCGAGGCGGCCAGCACGCAGGCGAGGCCGAGGCGGGCCTGTTCGCCGCCCGACAGGCTCGACAGCACCCTGCCGCGCCCGATGTTGGCCAGGCCGAGGCCGTGCAGCGCCTTGTCGACGCGGGCGTCGGCCTCGTAGCCGCCCCGCGCCTCGAAGGCCGTGAGCAGGTCACCGTATTCCGCCAGGGCTGACGATTCCCCCTCGGGCTCGGTGGCGAGGACGGATTCCAGTTCGCGCATCCGCCGTTCCATCGCGCGCAGGTCGGCCAGCGCGGCGTCGACCGCCTGCTGGACGGTGTGATCGAGCGGCAGGTCGAGCGCCTGCCCGAGGTAGCCGAAGCCGCCCGTGACGGTGACCTCGCCGTCGTCGGGTCGCTCGACCCCGGCCAGCAGCCGGAGCAGCGTGGACTTGCCCGAACCGTTCTCGCCGACGATGCCGACGCGCTCGCCGGGACGCGCGGACAGCGACACGCCGTCGAGGACGGATCGCTCGCCGTAGGAGTGGGAAACCTTGCGGAGGCTAATCAGGATGGAACTCCAATCGCAACTGATGTAGCGTTAGTATGCCGCAAGGTCGGCCACTATTGCAACTGGAGTAGCTTTTGGATGCGAGTCAACCGGGCAAGCGGCCGGGCGGGCGCAGCGCCAGGGTGCGCGACGCGGTGCGCCAGGCGACGCTGGCCGAGCTGGTCGAGCGCGGTTTTTCCGGCCTGACGGTCGAGAACGTGGCCGAGCGGTCGGGCGTGCACAAGACCACGGTCTACCGGCGCTGGGGCAGCGTCGCCGGCCTGATCTCCGACGCGCTGGAACTGGCCAGTGAAGAGTCGTGGCCGATTCCCGACACGGGCACGATCGAGGGGGATCTGCGGGGGATCGTGCAGCTCGTACGCAGCGGATTCGCCGACCCCGAGCTGGGGCCGGTGTCGTCGGCGTTCGTCGCGGCGGCCGTCCAGAACGACGAGGCGGCGCGGGCGCTGCACGAGTTCTTCGTGGCCAGGCACGAGCAGTCGGCGGAGGTGGTGCGGCGGGCGGTCGTGCGCGGGGAGTTGCCCGACCTGGTGGACGTCAGGGAGGTGATCCGGGTCGCGGTGGCTCCCGTCTACTACCGGTTGTTCGTGGCGCATGAGCCGGTGACGGAACGGGACGCCGACCGCGCCGCCGACGCCGCCCTGGCCGCGGCCCGCGCCGGAGTCCTCTGACCCCATCCGCATCCGACACCCGCATCCGCACTCGCACCCACATCCGCACCTCGCCGCCTATCGCGCCTCTTCGGCTGTCGGGGCTTCTCGAAGGTCCGAGGCGCGAGGTCTGGGGGTGAGGTGCGAGGTCTGAGGTGCGAGGCCTGAGGTCCGGGGGGCGAGGTTCCGGGGTGCGAGGCCTGAGGTC
>NZ_JABCPZ010000503.1 GCF_013283785.1 Nonomuraea antri
CTCAGCAACCATCCGCTGATCCGTACGCGCGGCACCCATCCCCGGATCCGTACCTGCGGCAACCACCCCCGGACCCGTACGCCGCCGTGCAGCAGCCCTACGGCTCCGGCGTCCAGCAGCCGCCCGCCGTCGACCCCTTCGCGCCGCAGCCCCGGTTGCCCGGTTACCCGTACGGTCCCCCGCCGGCCGAGTCGCACCGGCGCAACACCGCGCTGGTCGTGGTCCTGGCGATCGGGCTGCCGCTGCTGCTGCTCGGCGGGTGCGGGGTCTTCTACGTCACCGTGCTCAACAGCGCCGCGGAGGAGTCCGGCCCGGTCTACTCGACGTCGTCGGCGCAGTTGCGTGACGAGTCGTCCGCGGACGCCGGGCAGCCGGACACGGACTCCGGCTCCGGCCCGGGCTCGGACGCCAAGGGGCTCGGGGCCACGTTCACTCTCCGGGGACTGAAGGCCGGCGAGAAGATGGCGGTGACGCTCGACAAGGTGATCCCCACGGCCGAGCCGATCAGCAAGTTCAACGCGCCGCTGGCCGGACGCCGGTACATGGCCGTCCAGCTGACCATGACGAACAAGGGCGCCGAGCTCTACGACGACGCGCCCGGATCGGCGGCGACGGTGCTCGACGGCGAGGGCCAGCAGTACCGGGGGACATTCCTGGAGGTGAAGGACGGGCCGCCGCTCGGCAAGTTCACCACCATTCCGGTGGGCCAGACCCGCAAGGGACTCATCGTGTTCGAGGTGCCGGAGGCGGCGCAAATGGTGGAGCTGCGGTTCGCGCTGAACAACGGGTACGCGGAAGAGCGGGGCGAGTGGCGGTTGCGATAATTCACATTTCCGGATTTCTCACGATTTCCGGCTATTTTTCGTGAAATCAGGCGCTATTCTGCCCTTTCCTGGACTTCTGGCAACTTCGCCCCTGGGGGAATGCGTGGCGCGTGAGAGTTCCGGTTGCGCGCAGGCGGTCGGGGTGACCGTCGGCCTGTGGCTGATGCTGGCGGCCGTCGGGGCTTTGTCCCACGATGCCTCGCGGGAACGACTGGCGTTCGTTCTCTTCGTGGGACTTCTGGGGGTCGGCGGTTTCCTCGCCATCCGCCTCCGGATCTCCGCCGCCGGCCCGACGGAGGCCACCCAGGAACGTCACCGGCTCGCCGACGAGCGCAAGGCCGTCGAGAGGAAGGTCGACCTGGTCCTGGACCCCGACCTGACCCCGCACGAGCGCCTGACCATCATCGACGGCTTCATCCCCCGGCTCAACGCCCGGGCCGCCCTCCGGCCGTACCTGAAGCGTTTCGTGGTGGTTTCGGAGCTCTCGCCGTCCTCGAAGGAACTGCTCACGCGCGCCAGGAGAGCCGTGACCTCGGTCTCCCGCTCCCGCGTCGCCGGAACCGGCCTCCTGGACGACGTCGCCAACGAGGTGCTGCTCCCCCGGCAGGTCTGGGAGATCGCCCGGCTGCTCCACGTACAGACGCAGCTGCAACAGGAGCAGGAACAGGCCAGACGTGGGCTGATGACCGCGGAGCTGCGCGCGGTGCTCGAACCCCAGCAGGCGGCGCTGACCCGCAGCGTCGCCAAGGTGACGGCGAGGGTGGCCGCCCTGGAGGAGTACGCCCACCGCGTCGCCACCGCGGACGCGGCGCTGAAGGCGCGGGAGGCGCTGGCCAACAACGGCAAGTACCAGGAACTGCTGGCGCACACGGACGACGCGGAGGGCATGAACGAACTCATGGCCCGCGGGGAGGCCCTGGAATCGACGCTGGCCAGGAGCGTCCGCGACGCCATCGACGCCGGCCGGACCCTGGCCCTGTAGTCACCGCCGATGCGCCGACTCGCCGGCCCCGCCG
>NZ_JABCPZ010000504.1 GCF_013283785.1 Nonomuraea antri
TGCGCTGTTGGTGGGTAGGGGAGCGTCGTGCAGCCGGTGAAGCAGCAGAGTGATCTAGTTGTGGAGGCTGTGCGAGTGAGAATGCAGGCATGAGTAGCGAATGCAGGGTGAGAAACCCTGCCGCCGGATGACCAAGGGTTCCTGGGGCAGGCTAATCCGCCCAGGGTAAGTCGGGACCTAAGGCGAGGCCGACAGGCGTAGTCGATGGACAACGGGTTGATATTCCCGTACCCGCTTCAACGCGCCCATATCGAACCTCGTGATGCTAAGAGTCCTTAGCCCGCCTAAAGCCTTCGGGCTTGGGGTCAGGGTGAACGCTCGATCCGATCGGGTAGTAGGTAAGCGATGGGGTGACGCAGGAAGGTAGTCCAGCCCAGGCGATGGTTGTCCTGGGGTAAGCATGTAGGGAGTGAGGTAGGCAAATCCGCCTCACACGTATCCTGAGATGTGATGCCGAGCCGATTGTGGTGAAGTGGATGATCCTATGCTGCCGAGAAAAGCCTCTAGCGAGTGTTGTGGCGGCCCGTACCCTAAACCGACTCAGGTGGTCAGGTAGAGAATACTAAGGCGATCGGGTGAACTGTGGTTAAGGAACTCGGCAAATTGCCCCCGTAACTTCGGGAGAAGGGGGACCTCTGCTGGTGATGAGTCTTGCACTCTGAGCTGGTGGGGGTCGCAGTGGCCAGGGGGAAGCGACTGTTTACTAAAAACACAGGTCCGTGCGAAGTCGTAAGACGATGTATACGGACTGACGCCTGCCCGGTGCCGGAACGTTAAGGGGACCGCTTAGCTGTGGCAACACGGCGAAGGTGAGAACTTAAGCGCCGGTAAACGGCGGTGGTAACTATAACCATCCTAAGGTAGCGAAATTCCTTGTCGGGTAAGTTCCGACCTGCACGAATGGCGTAACGACTTCCCCGCTGTCTCAACCGCAGACCCGGCGAAATTGCACTACGAGTAAAGATGCTCGTTTCGCGCAGCAGGACGGAAAGACCCCGGGACCTTCACTACAGCTTGACATTGGCGTTTGGAGCGTCTTGTGTAGGATAGGTGGGAGACTGGGAAGCTCGGACGCTAGTTCGGGTGGAGTCATTGGTGAAATACCACTCTGGTCGTTTTGAACGTCTAACTCTGGTCCGTGATCCGGATCGGGGACAGTGTCTGGTGGGTAGTTTAACTGGGGCGGTTGCCTCCTAAAGGGTAACGGAGGCGCCCAAAGGTTCCCTCAGCCTGGTTGGCAATCAGGTGTCGAGTGTAAGTGCACAAGGGAGCTTGACTGTGAGACTGACGGGTCGAGCAGGAGCGAAAGCTGGGACTAGTGATCCGGCATCGGCGTGTGGAAGCGGTGTCGCTCAACGGCTAAAAGGTACCCCGGGGATAACAGGCTGATCTTCCCCAAGAGTCCATATCGACGGGATGGTTTGGCACCTCGATGTCGGCTCGTCGCATCCTGGGGCTGGAGTAGGTCCCAAGGGTTGGGCTGTTCGCCCATTAAAGCGGTACGCGAGCTGGGTTTAGAACGTCGCGAGACAGTTCGGTCCCTATCCGCTGCGCGCGCAGGAGACTTGAAAGGGGCTGTCCCTAGTACGAGAGGACCGGGACGGACGAACCTCTGGTGTGCCAGTTGTACCGCCAGGTGCACGGCTGGTTGGCTACGTTCGGAAGGGATAACCGCTGAAAGCATCTAAGCGGGAAGCTCGCCTTGAGATGAGGTCTCCCACCATGAGAGTGGGTAAGGCTCCCGGTAGACGACCGGGTTGATAGGCCGGAGGTGGAAGCACGGTAACGTGTGGAGCTGACCGGTACTAATAGGCCGAGGACTTGACCACAAAGCAT
>NZ_JABCPZ010000505.1 GCF_013283785.1 Nonomuraea antri
CCACGCACTTCTCGGCCGCGCCGAGCAGCTCTTCCGCGCGCCCGCGCATGCCCTCGTACGTGCTGCCGAGCACCATGCCGCCCAGCAGGCCGAAGCCGGGGGCGTCCACGTGGACGGTGTCGGTCAGGCTCTTGATGTACGCCATCGCCACCTTCAACTCGTCGTCGACGCGGCCGCGCAGGTGGCCGATGGCTGAGGACGTGACGTGGATGTTCCGGCCGCCCGGGGCCGCTTGTGCACTCACAGACTCGGATTTTTCCGAAAATAACGGCCTTTATGGCTGATAAAACGACGACTTCATGATCAATTCCGAGGGTGGTCAGGTGCCGATCAGCGAACGTTCACCCGGCGGCGATGGCCTGGCACCATGGACACCAGCCACTCCCACCTCCACGAGCTCGACCGCCTCGTACAGGCCGGCGAACGTTCCATGCGCGAACTCGACCAGGCGATGCGGGACCTGCGGCAGCTCAGCGGCGAGGGCGAGAGCCGCAGCGGGTCGGTGACCGCCCGCGTGGACGCCGACAGCAAGCTGGTCGACGTGCGCATCGCGCCCAGGGCGATGCGACTCGGCTCGGACGAGCTGAGCCGCGAAGTGGTCGAGGCCGTCCGCGCCGCCCAGGACGCCCACCAGCGCCAGGCCCAGGACCTGCTCGGCTTCACCCCGGCCGGCGACGAGAACCTGCTGGCCACCTTCCAGCGCGACCTGACCGAGATCCAGGACGCCTACGCCGCGGAGACCGCCGACCGCATCGACCGCCTCCGCCGCACCCAGCGCGCCTGGAACGACTAGCCGACCCCGCAGGACCGCCGCGCCACCGCAGCGGCGTGCGCGATCCCCGCGCCCCCTCCCGAACCGTTCGGGAGGGGGCGCACGCACATCCACCGGCGCCGGCGCCCAGTCAGCCTGGACGCCGGATCAGCCTGGCCGTGCGGTCACCCTGGACCGGACGTGCGGTCAGCCGCAGTTGGCCCAGCCCGCGCTCGTGCTGCCAGAACCGACACTGCCCGAGAAGCGCACGCACTTGCCCTTGCCGGCCAGCTTGACCGGCCCCGCGTAGTACTCGAAGCTGCCGCTGTCGGTCCTGCTGCCGCCGTTCTGCACCTCGAGCGTGGCGCTGACCGGGGTGCGCTTGCCCACGTCCACGGTCTTCATCGTGACGACGCAGTTCTCGCCCGTGCCGCTGTTGTAGAGCTGGTACGTGACGCCGCCCGAGAACGCCTGCTGCCGCTGCACGTAGAACCCCGACCCGCACACCTGCACCGCCGTGTACGGGTTCTTGACCGGCTGCGGCGGCTTCGGCGCCTGGGTGGTGGGCTTGGGCGCCTGCGTGGTCGGCTTCGGAGCCTGCGTCGTCGGCTTGGGCGCCTGGGTGGTCGGCGTCGGCTCGGGCTCCTTCGTCGGCGTGGGGGTCGGAGTCCGCGTCGGCGTCGGGGTCGGAGTCGGGGTGGGCGTCGGCGTGGCCTTTTGAGTGGGCTTGGCCTGCTTGGTCTTCTTCTCCTTGGGCTGCTCGGTCACCGTCTTCGTCGGCTGGACGGTCACCGTCGGCCTGGTCACCGGCTGGGTGGCGATCGGCTGGGTGGCGATCGGCTGCGGCGGCGAGCTGAACTCCGGCACCGACAGGTTCGACGTCGGACCGTCGGTGGGCAGCACCATCGGGCCGATGTCGGTCGGCTCCGGCGTGGTGCTGGCCCAGGGCAGCGTCACGTCGGGCTGGGTCTGACCGTCCTGGGGCTGTCCGGGCTGCGGGATCCCGGCCTGTCCCGGCTCGGCGGCGGCCTGCGCGCCGGACGTCGAGGTGGCGCCGGCCATGACGACCGGCTCGGTGGGCT
>NZ_JABCPZ010000506.1 GCF_013283785.1 Nonomuraea antri
GCCTCGGAGCCCGGCGCCCACGAGCCCCACCGAGCGGGTGGCCGGCTGCGGCGGCGCGGTGATCACCAGCCGGACGCCGAGCGCGCGCAGCAGCAGCCGCGCCCACAGCATGGTGATCTCCCGTTGCTTCACCGCGGGAGCCCACCGCGCGGCCAGCGCCACCGGCACCCCCGCCAGCACCACCGCCAGGGCGCCCAGCAGCCGCGCCGCCAGACGGGCCGGACCTGCACCGGCGGCCGGACCTGCCACGCAGGCGACCGGCGAGCACGGCCCCAGCCGCAGCCAGGGATGGATCTGCCCCCTGACGCCTTCCGTCAGCGCCGGGCCGGACGTGATCACGGTTCCCCCAGGAAGTAACGCAGGTAGCGGGTGTTCACCTGGTCCATGGACAGCAACACGAAGAAGTCGGCGCAGCCGAAGTCCGCGTCGTGGGCGGGCGGCCCGCACACCCAGGCGCCCAGCCGCAGGTAGCCGCGCAGCAGCGCGGGCGGCACGAACCGGTCGGGACGCGGCGCGCCGGACGAGCGCCACGGCCGGTGCGGCGTGACCCGGTACTCCTCGGGCCCCGGCGGCACCCGGTCCACGACTCCGGCCGCCACCGCGCCCCGGTCGTCGAGCGGCACCGAGCAGCAGCCCGCCAGCCAGCGGTGGCCGCCGTCGATCATGTATCGGGCGATGCCCGCCCACATCAGCGCCATCACCGCGCCGCCGCGATGGTCGGGGTGCACGCAGGTGCGTCCCACCTCGACCAGGTCCTTCCTGATGCCGGCCAGGGCGCGCAGGTCGAACTCGGTGTCGGAGTACAGCAGGTCGGCTCGTCCAGGCGGGAGCAGCCGGTAGGTGCCGACGACCTGGCGGCCGTCGCGGACCAGCAGGTGATCGCAGGCGGCGTCGAACCTGTCGACGTCGAGGCCGGAGACCGGGCTGTCGAGCCGCGCCCCCATCTCCCCGGCGAAGACCTCGTGCCGCAACCGCTGCGCGGCCTGCACGTCGGCGGCGCTCGTCGCCAGGCCGACGGTGTAGTGCCCGGTGTCCAGGGCGCCGGTGTCCATGGAGATCGTCATGGGCGCGTCCTTCCCTCAAAGCGTCTCGCGACCATGTCGACAGGCGAACATGACAAGGGCGTCACGCATCGGGGGTGGTGAAACGTCGGCCCGGTGAATGTCCCCGCCGGTGCGCGAAACTGCTCGCAACACCAGGACCGGAGCCGCCCGCCACGCACGTCAGCACGGCGTGGCGGGCCTGAAAGGGGGTCAGGTGCAGGCGTAGCCGGTCGGCAGGTGGGTGTCGCCGTCCGGCCGGGACGACTGGAAGCCGAACGACGTGCCGCCGCCCGGCCCGAGGTCGCCGTTGTGCGGGGCGTTGCGCACCGTGACGACCTGCCCCGACCGGCTGACCACCCCGTTCCAGCTCCCGGTGATCTGGTGCCCGGGCGGCAGCGTGAACGTCACGGCCCAGCCGCTGATCGCCGCGCCGCCTGGGTTGGTCACGGTGGCCTGCACGACGTACCCGGTCCCCCACTGGCTCTGGACGCCTGCCGTCACCGCGCAGCGGCCCGTCCCGCCGTCCGGCCGCGTGGTGACGGTGACCGTGCCGGAGCGGGGCGAGCGGTTGCCCGCCGCGTCACGCGCGTAGACGGCGAAGGTGTAGGCGGTGCCGGCGCTCAGCCCGGTGACGGACGCCGACGCGCTCGCGGACGTGGCCACGGCCGTCTCCGCCGTCCCCTGCACCCGCACCACCTCGTAGCCGGTCACGCCCACGTCGTCGGTGGCGGCGGCCCACGTCAGGTCGGCGGACGAGGCCGTGACCGAGGCGGCGGCGGGCGTGCCG
>NZ_JABCPZ010000507.1 GCF_013283785.1 Nonomuraea antri
CCCCCGACGCCCCCGACACGCCGGCTGTTCTGGACGTCCTCGACGTCGGCTGCGGCACCGGGATCTCCGCCCGGCCGTTCCTGAACGCCGGCTGCCGCGTGCTCGGCGTCGAACCCGACGCCCGCATGGCCGAACGCGCCCGCCACGGCGGGGTCGAGGTCGAGGTGGCCACCTTCGAATCCTGGGACCCGGTCGGCCGCACCTTCGACGCGGTCGTCTCCGGGCAGTCCTGGCACTGGGTGGACCCGGACGCGGGAGCGGCCAAGGCGGCCCGGGTGCTCCGCCCCGGCGGGCGCCTGGCGGCGTTCTGGAACGTCTTCCAGCCGCCGTCCGAGCTCGGCGCGTCCTTCGCCGCGGTCTACCGCCGGGTCCTGCCCGACCTGCCGTACAGCGGCAACACCCTGCCGGGGCTGGAGGCGTACGAGCAGATGGCCGGCAAGGCCGCCGGCGGGATGCGCGGCTCGGGCGCGTTCGGCGAACCCGAACTGTGGCACCTGCCGTGGGAGCGGGTCTACACGCGGGAGGAGTGGCTGGATCAGGTGCCGACCTTCGGCGGCCACCACCTGCTCCCACCCGCGCAGCTCGCCGAGCTGCTGGCGGGGATCGGGGAGGTGGTCGACGCGGCGGGCGGCTCCTTCACCATGAACTACACCACCCTCGCCATCACCGCCCGTCTCGCCTGACCGGCCGGCAGGCTTCCGGGGACGGCGACCGCGAGAACACGCCCCGTCCGCCCGGCGCCTTGGGGGAGCAGCCGGACCCGGCTACCAGGCAGGCTGTCTGGTGCCGGCAGTCACAGGCCGACGTAGGTCCGGGGGAGCAGGAACCGCCGGCGGGCCTGCGGTCGGCGAACAGCGCCGCGGGCCACCCGAACCGGCCGCGCCCCCAGAGTCACACCGCCGCCCGCTCCGCCCCGGTCAGGGCGTGTCCCCGGCGTGGGCGAGTGCCGACGGGGTCAGGCGTCCGACGATGGCCGGGGCCTCCTGGACGAGGCTGTCGTCGTCCACCGCCTCGATCATGAAGCGGGCGTAGTCGATCCGGCGGGTCCGGTTGCTGGCCAGGATCGGGTCACCCACGTGCCGGCTCCACACCGGCAGGCCCTGACTGTCACCCTCCTCCAGGTCGCTGCCGCGCACGACCGTCCAGCGGGTGTCACTGGTGAACACCCGTCGGCACGCCTCCACCTGGTCGTCGATGTCGACGAACCGGGCGAGCTTGGCCAGCCGCCCGAACACGGCCGCGTAGAGGCGGAACGTCCAGGGGTAGACGTCCTGGCCGTCGCGGGTGATGTGCCAGCCGCAGGAGAACACCAGCCGGGCGCCCGGACGGGCGTGGTCGAGCACGGCCTGGGCGGTGCCCGAGGCGTAGTGGCGCATCCCCCACGGGACCAGCACCGTGAGCACGGCGTCGCAACCGGCGACCGCGCGGGCGATGACCGCGCGGTCGTCGGTGGGGCCGGGGATCACGGTGATCCGCCCCGCGAAGTCGGCGAGCTTGCCGACGCTCTTCTCCCGGCAGACGCCCACGACCTCGAACCCGCGCTCCAGCGCGTGCCGCACCAGGTAGCGCCCGAGCTTGCCGGACGCCCCGACGACGCACACCCGCCGGCCCGCACCCGCCCCCGTATCCGTGCCCGCTTCTGCTTCCGTGCCTGTTCCCGTGTCAGGCCCGCCGGCCGCCGGTAACCCGTTGGATTCCACGATCCCTCCTCAGCGCACGACGCGCACGACGTGTACGACCACCACCGACTTACACCGTAAGGTATAGCCTTGCAGTGTAAGGTCGGTCAAGCCCCGCACCCCTCGGCCAGGAG
>NZ_JABCPZ010000508.1 GCF_013283785.1 Nonomuraea antri
CCCCCCTCCCTAACGGCTGTCCCCCTGCGCAGGGACACCCACCATCTCGCCCGGACGATGCCTCCGGCCTCTCCTGCCTTCATCTCCGGCTTCTCTCCCCCGAGTCTCCCCGCCGGATTCTCCACCTCCGCCTTTGGCTTCGCCCTGAGCTTCCCTCCGGCTTCTCCCGCCTCCGCCTTTGGCCTCTCCCCTGAGCTTCCCCTCCGGCTTCTCCCGTCTCCACTCACCAACCGCTCCCGCCCTCGGCCTCTCCGCGCCCCGGACTTCTCCCGCCCCGGCCTCTCTCACCTCGCCGACTTCTCCCGCCTCCGCCTTTGACTGCTCCCTGAGCCCCCTCGTTCTTCCTCTTCGAGCCCTCGTTCGCGTCCTCCCCAGCCTTCGCTTCTCGATCCCCGTCGATTCCTCTCAAGCCTCTTCGCTCGTTTCCTTCCAAGGCTCTCCGCTCGTGCTCCGTTCTCTGGCTCTCCTCCGGTCTGCTGGCTCTCGTCTCTCGGCCCTTCCTGCGCTGCCCGGTCTCTCCTCACGGCCTGTCTCGCTCGTTGGCTTGTTTCGATGCGCGGCCTGTGGTCCTGTCCCCCTATGCGTGCGGCCCGCCATCCCATCCGATTGCGCATCCCGTTCGTTCTCCTGCCGTTGCAGGTGTCGAGGTGCAAGAAGGCTGTGGCGTGCGCGCGTTCAGCGACCTCGCTGCCAGATGGGGCGAGGTCGCTGGGCGGTCATCGGGCATGGGTTGCTCAGCCCTTGGGTGCTGGCCGCGCCGCCTCTCCGGTTGCCGCGCTGTCCTCGTGGCCAGCCCAGCCATGCCATGCCATGCTCGAAGCAGCCTGTGACGGGCAGGCGGTGGCCAGAGAGACGGTGCGATCTGGTGACGCGGCCTGACAACGCGGCCCGACAACGCAGCCTGGTGGTGTGGGCCGGAGTTGCGCCAGGTGGATGAACGCCCTTCCACACTTGGCGGGCATCCTCCGGCCCTCCACCGGCTGCCTTCCCAGGCTCGTGAGCTTGACCTCGGTGGATGCCTTCCGGCGCTAAGCGGCCGCTTTCCCTGTTAGGCGGCGGCCTTCTCCTCCGTCGGCCACTTGCCGGTTTCGCGCGAGGTGCGGCGCTTGCGGGCGTCCTTCTCAGCGCCGCCACCGGCGCCAGCACCCCGCGTGCCGCCAGTACCAGTGCCTGTACCACCACCGGTGCCGGACCTGCCGCCGGTGCCGGAGCCGGTGCTGGCCCTGGCGCTGGTGCTGGTGATGCCGCTGGCGCTGCGAGCGGTGTTGGGCTGGTTGCCGGTGCTCAGGATGCGGACCGTGGCGTTCGTGTCCATGTCGGTGTCCGAGTTCGTGTCCGTCATGATCTCAGGACGGTTCGAGCTGACTGGACGAGCGGCGGCGGCCCCCGCCTGCGCCGCCGACGTGAAGGCCGGCTGTGCCGGCGGGTTCATACGCGATGTCCTGGCCGGCTGTGGCTGATCCGCGGGATGGGGTGCCTGGTGTGCGCCATCAGCCATGCCGAAGGCCGGGTGCATGCCATCCGCCGCACCCGGTGCCCCGCTCGCTCCGTCGGCGGTGGCCGCATGCGTTCCCGGTGCCGCGCTGAAGGCCGGGTACATCTCGTCGGCCGCATCCAGCGCCGGATGCGCCCCGGCCGCCGTGTCGGGCGCCGAGTGCCTGCTGTGCGCCGGGTTGAGGGCTGGATTCGTCCCATCCGCCGCAGCGAGCGCGCGGTGCCTGCCGTCCCCCGGGTCGATGGAGGCCGGGTGGGGTGGCTGGGCTGGGCGATGGGTGGC
>NZ_JABCPZ010000509.1 GCF_013283785.1 Nonomuraea antri
GCAGCGGGCGGCCAGCAGCGCCACGGCCGCGGCGGCCAGGATCAGCGTCTTGGGCGGCATGGCTTCCCCGGGGTTCGGCTGGATCGTCCTATGCGCAGTCTGCGCGAGCCCCGCCCCGCGCGCACGCCTGACGAGGCGGACGCGCGCGCACGTGTCGCCCCCGGGCGAGGTGGAGCGTTCCAGTATTTCCGACTGGTTAACACTGTCCCAACCTCACCTACACCGCCGCCACCGCCGACGGCGGCCAGGGCGCCGGCGCCGACACCCTGTCCGGGCAGGTCCACGTCGAAGCCGACATGATCTTCAAGGATCCGAAGACCAAGGACGACCCGACGATCGGCGCCAGCGACCTGTTCCTGGAGGTCACCAGGCTCGGCCACGCGACCACCATCGCGGTCACCGGGACCGAGCAGTGGCGGGTGCGCCTGACGTCCGCACCCAGGACCGAGAAGATCAACGTCGTGGGCGACATGCACGTGCGCGTGCCCCGCGGCGAGGACATCGACAAGACCTTCGCCGACTACTGCGTCATCGTCGGCCGCTTCTACGGCCACATGGAGGTCAAGCCCAGCACCCTGAAGGACGTGTCGCTGACCGTCAACGACCTGCAGGACCTGACCATCGAGCCGGGCAAGCCCAGGAGCGACCTGACCATCGCCGTGCCCGCGGTCGTCGGTCAGCTGTTCCAGGGCCTGTCGGGCCGCTACGGCAGCGTGGACCTGGCGCTCGGCCGGGTCTCCCTGGACCTGGACATCGACTACTGGTTCCGCGTCGACCGGCGCATCCCCGGACCCGACGTGTTCGCCGTGCACGTCGACCGCAAGGGCGTCTTCGACCAGGTGCGCATGCACCTGTACAACAACAAGCAGCCCACGAGGTTCGTCATCGAGATCGAGATCTTCGGGGCCGGCGTCGGCCAGTGGGGCTGGGAGGCCACCCCCGGCGAGGCGCAGCCGCCGACCGTCAACGGCGTCTCGGTGCCCGGCGGCGAACTCGGCGCCGACGGCGCCCGCAAGCCGGCCGCCAACCTGATCGCCCTCATCGACCCCAGGCGCGAGGGGGATTCGGCGGAGGACATCCAGGAAAAGGACGCCGTGCTGGCCTTCCTCGCCTACCATGTCTGGCCGTACGACGGCGAGTTCGCCGGTGGCGGAGACGAGTCGGAAAGCGGCCTTTGCTGAACCTTTCGCTGAGTCCTTCGCTTCGTGCGCTGCGCGCGTTTCGTGCGGTGTGTGCGTTTCATGCGCTGCGTGCGCTGTGCGCGGGGCGGGTGCCGCGCCGCCGGGGGAGCCGCCGCTCCCTCTGCGGCGCGGTGCTGCTCGCCGCCGCCATGACGGCGTCGGTGACCTCGGCGGTGACCTCGGTGGCGGGCTGCGGCGGCGGCTGCGTGCCCACCCGGCTGGAGCTGACGCCGCCGGCGTCCTGGCCGCAGGAGGGGACGGTGACGCTGCGTGCCCGGCTCACCCGTCAGGGCCGGCCGCTGGCGGGCGCGCCGGTCGAGCTCGCGATCGGGTACGTCAGCGTCAACGGCGCCCACGGCAGCGCCGGCCGGACGGTGACCACCGACGCCGACGGCGTGGCCTTCCTGACCGCCCGCCCCGACGTCCTGCTGTACGCCGACGACCGGCCGCGCGCGGTGGAGGCGTCGTTCACCACCTGGAACCGGCTGGACGGCGTCGACTACTGCTGGTCCAAGGCCAGCGTGCCCCTGCCCCGCTGACCACCTGAGGCGAGGCGGCAGGGCGCGAGGGAAGGCCTGCCGGGGGCGGGCCT
>NZ_JABCPZ010000050.1 GCF_013283785.1 Nonomuraea antri
GGGGTGGTGCTGGGCTCGGGGGTGACGATCGCGTACGCGCTCGGGCAGGGCTGGCCGGCCGTGGTGCCCGCCTGGGCGACGGCGGGCGGCCTGGCGGCGACGCTGGTCATCGGCGCGGTGGCCGGGCTCTATCCGGCGATCCGCGCCTCCCGCCTCTCACCCACCGAGGCCCTGGCCACCCCCTGACCCACGCCGCTCGCCCCCCAAGAGGTGGGGCGGGTGGTCAGAGGGACCGGAGGAGTTCGGCGAGTCGTTCCATGGAGTCCCGGCCGCCTTTCGCCCCGTCCGCGCGGACGATGGCGTCCCGGGACTCCACCGACGGGTGCACCGACTGCGCCACGTACCGCGTCCCGCCGCCCGCCACCTCTTCCAGCCTGATCGTCTCCAGCGCCACGTCGCCGGGCGTGCCCTCGAACTCCCACGTCCGCACGATCAGCTCGGGCGCCACCACGTCGTGGTAGACGCCGCGGAAGCCGTACTCGCCGCCCTTGGCGTCGATGTTGACGAAGCGCCAGCGCCCGCCCGGGCGGGCGTCCATGCGGTCGACGCGGGTGGCCAGGAATCGCGGCCCCCACCAGCGTGGGACGAGCTCGGGATCGGTGACGGCACGGAACACCACGTCGCGTGGCGCGTCGAAGACGTGGATCATGAAGATGTCCTGACGGCCGGGTTCGATGACGAATTCGGTGTTACCCATGCTCACGGCCTTCCTGCCGGCGTTGGATCTTCTTGATCTCCCGGTCGAGCCGGTCGAAGCGGTCTGACCAGCGGTCGCGGTAGCGGTCGATCCACTCCGACGCGGACTCCAGCGGGGCCGTCTCCAGCCGGCACGGCCGCCACTGCGCCTCGCGGCCCCTGCTGATCAGCCCGGCCCGCTCCAGCACCTTCAGGTGTTTGGAGATCGCCTGCAGGCTGATGTCGAACGGCTCGGCCAGCTCGTTGACCGTCGCCTCGCGGTCGGCCAGCCGGGCCAGGATCGCGCGGCGGGTGGGGTCGGCCAGGGCGGCGAAGGTGAGGCTGAGCTGGTCGTCGTCGGGCATCCGGGTGGGTCTTTCTGGTCCGATCGCGGTTGATGACCTAATAGTCCACGATCGCGCCGCAGGAGATGTTCACCGTGGCCGAGGTCATCGAGCGGGCCCGGTCGGAGGCCACGAAGGAGGCGACGTCGCCGACGTCGGACAAGGTCGCGGTCCTGCCCAGCAGCGTCGGCTCCAGCAGCGAGTCCGCGATCTCCCCCTTGCCGGGGAAGGAGTCCGGGATGCTCTCCGGCACGCCGCCGGTGACCAGCGTGATCACCCGGATGCCGTGCCTGCCGACCTCGACGGCCCACTGCCGGCGGACGCCCTCCATCGCGTCGAGCGCGACCTTGAAGCCGCCCAGGCCGGGCAGGGTCTGCGGGCCGCTGCCGCCGAACATCAGGACGACCCCGCCGCCCCGCCCGATCATGTGCTCGACGGCCGCCCTGGTGGTCAGGAACTGGGTGCGGACGGCGACCTCGACCGGCTGGGTGAACTCCGCGACGGAGATCTCCATCAGCGGCCGCTGCACGTCCTGGACGCCGATCGTGTTGAACGAGACGTCGATGCCGCCCTCGCGCTCGGCCACCGAGCCGGCGAAGGCGGTGACGGAGTCTTCGTCGAGGGCGTCCACCTGGGCGGTCTCGGCCCGGCCGCCGGCCGCGCGGATCTCGTCGGCGACCTTGGCGAGGGTGGCAGGCGTGCGGCCGGCCAGATGGACGCGGGCGCCCTCGCGGGCGAAGGCCCGCGCCGCCGCCGCGCCGATCGAGCCGCCCGCGCCGTAGATCACCGCGACCTTGTTCTCCAGGAGCATCGGAGCCGTCCCTTCCGGCTTGTTCAACCTGTTGGTTAATCAACCTATAGGTTGAATATAGGCTCGTGCTCCCCGCCGCTGTCAACAGGTCCTCGCCGCGAAAAGGTTGCCACGGCCCGGCGGCCCCGCTGCCCGGGAAGGGAGGGCCGCCGGGCCGCGGTCATCAGCCGCCGGCGGAGTGGGTGCCGCCCCGGTCGTCCTCGCCGGTGACCTCGTTCGTCGACGGGCCATCGCCGGTCTCCTGGCCAGGGCCGGCCGGCGGCAGGTTCAGCGCGGTCGGCACGCAGTCGGCCACCGCGCCCTCGACGACCTCCATCCGGGCCGAGACCGGCGGCCTGGAGTCCGACAGGTCCGCGGAGAGCGCCAGCACCAGCGTCTGGTCCGCCGTGACCTGCCCGGGCTCGATGCGGAACCGCACCCCCTCGCCGTCGTTGGAGCCGATGGAGGTGGTCGTCGTCCGGCCGGACGACGACTTGGCGGGCGTGCCCCGGCCGTCCTGGCAGGTCTGCCCGGCGGGCAGGTAGTCGACCGCCGCCTTGATCCCCTGCGCGGCCAGCGCCCGCTCCAGCCCCTCGGGGTCGCTGTAGTCGTTGATGGTGACCTCGACCCCGCCGTCGGCGGCCTTGGTGACCGCGAAGGCCGGCGCGGCGAAACCGCCGAACACGGCCACCGCCGCCACGGTGGCCGCCGCGACCCCCGCGACCGCGGCGCCCAGCCCCGCCACCCGGCGTCCCCTGCTCCGCACCGGCGCTTCCACGACCATTCCACCCTCCATCGTTCGTCTGCTGATGTCTTCCTTGAGCGCACTGAGCAGGCGCTCTTCGAAATTGCTCATGCCTGACCCTCCGCGTACACGGCCGACGGCGAAGCGACGTCTTCAAGGGCACGTCTGGCCCGATGCAACCTGACTCGTGCGGTCACCTGCCTGATGCCCAGGGCCGCGGCCGCCTCCGTGACGGTGAGCTGGTCGATCACCACGAGTTCCAGCACCGCCCGCTCGCCCTCCGGCAGCCCGGCCATGGCCTCCAGGGCCTTGCGCGCGCGGCGCTCGGCGTCGATCCGCTCCTCCATCCGGGCGAGATCGTTGTCGTCCATCAACCGGCGGCCGGCGACGCGGCCGGTCGCCCGCGCCTCCCTGGCCCTGCGCCGGTGCTCGGCCGACACGACGTTGCGCGCCACGCCGTACAGCCAGGCGATCTCGCTGCCCCGTCCTGGACGGTAGGTGGCGGCCGAGTCCATGGCCGCCAGGAAGATGTCCGCGGTCAGATCGGCGGCCAGGTGCGGGTCGCTCACCCGTCTGACCACGTACCGCAGCACCGCATCGACGTGGCGGCGATAGAAGGCCTCAAAGGCCGCGGGGTCTTCGTTGAGGCGCACTGGCCTCGCTCCCTTCGTCGTTCGCCCTTACACCCGTACTTGGACGATGGCGTGGGAAGCGTTTCCTGAGCGTGTGGAAGCCCGTGGATCAGGGCCGGTCCCGGTCGCCGAGCAGCGTGTCGAGCTTGCGCTCGATGCGGTCGAGCCGCGCGGCCAGCTCGTCCAGGTGTCCCTCGGTGGCGTCCTCCTCCTCCGGGCGCAGCCGCACCAGCATGGACCCGCCGGGCTCCAGCCGTACCAGGCTGGTGTCTCCGACACTCTCGCCGCCTCTGAGCTGGATCGACACGTCCACGTCGGCCTGGCGCAGCCCCATCCTGCGCAGCGCGGACGGGATGTAGACGCCGTCGCGGGCCAGCACGGTCGGCCGGCCCTCCACGATCCTGCCGATCGCCGGCACGGCCGCGGCGACGCGCACCACCATCGCGTTGAACACCACCAGGATCGTCACCCCGAGCAGGCCGCCGACCAGGGAGTCGTCCGGGCCGATGATCGCGTTCTGCACCACGTTGCTCATCAGCAGCATGACCACGAAGTCAAAGTTGTTGAGCTGGGCCACGCCGCGCTTGCCGCTGAAGCGCAGCAGCACGGTCACCGTGAGGTAGACGGCGATCGTCCGGAACGCCTTGTCGCCGAGCGAGATCCCGGTGTTCCAGACGTCCTCCCACACGACGACGTCACCGGCGCCGAAGTTTGGCGATGAGCCCCAGGTCGTCCACGCACCGGCCGAGACCGAGCACCACCGATTCCTGCGGGTGCGCGGCGCGGCGCACCGGGAAGCCGAGCCCGGCCCGCAGCCGCCGGCCCAGCCCGCGCAGCAGCGCGCCGCCGCCGACCAGCACCGCGCCGCGCTCGACCAGGTCGGCGGCGAGTTCCGCGGGGCAGCGCGCCACGGTCTCCATGGCGGCCCTGGCGATGGAGTCGACCGGCTGCCCGGCCGCCTCGTAGATCTCCTGGACCGGGACCTGCACCGTGGACTCGCGGCCGCTCTCCCGGTCGTGGCCGCGTACCGTGACCCGCCGGTCCCCATCCTGCCCCGACGGCCCGGCGGCGCGCTTGACCGTCTCGGCCTCCTGCTCGTCGATCAGCAGGTCGTGCTCCTCGTCGAGCAGCCGGACGATGGCCCGGTTCACCGCGTGCCCGCCGCCGCCCGCGGTGCCCGCGGCCACCACGCAGCCCCTGGCGACCACGCCGATCCTGGTCGAGGCGCAGCCGACGTCGATGATCATGTGTCCGGCGGCGTCCCTGACCGGCAGCCCGGCGCCGAGCGCGGCGGCGAGCGCGTGCTGCACCAGCACGATGCGCCTGGCCTCCGCCTCGTAGCCGAGATCGCGCAACGCGTGCTGCTCCATCGGGGTGAAGTGGTCGGGCACCGCCATCACCAGGCGCGGCCTGGAGAACGGGTGCCAGTGCACCTTGCGCAGGAAGTGCCTGATCATGCGTCTGGTCAGCTCGCCGTCGATCGGCAGGCCGCCGTTGACCGGCCAGTACGTCTCCCCGTCCGCCCGGCTGGCCGCCTCCTGGCCGACGCCCACGACCTTGCCCGTCAGCGGGTCGCGCCAGACCGCCGACGGCTCACTGAGCACGATGCCCCGGCCCTTGGCGTAGATACGCGTGCTGGCGGTGCCGAGGTCCATCGCCAGGTCACGACCGAACAGGCTCATCGCAGGACAAGGGGGTTGACCACCATGGCCCTGTTATTACCGGCGTCGCTTACACGCAACACCACGAATGCCTCACGGCGTGACCACGTCCCGGTCAGTCGCGCCGCAGGTCGGCAAGCACCTCGTCGGCCCACTGGACGGTCGCGGTGACCTGGGCGAGGCCCAGTTTGAGCGCGTAGCGGCCGAATCCGGTGGTCGACTCGCAGTCGAGCTCGGCCCGCCGCCGCTCGAACCGGTCCCTGATGCGCTCGACCACCGCGATGGCGTCGTCGCGGTCGAGCAGGGGCATGAGGAACGTCTGCAACGCCGTCTCGCTCCTGACCGTCATGGACGGCTCGTGCCCCAGCAGCCATTCGCGCAGCACCCGCTGACCCTCCGGGGTGATCTCGTAGATCTTGCGCCCCCGCGCGCCTTCCGCCTCGACCGTCACCAGGCCGTCGGCGGCCATCTTCACCAGTTCCGGATAGATCTGGGTGTGCCCGGCCTGCCAGACGTGATCGATCGAGTGCTCGAACTTCTTGGCCAGGTCGTAGCCGCTGGCCGGGCCTTTGGCCCGGAGCAGGCCGAGTAGCGCGATCCGTAGGGACATGCCGATCAGCATACCGAAGACTTGACATGTCAGTGCTTACATGTCAGCCTCCACCTGTGAAAAATGACACAAAGTCGCGTGGCGACGGTTTGCTGCTGCTCGCCGTGCTCGGCGGGATGTTCCTGGCCATGCTCGACCAGACGATCGTCGGCACCGCGCTGCCGCGCATCGTCGCCGAGCTCGGCGGGGCCGACCTCTACACCTGGGTGGTCACCGCCTACCTCTTGACGTCCACGGTGACCGTGCCGCTGTACGGCCGGCTGTCCGACCAGCACGGCAGGAAGACGCTGCTGCTCATCGGGATGTCGGTGTTCGTACTTGGCTCGGCGCTGTGCGGGTTGTCGCAGGACATGACGCAGCTCATCGCCTTCCGCGCGCTGCAGGGGCTGGGCGCGGGCGCGTTGCTGCCGCTGTCGCTGGCCCTGGTGATGGAGCTGTTCCCGCCCAGCCAGGGCGGCGCCAAGGTGCAGGGCGCGATGGGCGGGGTGATGGCGTTGTCCTACCTGGCCGGGCCGTTCCTCGGCGGGTTGTTCACCGACCAGGCGTCCTGGCGGTGGGCCTTCTACGTGAACGTGCCGCTCGGCGCGGTGCTGATCGCGATCGTGGTGCTCCGCCTGCCCAACCGGCCGGGCGTGGGCGGGGGCCGGCCAGACTACCTGGGCATCGGCGTCTTCACGCTGGCCATCAGCGCGCTGCTGCTCGGGCTGACCGAGAAGGGGCTCGACGGCAACGGGTGGGGCGACCTGCCGGTGGCCGGGCCGATCGGGCTGGCGCTGGTGTCGCTGGTGGTGTTCGTGATGGTGGAGCGGCGGGCGGAGAGCCCGATCATGCCGCTGCACCTGTTCGCCAACCGGACGTACACGCTGGTCAACGTGACCTCGTTCTTCACCGCGTTCTGCATGTTCGCCGGCGTGGTGTTCCTGCCCAGGTACTTCCAGGAGGCGCTGGGCGGCAGCGCCACGGAGTCCGGGCTGAAGATCTACCCGATGACGCTGGCCATGGTGCTCGGCAGCGCGCTGATGGGCGTGCTGATGACCAGGACCAAGGTGTACAAGCCGTGGCTGCTGGTGTCGCCGTTCCTGCTGACCGCGGGCGCGCTGCTCTGCCTCAACCTCTCGCTGGCGACCGACGGCGTGGTCCTGGCGGGCTGGATGGTGCTCATGGGGCTCGGCGTGGGCCCGATGTTGTCCGGCCTGACCGTCGCCGTGCAGGCCTCGGTGCCGCCGCAGTACATCGGCACCGCCTCGGCGAACCTGACCTTCTTCCGCCAGGTCGGCGGTTCCGTGGCGCTGGCCCTGGCCGGCACCGTCTACACCGGCGTGGTCGCCGCCGACGCCCCTGTGCGCGGGGTGGCCGCCGCGCACGCCGAGGCCGCGTCCGTGGTCATCCCCGCGCTGGGCGTGGCGGGCGCGTTGATCGCGCTGGTCGCGCTGGTGGCGTTGCCGGCCAAGCGGCTGGAGGTCCCGTCCGCGCCCGCGGGCAAAGTTGAGGCCGGTTTCGCGTCATAAGGGACGTCGTGCGAAGCTGTGTATGTCCCAACACCAGGAGGTCCTCATGGCGGAAACACCGGAGCCGGAAGTCGAAGAAACTCCCGAGGACGAGATGAAGCGGAAGTTCCGCGAGGCGCTGGATCGCAAGCGAGCCCAGCACGCGGACTCAGGAGCTGGTGGCAGGGGCGTCGACCCATCGAAGATCCACGGGGCGCACGGACCGGCTGCGAGCAAACGATCCTTCAGGCGCAAGAGCGGCGGCTGAAACAGCGTGTTTTCCGGGGGTGCGGCATGCCGCGCCCCCTTTCTCTTTGCCGAAATGGGTAGATCTTCGCCCGATTCATGACGATTCGTTTGCGTATGTCCGATTCAAAGGTTAGTCTGATCCTCGTTACCAGCTGGTGACGTGGCCCTTACCCAGGAAGGGCGATCAGCTGGCGCCGAATCCCGCACCGCCGGGAACCGGGGACCCACCTTGTTGGGGTGAATCCGGCACGTCAGTGCCAGTAGGCCATCTCCACGGCCGAACCCGTCAGCTAACCCGGTAGGCGAGATGGAGAGGACACCCCACATGTACCGCGTCGTACCGCCACTCACGTAGTGCCAGCCGCGCAAAGCGGCCCTTCAGACCTTAAAGCTTTTCCTTGCGCTCATCTCCCCGCGCGCAGCCCACCTCTGGCGTTCTGCCGGGCTGCGCGTACACGCGCATCTCCCCGTCCCCTCACAAAGGACTCAATCTTTCATGTCTGCTCGCTCTGGCCTGCGTCCGTTCGCCCTGATGACCGCCTCCTGCGTCGGCGCGCTCTCCCTCGCCGCCGGCGTGGCGGCCCACGCCGACACCGGTACCGACGAGAAGGTCCTGCTCAAGGGCTCGACCACGGCGTCCTACTTCTGGGACGACTCCTCCGGCCGCGCCGGTGACACCGGCCTGCCCGCCTCCGGCAAGCCGATGCAGAAGGGCATGGTCGCCAGCCCCTCGTGGCCGCTCATGACCGAGGGCTACGTCGTGTACAAGGGCAAGAAGATGCCCTTCTTCGTCGGCGACCGCGGCCCCGGCACGCCGTCCAACCGCGGCATCATGCTCGACCTGGACGCCAAGACCTTCGCCGAGCTGACCGGCGGCACCTTCAACACCGACACCCTGCACGTCGACGGCGTCGGTGGCCAGGGCCACATCAAGGTCGAGTACGTCATCACCAAGTGGGGCGAGGGCAAGGGCAAGAAGAACTACCCGGTGCCGTTCTCGACCCGCGCCTGGGCGAAGACCGACACCAACCCCGCCCAGCCCCCGGCGCAGTAAAGCTCTTTACGACCGGGTACTAGAATGTCATTCTAGTACCCGTGACCACCCGCGTAGCCGTCAACGGCATAGAGATCGCCTACGAGAGCTTCGGCTCTCCGCAAGACCGGCCCCTGCTCCTCATCATGGGGCTCGGCGCCCAGCTCGTGCACTGGGACGATGACTGGTGCGCGCTCCTGGCCGAGCAGGGACATCACGTCGTCAGGTTCGACAACCGCGACGCGGGCCTGTCCACGCACTTCCACGACGAGGGCGCCCCCGCCATGGGGGCGCCCTCGCCGTATGTGCTGGACGACATGGCCGCCGACACCGCCGCGCTGCTCGACGTGCTCGGCTGGCCGGCCGCCCACGTGGTCGGCGCGTCGATGGGCGGCATGATCGCCCAGACGCTCGCCATCAGGCATCCCGCCCGGGTGCTCACGCTGACCTCCATCATGTCCACGCCGGGACCACAGATCGCCCCGCCCACCCCCGAGGCCATGGCCGTGCTGGCCGGCCGCCCGCCGGCCGGCCGCGAGGCCGTGCTGGCCCAGGCGCTGGAGACCTGGTCGATCATCGGCTCGCCCGGCTACCCGATCGACCGCGAGCGGATCCTGCGGGTCGCCGGGCTGGCCTACGACCGCGCCTTCGACCCGGCGGGCACCGCCAGGCAGCTGGCCGCCATCGTCGCCTCGGGCGACCGCACGGAACTGCTGCGCGAGCTGGCCGTGCCCACCCTCGTCGTCCACGGCGAGGCGGACCCGCTCATCCCGCTCGCGGGCGGTCAGGCCACGGCCGCGGCCATCGCCGGCGCGACGCTGCTGACGTTCCCCGGCATGGGACACGATCTGCCGCGCGATCTCTGGCCGGACCTGATCGCCGCGATCACCAAGCTCACCAGCGGCTGAGGCGAGTAGGCGAACCGGCGGCGGCCCGGCTCAGACCTCCAGCTTCTCCTCGATCGAGCGAAGCTGGTGCCGGGCCAGCGCCAGGTTGGCCCGGTTGCGGTCGAGCGCGAGATAGAGGAACAGCCCCTTGCCGCCGCGCCCGGTGATCGGCCGGATGAGGTGGTACTGGCCGGTCAGCGTGATCAGGATGTCCTCGATGCTGTCCTTGATGCCCAGCGAGTCCATCGTGCGCAGCTTGGCCTTGACCACCTCGGTGTTGCCCGCGGCCGCGATCTGCAGGTCCAGGTCCTTCGAGCCGCCGAGCGTGCCGAGCGCCATACCGCTGCTGTGATCGACGATCGCCGCTCCGACCGCGCCGTCGATGCCCACCATCTCCTTGAGGGAGACGTCCATGCTCGCCATGGTTTCCTCCGTTTCCTTCTTCGGTGCTTGTGCGCCGCGACGGCGGGCGGGTGTGTGCCGTCCGCGCGGCGTCGTGCTCTCCAGGAACCTCCTCATCTGGGCTCGCTTGCCGTCATGACAGCTCCTCCAGGGCCTTCTTCAGCCGCATCAGCAGCGACAGATCGGTCGGGTCGCCGGTCATCGCCGGCCCGAAGGGGTGACGGTCCCGCTCGGGCGGCCGCTCGCTCTGGCGTCGGGTCCGCCGGGGCAGCGCCGGCGCCTCCTGGACGGCCTCCGCCGCCGCCTCCTGGACGTCCGGCGCGGCGAGCAGCCCCGCGGCGGCCAGGTAGCGCACCGCCAGCAGGACCGAGTAGGCCGTCCTGCCGAGCTGCCTGGCCAGCTCCAGCGGGGTCGCCTCGCGCTCGCCCGCCGCGATGATCTCCCACTGCACCCGGCTGAGCGCCACGCCGTGCCCCGGCAACCGCGTGGCGAGCCGCACCGGTGCGCTGTCCACCTCGGCGGACGGCCAGATCCTGGCGAGCTGGGCCCGCCGCCGCGCGCACTCGCGCACCAGCCCTGGCACGTCGAAGAACCACTGGCCGCCCAGCCAGTGCCGCTCGCCCGGGCGGAACTTGGGCCTGCTCCCGGTGGCGGGCAGCAGGAAGAAGGCCGCGTCCAGGACCACCCCGAGCACCGCGTACTGCAACTCGCCCAGCGTGACCCGGCCCTCGCGCAGCAGGCGGTCGCAGCCGCCGTCGGCCTGCAGCTTGCGCAGCGCCGACTCGGGCACCCGCCCGTTGGCGGTGAGCAGGCGTTCGACGCCGGGCGTCTGCGCGCACTCCATGTACGTCACGCGCCCGTCGGTCAGGAAGATCGTGCCCTGCCTGCCGACGCGCAGCGCGCCGGTGGAACGCTCGCGGGCGAGCCCGGTCAGAAGGGTGTCGAGTGGCGCCATGACTCACGCCAGCAGCCGGCCCGAGATGTCCCGCAGCCGGTAGCGGGCCAGGGCGAGGTTCGAGAGTTCGAGATCCAGGCGGACGTAGATGACCAGCGGGCCCTCGAAGGCCGTCTGCAGCGGCCGGAACAGGTGGTGCCCCTTGTCGGTGGTGACGAGCATGTCGTCGATGCGCACGCTCTCGCCTGGCGACGAGCGCGCCAGCCCGTCGGCGGTGGCCCGCAGCGCCTCGGTCAGCGCCGCGGCCGAGCGTTCGGTGTCCGTGTCGTCCGCGCCGCTGGCCACCACGGCCATGCCGCTGGTGTGATCGACCAGCATCGCGTCCAGTGCGCCTGGAATGGCCATGACCTCGGCCAGGCAGGTGTCGAGCCCCAGCACGTTGCGCTCCCCTCGCCGGTCCGGGATTCGGCAAGCGTAGGGGGGACGGCGGCGGCGCCACGGGACGGAAGTGGAAGGTTTATACCGCAGGGGCGTAGAAGAACCCCACTATGAAGCAGAACTGCTTAATTTATGCCGATTTTTCGCGATAACTGAGAATCTTATTCACGTTCTGCTCCGCCCACGCGGCCACCGCCGAGAGCGGGGCGTGCAGCGAACGGCCCAGGTCGGTCAGGGTGTACTCGACCCGCGGCGGCACCTCGGCGAACACCTCGCGGGTGAGCAGCCCGTCCAGTTCCATGGAACGCAGCGTCTGCGTCAGCACCTTGGGCGTGACGCCGCCGATCCTGGTACGCAGCTCGGTGAAGCGCAGCGGCCCGTCGTCGAGGCTGAGCAGGACGAGCACCGACCACTTGTCGCCGATCCGGTCGAGGACCACCCTCGTCGGGCAATTCGGGTCGAAGACGTCGCCGGTATCCATAAGGTACTTATAGCACGATGAAGTAACCAGTATCTCCTGGATACTCTTGGCGACATGAAGATCCTTCTCTTTGGCGCGACCGGCATGCTGGGCTCGCGCATCGCCGCCGAACTGGCCGGACGCGGATTCGACGTCACCGGACTCAGCCGTTCCGGGCCCGTCAAGGGCGACGTACGCGACACGGGCACGCTGGCCGAGGGCTACGACGTGGTCGTCTCCGCCATCGCACCGCCGCGCGACGGCACCGAGCCCGAAGGCCCGTTCCTCGACGCCACCCGCGCGCTCATCGACGGCGTGCGCGCGGCCGGCGCGAGCCGCCTGATCGCGGTCGGCGGCGCGGGCGGGCTGAAGGTCGGACCCGGCCTCGACCTGGTCGACACGCCCGACTTCCCCGAGCTCTACAAGAAGGAGGCGCTCGCCCAGCGCGCCGCGCTCGACCTCTACCTGCGGGCCGAGGACCTGGACTGGACCTACGTCTCGCCGGCCGCCGAGATCGCGCCGGGCGAGCGCACCGGGGTCTACCGCATCGGCGGCGACCACCTGCTCACCGACCCCGACGGGCGCAGCTTCATCAGCGCCGAGGACTACGCCGTCGCCATCGCCGACGAGGTCGAGAAGCACGCGCACCCGCGCCGCCGCATCACGGTCGCCTACTGACCGGCCGCCCGATCAGTCGATCTCGTCGGGCAGCAGCGCCTTCTCGTCGGGCTTGTACACCAGGACGTTGTCCACGTACGACTTCACCGCGGTGGACAGCCCGACGTCGGCGCCGGCCCCCTCCGACAGGTACCACCGGTGGTCCAGCACCTCGTGGAACAGCTGCGCGGGGTCCAGCTTGCGGCGCAGCGCCGCGGGCACGCCCTCGATCGTCGGCTGGAAGACCTCCGCCAGCCACCGGTGCGCCACGATCGCCTCGTCCTCGTGCCGCAGCCCCTTGGCCACCCGGAACCCGTCGAGGTCGTTGAGCAGCCGCCTGGCCTGGTTCTCCTCGACGTCGAGCCCGGTCAGCCTGAGCAGCCGCCGCTGGTGGTGCCCGGCGTCCACGACCTTGGGCCGGACGATCAGGCGCCCGGTGCCGACCTTGCGCCGCACCATCATCTCGGCCACGTCGAAGCCGAGCAGGTTCAGCCGCCTGATGCGCTGCTCGACGCGGTGCCAGTCGACCTCCTCGATGATCTCGTCCTGGGTGATCTCGTCCCAGAGGCGGTGGTAGCGGGTGACGATGTCCTCGGCGGTGTCCATCGGGTCGATCGACGGGTGCAGCAGGCCGCCGGCCTCCAGGTCGAGCATCTCGCCGAAGATGTTGGTGTGCGCGGTGTCGATGTCGGCCGCCCGCTGGCCCTCGCTGATCATCGGGTGCATCTCGCCGGTCTCGGCGTCCACCAGGTACGCCGCGAACGCGCCCGCGTCCCTGCGGAACAACGTGTTCGACAGGGAGCAGTCGCCCCAGTAGAAGCCGTTCAGGTGCAGCCGCACGAGCAGCACGGCGAGCGCGTCGAGCAGCCTGGTCAGCGTGTCGGGGCGGAGCGTGCCGGACATGACCGCCCGGTACGGCAGCGAGAACTGCAGGTGCCTGGTGATCAGCGCGGCGTCCAGGCCCTCCTCGCGGCCGGTGACGTACGCGACGGGCTCGACCGCGGGCGCGTCCAGCCTGGCCAGGTCCCACAACAACTGGTACTCGCGCTTGGCGTAACGCTCGCTGATCTCCTTGATCGCGTAGACCTTGCCGGAGAGCCTGGCGAAACGCACCACGTGACGGGAGATGCCGCGCGGGAGGTCGACCAGATGATGCTCGGGCCAGTCGGCCAGTGGAACGTCCCAAGGCAGTCGGATGAGGTCAGGGTCTTCGAGCGCGCCGGTGATCTGGAGGGGCATGCCGACCAGGATATTGTTCATAAGTGGACGACTTTCTCAAGTGGTACTTTTCCGCCCGACCTGTCGTCGCCGGCCTTCTGGGAGCCGAAGGCTACGACCACACTCTCGGAGATTTCTCCGCGGCCGCGTTCACCGCTCGCGAGCGTGAGGAGCGACTCTGGCTGGAGCGCCTGGCCCAGACCGAGATCGCGAGCCTCGACGACGCGATCGACAGAGACCTCGTGCTCTCCCAGCTCAGAGGCGCGATAGCGGTCCAATCCTGGCCCGAATGGCGGCGCGACCCCGCGGTGTACCTCGGGGCCGTCTTCGGCTCGATGTTCACCCCCTTCCAGCAGCGGCTCAAGCCGGAGCCCGAACTGGTGTCCGCGGCGATCTCCAGGCTGGCCGAGGTGCCGGGGGTGCTGGCCGCGTGCCAGGCGAACCTGGACGCCGACCTGGCCGCGCCGCTGATCGTCCAGCGTGCCCTCGGCCCGGCCCGCACCGGCAGGAGCTTCCTCACCAGGACCGTTCCCGCCATGGTCGAGGACCCGGACCTGCGCGCCAGGCTCGCCGAGGCCGCCGAGCCGGCCGCCGCGGCGTTCGACGCGTTTGTCACGTTCCTGGAGTCGTTCACCTGCGGCGGAACCTGGCGGATGGGGGAGAAGCTCTACTCCATCCTGCTGCGCGAGCGCGAACTGCTCGGCTACGGCGCCGCCGAACTGCACGAGAAGGGCAGGCTCGCCTGGGCCGACCTGGACGAGCGCATGCGCGCGGTGTCCACCCGGGTCAACGGCGGCGAAGACTGGCGGGCCGCGATGGAGTCCCTGATGGACGACCACCCGCCGACGCTGGCCGACATGCGGGCCGAGTACGAGGCCGAGACCCGGCGGGCGCGCGAGTTCGTCCGCGAGCGCGACCTGGTCACCTTCCCCGAGGGCGAGGAGTGCCAGGTGCTGCCGTCCGCGGAGTACACCAGGCCGGTCCTGTCCGTCGCCCACTACCTGGCCCCGCCGCCGCTGACCAGCTCGCGGGCCGGCGTCTTCTTCGTCCCGTACACGCCGGACGACTTCACCCCCGAGCAGATCCGCCAGCGCCTGCGCACCAACTCGCGGGCGCAGATGCCGTCGATCGCGGTGCACGAGGCGTACCCGGGGCACCACTGGCACCTGTCGTTCATGGCCGGCAACCCGCGCACCGTGCGCAAGGTGTTCAGGACGCCGTACTTCACCGAGGGCTGGGCGCTGTACGTCGAGAAGGTGCTGCACGAGCAGGGCTACTTCGACACGCCCGCGACCGAGCTGGGGCATCTGGACTGCCGGATCTTCCGCGCGGCCAGGATCGTCGTGGACACGGCGCTGCACTGCGAGGACATGACGATCGAGCAGGCGGAGACGTTCATGGCGACCAAGGCGTCGCTGTCGCCCGGGACGGCCCAGGGCGAGGTCAGCCGGTACTGCGCGTGGCCCACGCAGGCGCCGTCGTACCTGACGGGGGCCATCGAGATCGACCGGATCAGGGAGTCGTTCACCGGGTCCCTGCGGGAGTTCCACGACAAGATCGCCGGGTCCGGCGGACTGCCGCTCGGGCTCGCCGAACAGGTCGCGCTGGCCTGAACCCGGGATCCCGCGCGGGATGCCTGAGCCCGGGATCCCGCGCGCGGCTCCTGGTGAGCCGGCCCGCCGTTGCGTGCGGCGGGCCGGCTCGAAGAGCGGTCAGGGTCGGCGGCGCGGGAAGGCCGGCGGGTGGGCCGCGCGTTCCACCACCGCGTCGAGCTGCGCGTCCGTCAGGATGTTCGGCTTGCCGACGGCGAGCGCGCGCACGTACACCTCGCACAGCCACTCCAGCAGCCGCGTCGACTCGAACGCCTGCTCCAGCGTGGCCCCGATGGTCACCCCGCCGTGGTTCGCCATGAGCGCGGCCTGCTTGCCCGCCAGCGCCTCCCGGACGTTGGCCGCCAGCTCCGGGGTGCCGTACGTGGCGTACTCGGCGACCTTGACCACGCCGCCGAGCAGCAGCGCGTTGTAGTGCACCGGCGGCAGCTCGGTCATCGTGGTGGCCACCACCGTGCCGAACACCGAATGGGTGTGCACGACGGCCTGGGCGTCCGTGGTCGCGTAGATCGCCAGGTGCATCGGCGTCTCCGAGGACGGCTGGAGCTCGCCCTCGACCAGGTGCCCATCGACGTCCACGATCGGGCACATCTCCGGGGTCAGCCGATCGAGCGCCGCGCCCGAAGGAGTGACCGCGACCAGGTCGCCCTGGCGCACGCTCAGGTTCCCCGAGGTGCCGATCACCAGGCCGAGCTCGACGGCGCGCCTGCCGTACTCGCACAGCTGCTCACGGAGGCTCATGGGCGCAATGTAGTCGGTCGTCCGAAATACTTCAACGGTTCACGGCGCGACCGCGGCCACCGCCTCGACCTCGATCAGGACGTCCGGCCGGAACAGCCCGGCCACCTGGACCAGCGAGCTCGTCGGCGGCCTGCCGACATCGACGAACTCGTCGCGCACCCGCCTGACCGTGGCCAGCTCGGCGGTGTCGGTGACGTAGAACGTCAGCTTGAACACGTCGGCCCAGCCCGCGCCCGCCGCCTTCAGCGCCTGCTCCAGGTTGCGGAAGACGAGCCTGGTCTGCGCCTCCCAGTCGCCGGCGGGCGCGAGGGCGCCGTCCGCCTCGACGGGGACCTGGCTGGAGGTCCAGACCAGCCGGTGGCCGGGCGGGACGCTCGCGACGTGGCTGTAGCCGTTGGCCGGCGGCAGCGTGTCCGGCGTGGAGAGTTCGAATCTGGTCATGGCCGACATTGTGCCCGGCTAGGGCGCGCGGAGCCGATCGAGGGTCTGCAGCATCAGGCGTTCGAGGTCGGCCCTGGTCAGCCGGTCGGGGTAGAGCAGCAGGTGCAGGCTGAGGCCGTCCATCATGGCCAGCAGGTGCTCGGCCACGTCGTCGAGGTTCTCCTCGGCGTTCAGCTCGCCGGCCGCGCGGGCCTCGGCCAGCAGGTCGCGTACGGCCGAGCGCAGTTCCGCGGCCTCGGCGCGCTGGATCTCGGCCAGGTGCTCGGCGGCCAGGCTGCGGCTCCAGAAGCTGACCTCCAGCCGCGTCTCCTGGGTGCGCTCGGCGTCCAGCGGGAGGTTGTCGAGCAGCAGCTCGCGCAGCGCGGCCAGGCCGCCGACCCCCCGCACCTTGCGGGTGAGCCGTTCGCGGATGCGCTGGTGCGACTGGCGCAGCGCGGAGAGCAGGATCTCGTCCTTGTCGGCGAAGTAGTGCGCGAGCACGCCGTTGGAGTAGCCGGCCTCCTTGGCGATGGCGCGGGTGGTCGCGGCGTCGATGCCGTCTCTGACGATCACCCGGCGGGCGGCCGACAGCACCTCGCGCCTGCGCTCGTCGTGGTCGACGATCTTCGGCATCCTGTTACCCCCTTCTCGTGCTGCTCCCAGCATATTGACTTTTTATTCGGACGTCTGTCTATTTAGACCATGACCGTCGCCACCGTCGGCGTGCACATCGTCGACATCCTCGCCAGGCCCGTCGAGCACATCCCCGAGGGCCAGGACACCGTACTGGTCGACCAGATCCGGCTGACCGCCGCCGGGGCCGCCGCGGGCACCGCGGTGGACCTGGTCAAGCTGGGCAACGACGTCGTCACCATGGGCGCAGTCGGTGACGACGAGCTGGGCGACTTCCTGCTGGCCGTGCTGGCCAAGCGCGGCGTGGACGTCTCGCGCCTGGCCCGCAGGACCGGCGAGCAGACCGCCGCGTCCATCCTGCCGATCCGCCCCGACGGCGGGCGGCCCAGCTTCCACGTGCCGGGCGCGAACCTCGGCGTCACGCTCGCCGACCTGGACGCCGAGACCCTGCGCGGCGCGCGGGCGGTGCACCTGGGCGGCATGGACGTGACCTTCGGCCTGGGCGACCCGGCCTTCTTCGGCCTGCTCGACGAGCTCAGGGCCGGGGGCGCCCTCGTCACCCTGGACCTGCTGTCCGAGCTGCCGGATCTGCTCGGCATGGCCCGCGCGTTCCTGCCGCACGTCGACTACGTGCTGCCCAACGAGTCGCAGGCTCTGCTCATGACCGGCGCGGCCGACGTGCCCGCCGCCGCGCGGGCGCTGCTGGCCGAGGGGCCGCGCGGCGTGCTGGTCACGCTGGGCGCCGAAGGCAGCCTGGTGGTGACGAGCGCGGGCGAGACGCACGTCCCCGCGCTCAAGACGGACGTAGCCGACACCACGGGCTGCGGCGACGCGTACTGCGCCGGGTTCATCACCGGGCTCCTGCACGGCCAGGACGTGATCACGGCCGCCCGCTGGGGCACCGCCGCGGCCGCCCGCGTGGCGAGCGGGCTCGGCTCGGACGCCGGTCTCACCGACCTGCCGGCCACGCTCGCACTTCTCTGAGAAAGGGCTGTACCCGTATGACCCCCACGACCCCCACGACCGACGCCGAACTCAGGAAGCGGGCCCTGCAAGTGGTGCCCGGCGGCATGTACGGGCACCTCAACGCGGCCATCTTCGCCCCCGGCTACCCGCAGTTCTTCGACCGCGGCGAGGGCTGCCGCCAATGGGACGTCGACGGCCGCGAGTACATCGACTTCATGTGCAGCTGGGGCCCGGTCGTGCTCGGGCACCGGCACCCGCGCGTGGAGGAGGCCGCCGCCGGGCAGCTCGCCCGCGGCGACTGTCTCAACGGCCCCGGCCCCGTCATGGTGGAGCTGGCCGAGCTGCTGGTCGACACCGTGCCCAGCGCCGACTGGGCGATGTTCTCCAAGAACGGCACCGACGCCACCACGCAGGCGCTCATGGTCGCCAGGGCCGCGACCGGCCGCACGAAGGTGCTCATGGCGCACGGCGCCTACCACGGCGCCGACCCGTGGTGCACGCCCTCGCTCGCCGGCACCACCCCGAACGAGCGCGCCGACCTGGTCGAGTTCACCTACAACTCGCTCGAATCCCTGGAGGCCGCGGCGGCCACCGTGGACGGCGACGTGGCGGCCGTCATCGTCACGCCGTTCAAGCACGACTCGTTCGAGGACCAGGAGCTCGTGGAGCCCGCCTTCGCCCGCGGCGCCCGCGCGCTGGCCGACCGGCTGGGCGCGGCGCTGGTCATCGACGACGTCCGGGCCGGGTTCAGGATCGACCTGCGCGGGTCGTGGGAGCCGTACGGCGTGCGTCCCGACCTGACCGCCTGGTCCAAGGCGATGGCGAACGGCTACCCGATCGCGGCCGTCACGGGCACCGACGCGCTGCGCACCGCGGCGCAGTCGCTGTACTCGACCGGGTCGTTCTGGTTCTCCGCGGTCGCGATGGCCGCGGCCAAGGCGACCATCGAGACCCTGCGCGACACCGACGGCATCGCGGCCATGGAACGGGCCGGCACCCAGTTGCGCGAGGGGCTGCGGGCCCAGGCGAAGGCGCACGGGTTCACCGTGAACCAGACCGGGCCCGTCACGATCCCGTGGCTCAGCTTCGACGGCGACGCCGACCTGTCCGTCGCGCTGCACTGGAGCGACGCGTGCCTGCGGCACGGGGTGTACCTGCACCCGTGGCACAACTGGTTCATGTCGGCGGCGCACACCGAGGAGGACGTGGCGCGGGCGCTGGAGGGCACCGACCAGGCCTTCGCCGAGACCCGCGCGCACTTCGGCTGATCGCCGGTCCTGCCGCGGTCAGGCGCGCTTCGCCGATTCCGCCGCGGCCCAGGTGAAGATGCCCTTGGCCATCAACGATTGTTCGGCGGCGGCCCGGGCGGCGAAAACCTCGGCCCTGACCCGGTGTACTCCGGCGTCGTCAGGAGCGGCCAGCGCGGCCATTTCCGCGAGATGTCCGGCCAGCCGTTCGTCGCCGTCGGAAAGGGCCTTCAGCGCGGCGTCGGCGAGCGCGCCGGCGCCGCCCGCGAGTTCCGCGACCGACGCCGCCAATACGGCGTCCGGGGCCGGCTTCAGATGCGCCGGATTTCCGTCGTACCAGCCGCCGTACAACCGCCAGAGATTACGCACGACGAATTCCGGCTCGTCGTATCGCGCCCGCAAATAGGGCCGGTCGGCGAGCCGGGAAAGCGGCTTTACCGAGTGCACGATCTCGTCGAGCCTGGCGCCCGCGTTGAGCATCTCCAGGGTCTGGGTGATGAGCGATTCCAGCCATTCCGCCGTCTCCAGCAGCGCCTGCCTGATGCGGTCGCGGCCGAAGATCGGCGCGCCGTGGCTGGGCAGCATGATCTCGGCGTCCAGGCCGGCCATCCGGCGCAGCGCGTGCACCCATTCGCGCGGGTAACGCTGCACCTTCTGCGGGTTGCCGCAGTTGGGGGTGACCCAGATGAACAGGTCGCCGGGCAGCAGCAGCCGGTGCTCGGGGACGTAGGCCACGGTGGCGTCGTCCGTCTCGCCCTTGGCGTGGAACAGGTCGAAGGTGAGCTCCCCGCGCCGGACGGTGAGCGCGTCGGAGTAGGTGACGTCCGGATAACGGTAGTCGGTGGGCCAGCGCAGCTTGGAACTCTGGAACTGGCGCTGGTTGATCACCTCGTTGTAACCGTTGGTCAGCAGGTAACGCTCGAAACGGTCGGCCACCGCGCGATGGGCGTAGACGGTGGCGCGGCGCGCGCCGTCCTCGGCCTCGAACGGCCCGGTGCCGTGCACGTGGTCGATGTGCCCGTGCGAGTAGAAGGCGGTGGTCATCGGGGCCCGTGACCAGGCACGAACGTCCTGGTGCAGCTTCCCGGCGGAGAACGGGCTGCTGGTGTCGAACAGCAGCAGTTCGCCCTCCGTCTCGAAGACGATCACGTTACCGAACCCCGACCACCACCCGAGGCCATCGGCTATGGTTTGGACACCCTTGTCCTCCATGCCCCTGTCAACGATGCTGTCGTCAGACTCTCCGCGCCACACGCGGTCCGCGTACTCGACAATCATGTGACCCACCTTCCTTCTAGAACGTCGTTCTAGGCAAGGGATCACGGCAAGGTCACGTCTCGATTGCGCCCCCTTGACGCGTGTTGCCAGGCGTTCGTACGTTCGGGCAAACGTTTAGGAAACTTTCCTAATTGATCCTCTCCAGGAGCCCACATGACCCACCCGGGCGAGATAACCCGGCGCCAGTTGCTGCGCCGTATCGGCATGACCGCGCTCGTCGCCGGCCCCGGCGCGGGCCTGCTGAGCGCCTGTGCGACGGGCGGCGCGGGCAGCGGCGACCAGCCGTCTGCCGCGCCCACCTCGGCGGCGGCCACCACCGACCCCAAGAACCCCTTCGGCGTCGACCCCAAGAAGCCGCTCGAAGTCGTCATCTTCAGCGGCGGCTACGGCGACTCCTACGCCAAGGACCTGCACGAGGAGCTCTACAAGAAGGCGTACGCGGGCGTCTCGATCAAGCACACCGGCACCCAGGGCATCGGCACCCAGCTCCGCCCGCGCTTCCAGGGCGGCGACGTCCCCGACGTGCTCAACAACTCCGGCCCCGAGGCGCTCGACCTGGCCGCCCTGGCCGCCGAGGGCCAGCTCGCCGAGCTGACCGCGCTGTTCGACGCGCCGTCCATCGACGACCCGAGCAAGAAGGTCCGTGACACGATCACGCCGGCCGTGCTGGACAACGCCAAGATCAGCGGCAAGGACGTGGTGCTCAACTACACCGTGTCCCACCGCGCGCTCTGGTACAACGCCAAGCTGTTCGCGTCGAAGGGCTGGACCCTGCCCAAGACCTGGGCCGAGTTCACCGCGCTCGGCGACACGGCGAAGAAGGAGGGCATCCACCTCTTCGCCTACCCGGGTCTGAAGGGCCCGTACTACCAGCTCTGGAACGTGCTCTACACGGCCGCCAAGATCGGCGGCAACCAGGTCATCATCGACATCGACAACCTGGTCGACAACGCCTGGCTGGCGGAGCCGGTCAAGCAGGCGGTGACCGCCTGGACCGACATCATGCTGAAGTACAGCGACAAGTCCTACCTCGGTCTCGACCACACCCAGGTCCAGGTCAAGCACCTGCAGAACAAGCTGCTGTTCTACCCCGTCGGGTCCTGGATCGAGAACGAGATGGCCAAGGACAAGCCGATGGACTTCGAGTACGCCATCGCGCCCATCCCCGACGTCACCGCGGCCGACAAGATGCCCTACGGCGCCATCCAGGTCGGCGTGGGCGAGAACTTCGCGGTGCCGGCCAAGGGCAAGAACGTTCCCGGCGGCCTCGAGTACCTGCGCATCATGCTGTCGAAGGAAGGCGCGAAGGGCTTCACCGAGAAGACCAAGAGCGTCACCGTGGTGAACGGCGCCGCCGAGGGCGTGGACCTGCCCCCGGGCCTGATGAGCGCGGCCAAGGCCGGAGACGCGGCCGGCCAGAACATCATCACCGAGGCGCGCTTCGAGGGCTGGTACAAGGAGCTCTTCGACTTCGGCCACGCCGAGATGATCAACCTCATGGCCGGCCGGATGACCCCCGACGAGTACCTCACCAAGATGCAGAAGAAGGCCGACGACATCAAGAAGGACGACTCGGTCGCCAAGCAGACGCGGAGCCAGTAACACCATGGAGCGGTTGCGCAAGTACGGGTTCGTCATCGGATTCCTCATCGTCCCGGTGGCCTTGTATTCGGTCTTCGTGATCAGCCCGTACATCCAGGCTTTTCAGCTTTCGCTGACGAGCTGGAACGGCTACACCTCGGTAGTGAATTACGTCGGGCTGGACAACTTCGGCAAGTTGTTCGCTGATGAGGTCTTCTGGCAGGCCCTGCGAAATCACGGCATTTTGCTGCTTGTGCTGCCGCTCACGACGATCGCCATCGCGTTGTTCCTGGCCTTCCTGCTGAATCTGGGCGGGGGCTCGCGTGGCGCGGGCATGAAAGGGGTCTGGGGGTCGAAGTTCTACCGCGTGGTGTTCTTCTTCCCCCAGGTCCTCGCCGTGGCCGTGGTCGCCGTGCTGTTCCAGGCCATTTACCGGCCCGACAAGAACGGCGTCATCAACGGCGCGCTGGACAGGCTCGGCATCGAGCCCGTCGGCTGGCTGATCGAGCCCAGCCTGGCGCTCTGGGCGGTCATCGCGGTGATGGTCTGGCAGGCCGTCGGGTTCTACGTGGTGTTGTTCTCGGCGGGCATGGCCGCCATTCCGAAGGACTACTTCGAGGCCGCCATGCTCGACGGCGCCGGCCGCATGAGGTTGTTCTTCTCGATCACGCTGCCGTTGCTGCGCGACACCGTCCAGGTGGGCTGGATCTACCTGGGCATCGCCGCGTTCGACGGGTTCGCGCTGATCCAGGTGCTGGTCGGCGACAAGGGTCAGCCCGACGGGGCGACGACCATTCTGCCGATCACCATCTACAAGACGGCTTTCGACTACAACAGGGTCGGCTACGCGTCGGCGATGGGCGTGGCGCTGTTCTTCCTGACCGTGACGTTCGCCGTGCTGACACTGCGTACGACCAGGCGTGAGAGGGTTGAGCTCTGATGGCTTCGCGTGGCGCGAGCAGGCCACGGCCCAGCGTGCTCGGCGGGCTTTCCCATGTGGCACTGGCCGTCTGGGCCCTGCTGATCATCCTGCCGTTCCTGTGGACGTTCCTGGCGTCCTTCAAGAGCAACGCCGAGATCTTCGGCGACCCGCTGCAACTGCCCGGGGCGCTGCGGATCGACTCGTGGGGACGTGCCTGGGACAAGGCGCACATCGGCCAGTACATGTTCAACACCGTGATCGTGGTGTTCTTCGGCACGGCGGGCACGATGTTGTTCGGGTCGATGGCGGCCTACGTCCTGGCACGGTACAAGTTCATCGGCAGCAAGCTGATCTACTACTACTTCGTGGCGGGCCTGGCCTTCCCGGTCTTCCTGGCGCTGAGCCCGCTGTTCTTCGTGGTCAAGCAGTTCGGGCTGCTGAACACGCACCTCGGGCTGGTCATCGTGTACATCGCGTACTCGCTGCCGTTCACGGTGTTCTTCCTGGCGGCGTTCTTCCGCACCCTGCCGGAGGCCGTCGCCGAGGCCGCCAAGATCGACGGCGCGTCGCACACCAGGACGTTCTTCCAGGTGATGCTCCCGATGGCCAAGCCCGGCCTGATCAGCATCACCATCTTCAACGTCCTGGGCCAGTGGAACCAGTATCTCCTGCCGCTGGTGCTCGTCTCCGACGACGACAAGTACATGCTCACCCAGGGCATCGCCAGGATCTCCACGCTGGCCGGCTACGAGGCCGACTGGTCGGGGCTCTTCGCCGCCCTGAGCATGACCATCCTGCCGGTGCTGATCGTCTACATCATCTTCCAGCGCCAGATCCAGTCCGGGCTGAGCTCGGGGGCGCTGAAGTAACGTAGGGCCATGGACGTCGACAGCAAGCTCAAGGACCTGCCGGAATGGCGGCGTGAAGGCGACGAGATCCGCAGAACGGTCACCGCGCCCGACTTCCCGACCGCCATCCGCATCGTCGACGAGATCGCCGTCAAGGCGGAGGAGCTCAACCACCATCCGGACATCGACATCCGCTGGCGAGACCTCCACCTGGCCCTGACCACCCACGATCAGGGCGGCCTGACGGAGCTGGACTTCCGGCTGGCCGCCATGATCGACGCCATCGCCACCGAGCACGGCGCCTGACCCGGCCGCGGGCTTCTCACCGCGGCCGGGCGGGACGCGCCCCGCCGACACTGACGAATGCGCTCCGTATCCGGTCGGTCACTCGCTAGAGTGGTCAACCTCCCGGAGCCTGTGGCACCGTGCGGGCTCGCGTTCTCTTCGAGGGGTTTCCCATGCGCCTGCCCGCGGTCCTGTTCCTTCTGCTGGCCGCCGCCTGTTCCGCGGAGCCCGCCACCATGCACGAGGTGCCCGGCCACGACGCCGCACCCGGCCAGAACGCCGACCGGCCGATCAGGCTGTCCGGCGGCGGCGAGCTCGGCGCCACGACCACGTCCGCCATCGTCTACGACCGCAAGCTCGCGCCGGCGGGCGCGCAGGCCAGCGTGACCACCGAGTCGGCCGGCAAGAAGACTCGCACCTCGCTCGTCGTCGAGGGCCTGCTGCCCAACCGCCGCTACGGCGCCCACCTGCACACCCGCCCCTGCGGCGCGAAGCCCGAGGACGCCGGGCCGCACTACCGGCACGAGCCGCACCGGGCCACCGCGACCAGCGAGGTCTGGCTCGACCTCACCACCGACGAGTCCGGCGCCGGGCGCTCGGCGGCCAGGCACGACTGGCACTTCACCGCCGGCAGCCTGCCGGGCTCGCTCGTCATCCACGCCGAGCCGACCAAGTCGTCCGGCCCCGACGCGGGCGCCGCCGGGCCGCGCGTCGCCTGCGTCACCCTGCGCTGAACCGGCCGCACCCGGCGCTGAACCGGCCTCATTCGGGTCTCCGGGGGTGCGCCGGCTCCTGCCGCCCTGGGGCATAATTACAGAATTACATCGCCACGGCTGGCCGGAGGTCACGTGTGAACAGTCGTCAATGGCAGCCGCCCCGATTACGGCTGTTCGAAGACGCGCATCGGCGGGCGACCTGGCTGGAACTCCTCTACGACCTGGTCTTCGTCGTCGCCGTCGCCGAGGTGGCCGCCGTGCTGGCCGAGAAGGCCGACCTCGCGCACGTCCTGGCGTTCGCCGGGCTGTTCGTGCCCGTCTGGTGGGCCTGGGCCGGATACGTCTTCTACGCCAACCGGTTCGACACCGACGACGTCAGCCACCGGCTGCTCGCCCTGCCGCAGATGCTGGCCGTCGCCACGATGGCGGCGAGCGTGGGCAGCATCGGCGAGCGCTCCGGGCTCTTCGCCGTCGCCTACGTCGTCGCGCGCGTCCTGCTCATCGTGGCCTACCTGCGCGCCGGCCGGCACGTCGCCGCCGCCAGGCCGCTGACCGTCCGATACGCCGCCGGCTTCACGATCGCCGCGGCCATCTGGCTGGCCTCGCTGGCCGTCGAGCCGCCCCAGCGGTACGCGTTCTGGGCCGTGGCCCTGGTGATCGACCTGGTCACCCCGCTGCTCGCGCGCAAGCACCAGGGCGCGCTGCCGCCACAGAGCGAGCATCTGCCCGAGCGGTTCGGGCTGTTCGTGGTGATCGTCCTGGGCGAGGTGGTCGCGGCCGTGGTCGTCGGGCTCAAGGGCCACGACATCACCCCGGGCACGCTGCTGATCGCGCTGGCCGGGGTGGCGATCGCGATGGCGTTCTGGTGGCTCTACTTCGGGCACCTGGACGAATCGGTCGTGCTGCGTACCCAGGTGGCCGGTCAGGTCTGGGTCTACTCGCACCTGCCGCTGTCGCTCGGCCTGGTGGCCTTCGGCATCGGCATCGAGCACGCGATCACGCATCCGTCGGGGGCGAGCTGGGCGGTCGGGGTGCCGGCCGCGCTCGTGTTCGCCGTACTCGGAGTGCAGCACCTGTGCTCGCGCGCCCGCGGCGCGGCCTCGATCCGCTTCGCGGCGGCCGCGATCACGCTGGCCACCTCCGCGCTGCCGATCGCGGCGGCGCTGGCGCTGATACTCGCCTACGGCGCGGCCCAGGTGCTCCACGACCTGCGCCGCCCGGTGCCGGAAGGAACCTGATGGACCTGTTCGACCGCCAGCTCGCGGCCATCGCCGACCAGGATCTGGAGACGCTGCTCGGCCAGTATCACGAGGACGCCGTCGTCGTCAGGCTCGACCGGGTGGCCCGCGGGCCGGCCGAGATCAGGGCGTTCTTCGCCGCCTACCTCCAGGCGAAGCCGCAGGTCGACGAGATCACCGCACTCCAGCGGACCGACGACGTGATCTTCTACAACGCCCGCATGACCGTCGCGGGCAACCGGGTGAACGCGTTCGGCACCCTGGTCGTCAAGGACGGCAAGATCTGGCGGCAGACGGCCGCCGCGGTGCCCGCCGGTTGATCCCCGCCGGTTGATCCCCGCCGGCCTCAGCCTGAGGGCAGGCGGGACATCATCCGCTCCATCCCGTTGACCCAGTTGTCGCGCAGCGCCTGCGTGGCCTTGGTGAGGTCGCCGGCCAGGATCAGCTCGGCCACCCGGCAGTGCTCGGCGGCCTCGCGCTCCAGCGGCGCGTCGTCGCCCGCCAGCAGGTGCGTGTAGCGGCGCATGCCGGCCTTGACGCTGGTGATCAGGTCGAGCAGCCGCTCGTTGCGGCACCCGCTGAGCAGCAGGTCGTGCCACTCGTCGTCGTGGCGCTCGATGACCTGCTGCTCGGCCACGTTGTCGGGGAACTCGTTGGCCAGCCTGAGCAGGTCGGGGGCGACCTTGCGCAGGTGGACGGGGTCGGAGCTCTCCAGGGCCAGCGACTCGAGCGCGGCCACGATCTCGCAGAGCTCGCGGAACTCGCGCCTGCTGACCGGCGCGAACCTGAACCCGCGCCCCTGACTGCTCTCCAGCACGCCCTCGCCGGCCAGCGTGATCAGGGCCTCGCGCAGCGGCGTGCGGCTGACTCCCAGCTCGGCCGCCAGCGCCGCCTCGTTGATGTCGGTGCCTGCGGTGAAGTCGCCCCGATCGAGCTTCCTCAGCAGCTCTTCCTTGATCTGCTCGCGCAGCGGTCGCCGCTCGATCGGCATGACGCTCCTTCGCCTCAATCTGCACCCCAGTTTACCGCTTGACGTGATGCAAAATTCTGCACTATGAATTCTGAATACAAAATAGTACATGTCACAGCAAGGGAGCTGGAGTGGGTCTGACCCGAGTGCCGGGGCTGCTGTTCGGCGGCGACTACAACCCCGAGCAGTGGCCGGAGGAGGTCTGGGCCGAGGACGTGCGGCTCATGGCCGAGGCCGGGGTCAACATGGCCACCGTCGCCGTCTTCTCCTGGTCGCGGCTCGAACCCGAGCCGGGCGCGTACGACTTCGGCTGGCTCGACCGCGTGCTCGACCTGCTGCACGTGCACGGCGTGGCCGCCGACCTGGCCACCGCGACCGCGACGCCGCCCCCGTGGCTGGTGCGCGCGCACCCGGAGATGATGCCGGTCAACGCCGACGGCGTACGGCTGGAGTTCGGCTCACGCCAGGGCTACTGCCCGAGCTCGCCCGTCTACCGTGAGCACGCGACGCGCCTGGCCACGGTCATGGCCGAGCGCTACGGCGAGCACCCCGCCCTGGCCATGTGGCACATCGGCAACGAGTACGCCGACCACACGCTGGAGTGCTTCTGCCCGGAGTCGGCCGCCCACTTCAGGCGCTGGCTCCAGGCCCGTTACGGCGAGATCGGCGCGCTCAACGCCGCCTGGGGCACCTCCTGCTGGGGCCAGCACTACACCGGCTTCGCCCAGGTCGAGCCGCCGCGCACGGCCCCTGGCCCGGTCAACCCGGCCCAGCTGCTCGACTGGCGGCGCTTCTGCAGCGACGCGCTGCTGGAGCTGTTCCAGGCGGAGAAGGCCGCGCTGCGCGCCGTCACCCCGGACGTCCCGGTCACCACCAACTTCATGAGCATCCTGCACGGACTCGACTACTGGACCTGGGCCGCGGCCGAGGACCTGGTCAGCGACGACGCCTACCCCGACCCGGCCGACCCGACCTCGCACGTGGCGGTCGCGCTCAGCTACGACCTGATGCGCTCGCTCAAGCGGCGGCCCTGGCTGCTGCTCGAATCCGCGCCGTCGGCCGTCTCCTGGCGCGAGGTCAACGCCCCCAAGCCGCCCGGCGTGATGCGCCTGCACAGCCTCCAGGCGCTGGCCCACGGCTCGGACGGCGTGATGTTCTTCCAGTGGCGCCAGGCGAAGTACGGCCCGGAGAAGTTCCACTCCGCGATGCTCCCGCACGGCGGCACGCGAACCCGCGGCTGGCAGGACACCCTGCGCCTGGGCCGCGACCTGCGCAACCTGGCCGAGGTCGCGGGAGCCGACACCACCGCCCAGGTGGCGCTGGTGCTCGACTGGGAGAGCTGGTGGGGGCTCGAAGCGCCGGAGTCGATGCCGTCGAACCGGCTCAAGCTCAAGGAGCTCCTGCTCGCCTGGTACGCCCCGCTGCACGCGCGCGGCATCTCCGTCGACCTGACGCCGCCCGGCCGCGACCTGTCGCCGTACCGGGTGGTCATCGCGCCGAACCTCTACCTGTGCACCGAGGAGCAGGCCAAGGCGCTGGCGTCCTTCGACGGCGAGCTGATCGTCGGCCCGTTCAGCGGCGTGGTCACCAGGGACGACCAGATCCACGACGGCGGCGCGCCGGGACCGCTCAAGGACCTGCTCGGCGTCGCCGTGGACGAGTTCTGGCCGCTCACCGGCCCCCAGGACACCACCATGGGCCGGGCGGGCACCTGGGCCGAATGGCTCAGGCTGATCGACGCCGAGCCGATCGCCCACTACCTGGGCGGCGACCTGGACGGCCGGCCCGCGATCACCCGCAAGGGCCGCGCCACCTACGTGAGCTGCCTGCTCGACGACGTCACGCCGGTCCTGGACCTGGTGCTCGACGGCGTGGACCGCGTCGACGTGCCTATGGGCGTGGAGGCCGTGCGGCGCGGCGGCTTCCTCTTCCTGCTCAACCACACCACCGCACCCCAGCCGGTCACGCTGCCCAGCGGCGGCACCGACCTGCTCACCGGAACCCCCATGCGCGGCGAGATCGCGTTGCCCGCACGCGACGCCGTCGTGCTCAGGATCGAAGGAGAACAGTGACACACCCGTACATCCCGAACGCCGAACCCGGCGTACGGGCCGAGATGCTCGCCGCGCTCGGCGTGTCGAGTGTCGAGGAGTTCTACGCCGACATCCCCGCGGACCTGCGCCTCGACCGGCCGCTCGACCTGCCCGCGCCGTTCACGGCCGAGCGGGACCTGGTGCGCCACATGAGGTCCCTGTTCGCCAGGACCACCGACACCGAGGAGGCGCTCAGCTTCCTGGGCCACGGCTGCTACCCGCATCACGTGCCCGCGGTGTGCGACGAGGTGAACTCCAGGAGCGAGTTCCTCACGGCGTACGCGGGCGAGCCGTACGAGGACCACGGCCGCTTCCAGGCCCTGTTCGAGTACGTCAGCATGATGGGCGAACTGCTCGAGATGGACGTGGTCAACGTCCCGACCTACGACGGCTTCCAGGCCGCCGGCACCGCCCTGCGCATGGCCTGCCGGTACACCAAGCGGTCGAAGGTGCTGGTCAGCGGGGCCGTCGGCGCCGACAAGCTGAGCAAGCTGCGTGACTTCCTGGCCCCCGACATCACCGTCGAGCTCGCCCCGGTCGCCGGCGACGGCGAGATGGGCGAGGTGACCATCGATGACACCTACGCGGCGATCTTCCTGGAGACCCCGAACGTCTACGGCGTCGTCGAGACCCGGGGCAAGGAGCTGGCCGACCTGGCGCACGCCAACGGCGCGCTGCTGGTCGTCAGCACCGACCCGATCTCGCTGGGCGTGCTGGCCCCGCCGGCCGCGTACGGCGCCGACATCGTCTGCGGCGACATCCAGTCGCTCGGCATCCACCAGAACTACGGCGGCGGCCAGGCCGGCTACATCGCCACCCAGGACCACGAGCCGCTGGTGGCCGAGTTCCCCTCGCGGCTGTTCGGCATCGCGCCCACCAAGGTCCCCGGCGAGTACGGCTTCGGCGACGTCTTCTACGACCGCACCTCGTTCGCGCTGCGCGAGGAGGGCAAGGAATGGGTCGGCACCGCGGCCGCCCTGTGGGGCATCACGGCCGGCGTCTACCTGGCGCTCATGGGCCCGCAGGGCATGGCCGAGCTGGGTGAGACCATCCTGGCCCGCACCCGCTACGCCATGGACGCGCTGGCCCCCTGGACCCTGCACGCGGACACGGTCCACTTCCGCGAGTTCGCCGTCGAGGTGCCGTCCAGCCACGCCCTGCTCGACGCGCTGCGCGAGCGCGGCATCTACGGCGGCGTCGCGCTCGACGATCGCACGCTCCTGGTCTGCGTGACCGAGCGCCACACCATCGACGACATCGACCGGCTCGCTGCGGCCGTGAAGGAGGTTCTGAACGGATGAGCGGGCACGCGGAGTCCTTCGCCGAGCTGCCGGTGGCGCCCAAGCCGCCACTGCGCCGCTTCCACCAGGCCAGGTGGGACGAACCGATCATCTTCGAGCTGTCCAGGGAGGGCCGGCGCGGACTGGCCGTGCCCGAGCCGGGCGCGCCGCGCGTGGAGCTGCCGGAGTCGGTGCGCCGGGAGCGCGCGCCGAAGCTGCCCGAGATGTCGCAGCTGCACGTCCTGCGCCACTACCTGCGCCTGTCGCAGGAGAACCTGGGCGTCGACCTGAACATCGACGTCGGCCAGGGCACCTGCACGATGAAGTACAGCCCCAAGGTCAACGACCAGTTCGCCAACGCGATCGCCGAGCTGCACCCGCTGCAGCACGAGGACACCGTGCAGGGCGTGCTGGAGATCTACTGGCGTCTTGAGCGGATGCTGGCCGAGATCTCCGGCATGTCGCGCGTGTCGCTGCAGCCGGGCTCCGGCTCGGCCGCCATCTACGCCAACATCGCGATGATCCGCGCCTACCACGCGGCCAACGGCGAGAGCCACCGCGACCAGGTCATCACCACGATGTTCTCGCACCCGTCGAACGCGGCCTGCGCCAAGACGGCCGGCTACGAGGTCATCACGCTGATGCCGGACGCCGACGGCTACCCGGACATCGAGGCCCTGCGCGCCGCCATCGGCCCGCGCACCGCCGCCCTGATGATCACCAACCCGGAGGACACCGGCATCTACAACTCCCGCATCAAGGAGTTCGTCGACCTGGTGCACTCGGTCGGCGGCCTGGCCTGCTACGACCAGGCCAACGCCAACGGCATCCTGGGCATCACCAGGGCCCGCGACGCCGGGTTCGACCTGTGCCACTTCAACCTGCACAAGACGTTCTCCACGCCGCACGCCTGCGGCGGCCCGGCGGCCGGCGCCTGCGGCGTCTCGCCCGCGCTGGAGCCGTTCCTGCCGGGTCCTGTGGTGTCGTTCGACGGGTCGGCGTACGGGCTGGAGACCCCGGAGAAGACGGTCGGCAAGATCAGGCCGTTCCTCGGCGTGACGCCGAACATCGTCAGGGCGTACGCGTGGATCATGGCGCTCGGCGCCGAGGGCCTGCGCGAGGTCGCCGAGACCGCGGTGCTGAACAACAACTACCTGATGCACAAGATCCTGCAAATTCCGGGCGCGTCCGCGCCGTGGGACCAGCGCAGGATCGAGCAGGTCCGCTACTCCTGGCAGGAGTTGTCGGAGGAGACCGGGGTGCACTCGGAGGAGATCGGCGTCCGGGCCGCGGACTTCGGCGTCCACTACTGGACCAGCCACCACCCGTACCTGGTGCCCGAGCCGTTCACGCTGGAGCCGACCGAGTCATACTCGCGCGAGGACCTCGACGAGTACGCGGCCATCCTGGCGCACGTCGCGGATGAGGCCAGGCGCGACCCCGAGTTCGTCAAGGGCGCGCCGTACAACCAGACCGTCCACAAGATCGACATGACCCCGCTGGACGACCCCAAGCAGTGGGCGCCCACCTGGCGCGCCTACGTGCGCAAGCACCTGAGCGCGAGGGACTGACCCATGGGAACGAGCTCTGTCGGGCTGATCGTGAACCCGGTCGCCGGGCTCGGCGGCGCGGCCGGGCTCAAGGGCAGCGACGGCGCGGACGTCCAGCGCGAGGCCCTGGCCAGAGGGGCCACGCCGCGGGCGGCCGAGCGGGCGGCGCGCGCCATGCGCACCCTGCTGGCCCGCCGGCCGGACGTCCGGGTCGTCACGGTCGCCGGCGCGATGGGCGAGCACAGCGCCGGAGTCCCCGCCGAGCTGGTGAGCGTGGCCGCGCAGGGGGAGACCTCGGCGGCCGACACGCGGGCCGCGGTCGCCGCGCTGGCCGGCGTGGACCTGCTGCTGTTCGCCGGCGGCGACGGCACGGCCAGGGACGTGCTCGACGCCGTGCGGCCGCTCGGCGACCAGGCGCCGCCGGTGCTCGGCATCCCGGCCGGGGTGAAGGTCTACTCCGGCTGCTTCGCGCTCAGCCCGGCCGCCGCCGGGTTCCTGGCCGCGGACTTCCTGGCCGCGCCGGGGCCGCTGACCGAGGCCGAGGTCGTCGACCTCGACGAGGAACGCTACCGGCACGGCCTGGTCAGCCCGCGCCTGTACGGCACGCTCCGGGTGCCCGCCGCCCGGGCGGCGCTGGCCGGGCGCAAGGTCGGCTCGTCCAGCGCGGCCCCGGCCACCGCCGAGGGCATCGCCCGCGAGGTCGTGGCCAGGATGCGGCCGGGCGTGCGTTACGTGCTCGGCCCCGGCGCGACCACGCTGGCGGTCGGCAGGGAGCTCGGGCTCGCCACCACGCTGCTCGGCGTGGACGTCGTCGAGTCCGGCGACCGCGGCCTGGGCACGCTGACGGCGGCCGACGTCGGCGAGTCCGACCTGCTCGCGCTGGTGCGCGAGCGGGAGACGGTCGTGGTGCTGTCGGTGATCGGCGGGCAGGGCTTCGTGCTCGGCCGGGGCAACCAGCAGGTCTCGCCCCGGGTGCTCGACGCCGTGCTGAACGCCGGCGGCGCGGGGGAGCGGCTGGTGGTGCTGGCCACCCAGCAGAAGCTGGCCGCGCTGGGCGGACGGGCGTTGCTGGCCGACAGCGGCGACGACGAACTGGACCAGAAGGTGAGCGGACACGTCCAGGTGATCACTGGATACCGCGAAAGCACGATTTACCGCATCGAGGCGGCAGGTAAGGAGTTCCACGGATGAACACGCTCGAGGGCAAGGTCGCGATCGTCACCGGGGGTGCCTCGGGCATCGGCCGCGCCACGGCGCTGCTGTTCGCCAAGGAGGGCGCCAAGGTCGTCGTCGCCGACATCGACGGCGCCGGCGCCGAGCGGACGGTCAAGGAGATCGCCGCGCTGCCCGAGGCGGCCGGCGCGGCGGTGGCCGTCCAGGGCGACGTCTCGGCGGCGGACGACTGCCGCAGGATCGTGGAGACCGCCACCGGCACGTTCGGCGGCCTGCACGTGCTGTTCAACAACGCCGGGATCATCCGCCGCACCACCGCGCTCGACCTCGACGTGGACGAATGGGACCGGGTCATGGCGGTCAACGTGCGCTCGGTGTTCCTCATGTGCAAGTACGCCATCCCGGCCATGACCGACGGCGGCTCGATCGTCAACACCGGCTCCGGCTGGGGGCTCAAGGGCGGCGGCAACGCCATCTCCTACTGCGCCTCCAAGGCGGCCGTGGTGAACATGGCCCGCGCCCTGGCCATCGACCACGCCAAGGCCGGCATCCGGGTCAACTCCGTCAACCCCGGCGACACCGACACCCCGATGCTGCGTGACGAGGCCAGGCAGCTCAACGAGGACTGGGCCGCGTTCGAGGCCGACGCCGCCGACCGGCCGATGGGCCGCTCGGGCAGCCCGGACGAGATCGCCCAGGCCGTGCTCTTCCTGGCGGGCGACGCCGCCAGCTACATCACCGGATCCGCTCTCGTCGTCGACGGCGGCGGGCTCGCCTAACTCCCTTTTCACCCCCCGGAAACACCCCCAAGGAGCCGAACATGAAGCGTGCACTGGCCGTTCTGGGCCTGCTCGCCGTCGCGTCCACCGCCTGCAGCGGCGGTGGCGGCGCCCCCGGCGTCCCCGATTCGGGCGACGCCGCGGGCCCGGTCACCATCCGCTGGTCCACCTGGGGCTCGGCGGAGGACGTGAAGCTCTTCGAAGGCTTCACCAAGGACTTCGAGAAGCGCTACCCGAACATCAAGCTCAAGATGGAGACGGTGGCCAAGTACGAGGACTACCACCCCAAGCTCCTCACCCAGCTCACCAGCAAGACGGCGCCCGACGTGTTCTTCGTGGGCGACGACAACATCGGCAAGTTCGTCCAGGCCGGCGTGGTCAGCCCGCTCAACGACCAGCTCGCCACCGCCGAGTCCAAGAGCAAGCCGGAAGACTTCTTCGAAGGCGTGTACGGCGGCGCGAAGAAGGACGGCAAGATCTACGGCGTCCCGAACGACGTCAACCCCGAGGTCCTCTGGTTCGACAAGCAGGCGCTCAAGGACGCCGGCATCACCGAGGACCCGGCCGCGCTGCACGAGGCCAAGCAGTGGACGATGGCCAAGTACCTGGAGATGAACACCAAGCTCAAGGCGGCGGGCAAGGGCGGTTCCATCTTCTGGAACTGGTACGGCTCCACGTACTCGGTGATCAACGGCTTCGGCGGCAAGATCTGGGACGGCGGCAAGTACGTCGCCACCACCGACCCCAAGTCGCGCCAGGCCCTGGAGACGCTGGCCAAGGGCTATGCGGACAAGACGTTCCTGAGCGCCGACATCCTGCCCGCGAGCAACGGCGCCAACACCCAGTTCCTCAAGCACAAGGTCGGCTTCTTCGCCGGCGGCCGGTGGATGATCCCGATCATCGACAAGGGCGGCGAGCGGGAGAACTACGACATCGTCCCGTTCCCGTCGGAGACCGGCGAGCCGATGCCGGGCGCGGTGGCCGCCTCGTACCTGTCGATCAACAAGGACACGAAGGCGCCCAAGGAGGCGTTCGCGTTCCTCAGCGAGTTCGTCAGCAAGGAGGGGCAGGCGATCAGGCTCAAGGGCGGCAGCGCGGTGCCGTCCATCAAGGGCGCCGAGCAGATCGTGCTGGCCGAGAACTACCCGGCGCACGCCCAGACGTTCCTCGACGTGCGTGACACCGGCTTCGCCAACTACGCCGACGAGGTCAGCGTGCCCGGCCTGACCGCCGACATCAACGAGCACCTGATGAAGGTCTGGCAGGGCAAGGTCGGCTTCGACGAGGGCATGACCCAGCTCCAGCAGCTCGTCGAGAGCGCGAAGAGCTAGCCGTGGCCGCCCTCACCGAGGCCGGGGCCCCCAAGGCCGCCGCCGCCCGCCGCCCGGCGGGCGGCGGCGCCGGGCCCCGATGGCGCGACAGGGACGGCTGGTGGGCGGCGTTCTTCCTGGCGCCGCAGGTCCTCGCCCTGACGCTGTTCCTGATCGGCCCGCTGATCTTCGCGATCGTGCTGGCCTTCATGAAGTGGGACGGGCTCGGCGAGAAGGAATGGGTCGGCTTCGACAACTTCGCCGCCCAGCTCACCGACCCCGAGTTCGGCCTGGCCGTGTGGAACACGATCAAGCTCATGGTGCTGACCGTGCCCATCGGCCTGAGCCTGGCGATCCTGATCGCGGTGGGGCTGAACAGCGTCAAGGGCAGCGCGTTCTACCGCATCCTGTACTTCATGCCGGTCGTCACCAGCTCGGTGGCCATCGCGGTGATCTGGCAGGTCATCCTGGCCAGCGACGAGAACGGCGTGCTGAACAACACGCTGCGCGACTGGTTCGGCGTCCAGGGCCCCGACTGGCTGCTCGACACCGGCTGGGTGATCGTGGCCATCGCGGTGGTGACGATCTGGTCGTCGCTCGGGCTCAACGTGGTGATCTTCCTGGCCGGGCTGCAGACCATCCCGCCCCAGGTGGTCGAGGCGGCCAGGATCGACGGCGCCGGCGGGTTCCGCATCTTCCGCTCGGTCACGCTGCCGCTGCTGTCGCCGACCATCTTCTTCTCCACCGTGGTGGCGGTGATCAGCTCGCTGCAGGCGTTCGACCTGATCTACGTGCTCGTCGACCCGGGTGACAACGAGGGCGCGCAGACCATCGTCTACCGCGTCTGGGACCTGGGATTCGGCGAGTTCGAGTTCGGCATGAGCAGCGCGGCCGCCCTCCTCCTGCTGGTGCTCACGCTGGTCGTGACGCTGGTCCAGTTCGCCGCGCAGAAGCGCTTCGTCCACTACGACTCGTGAAGGACCTGTCATGAGATCACGGCAGGTGGCCCTGCACGCCGCGCTCGCGGTCGGCGGGCTGGCGATGCTGTTCCCGTTCGTCTGGATGTTGCTGATGTCCTTCAAGGGCACCAAGCAGCTCCTGCGCGACCCGCTGTCCTGGCTGCCCGACCCGTGGCGGTGGGCGAACTACCCCGACGCGCTGGCGACTGTGCCGTTCGGGCAGGCGTACTGGAACAGCATCTACATCGCGGTGCTGAACGTCGCGCTGACGCTGCTCACCTCGGCCATGGCGGCCTACGCCTTCGCCCGGATCAAGTTCCGCGGCTCCGGGGTGCTGTTCGTGGTGTTCCTGGCCACGCAGATGGTGCCGATGCAGGTGACGATCGTGCCGCTGTACCTGATGCTGGCCCAGGTCGGCTGGGTGGACTCCCACCTGGCGCTGATCTTCCCGACGGTGGCGAACCCGTTCGCGGTGTTCCTGCTGCGCCAGTTCATCAGGGCGGTGCCGGTGGAGCTGGAGGAGGCGGCCAGGATCGACGGCGCCGGCCGCTGGCGCTGCTTCTGGAGCATCGTCCTGCCCAACATCAGGCCGGGGCTCGGCGCGCTGGGCATCATCGCCTTCCTCGCCTCCTGGAACTCCTTCTTCTATCCGCTGGTCTTCATCAACTCCGCCGAGCTGAACACGGTCCCGCTGCTGCTCAGCCAGTTCGCCGAGCAGTACGGCGCGGCCGACTACGGGCTGCAGCTCGCCGCCGCGGCGCTCGCCGTGGTGCCGACGCTGATCGCGTTCCTCATCGGGCAGCGGAGGATCATCAACTCGATGGCCGCATCAGGCCTGGGAGGACGCTAGATGCTCGACCTGCGAGAGCGCCCGTTCACCGACCGGGGCTCGCGCCTGCTCGTCATGGCCGCGGACGACGGCTCCCTGTGGATCGCCGAGGCCCGCTACGAGACCAGGCTGAGCGAGACGACCGTGCTCAAGGGTCTGCGCCTGTTCGCCGATGGCGAGGAGCTGCGGGTCCGCCGGGCGCTGCCCGACCGGGTGGAGTTCGACGGCGGCGTGGCCATGGCCTTCGCCGACGCTGAGACGATCGTCCTGCTCGGCGACGGCGCGCGGGCGGTCTGGGACGGCGGCGAGGCGGCCGTGACCGGCTGCCTCACGCTGGTGGGCGAACCCGGCGAGCGGAAGGGGGTCCTGGAGGCCGCCGCCGCCCGCTGGGACTCCTGGTTCGCCCGGATGCCCGAGGTCCCCGACGACCTGCGCGAACGCGCCAGGCAGGCGTGGTGGACGCTGGCCGTGAACCTGGTGGACATTCGGGGCAGGGAGTCGCTGATCCCGTCCAAGTACGGCTACGTCGGCCTGTGGAACTGGGACTCCTACTTCCACGCCATCGCGCTCAGGCACGCCGACCCCGCCCTGGCCAGGGAGCAGATCCGCATCCTGCTCGACAACCAGCGGCCCGACGGCCTCATCCCGGACGTCGTGCACGACCACGGCGTGCTCAGCGAGACCACCGACCTGCCCAGGTCCGACCTGGCCAGGCTGGCCCAGCACGTCGGCGGCGAGCCGAACCGCGACGTGGTGCCCGTCACCAAGCCCCCGCTCACCGCCTGGGCGGTGTGGAAGATCCACGAGGTGGACCCCGACCTCGGCTTCCTGGCCGAGGTGTACGAACCGCTCGTCCGCTCCCAGCGGTGGTGGTTCGCCTGCTCCGACCCGGACGGCGACGGCCTGGCCGAATACCTGCACCCGTACTCCTCCGGCCTGGACGACAGCCCGATCTGGGACCACGGCCCCCGGGCCGAGCCGCCCGACCTGAACTCCTACCTGGCCCTGCAGTACGACCGCCTGGCCGACATCGCCGCCGCGCTGGGCCGCGACGACGACGCGGCCCGGTGGCGGGAGGCCGCCCAGGCGCTGGTGGACCTGATGGTCGAGCGCCGCTGGAACGGGACCAGGTTCGTCACCCCGGGAGCCGAGGTGCGCACCCCGCTCGACCTGATGCCGCTGTTCACCGGCAGGCTCCCGGCCGAGATCGCCGGCCGGCTGGTCGCCGACCTCACCTCGCCGAGCTTCTGGGCCGAGCGCCCGGTGCCCACGGTCGCCTTCGACGACCCCGGCTTCGACCAGGACGCCATGTGGCGCGGCCCGGTCTGGCTGAACGTCAACTACCTGCTCATCGAGGGCCTGCGCCGCTCCGGTCACCAGGACGTGGCCGCCGAGCTGGCCGCCAGGACGCTGGCCATGGTGCGCGACGGCGGCGGCCTGTACGAGTACTGGAACCCGCTGACCGGCCGCCGGGCCGGGCGGGCGACCTCAGGGTTCGGCTGGTCGTCCGCGCTGTTCCTGGACCTCGCTCAGGAGTGCCTGCGGGCCAGCTCGAACGCGCCGGCGGCGAGCGCGGGGAACTCCTGAGCGGCGCGCATCTCGTCGAAGGCCCCCGTCGCCATCAACGTGACCGCGAACGTCCGGCCGTCGGCGTGCCTGGCGCTGAAGCTCAGGTCGTAGACGCCGGGCTCGGCGCCGCCCTTGAACCAGATCCGGGACCACCGGTTCTCGTCCAGCTTCAGCGCGGGCCCGCCGGCCGTCATCGCCTCGCCGACCTTGGGGTCGTCCAGCCTGGCCAGCTCGGCGTGCGCGCGGCAGACGTCGGCGGGTGAGGCGAACCACTCGATGGTGTCGAGCTCGCGCGGCCCGCTCCAGGGGATGATCCGCGTCAGCGGGACGCCGGCGACGACGTCGGCCAGGTAGGCGCGCCTGCCCGGCACGTCGAGCGACAGGTAGCGCTCGGCGTGCCGGGGGTAGTCGGCGCCCTTGAGCACGGTCAGCTCCCTGGTCGACAGCAGCGGCAGGTTGCGCTCGTCGCGCACGCCCCACCTGCGCATCGTGCGCTCGACCGCCTTCCTGCCGACGTGGTGCAGCAGCAGGTCGGTGGCCGTGTTGTCGCTGATCGAGATCATCAGCTCGGCGGCCTCGAACACGGTGACCCGGCTGTTGTCCGGCCGGTCCTGCAGCACGCCGCTGGGCACGCTCTTCAGCTCCGGCTTGATCGTCAGCTCGGTGTCCCAGCGGAACCTGCCGCGCTCGATCTGCTCGCTGACCGTGCCGAGCACGTACAGCTTGACCATGGAGCCGAGCGGGCGCTCCCGTTCCGACGAGACGGCGCGCACCTGGCGGCAGTCACCGCCCCTGGTCAGCTCGGCGGCGACGAACCCGGCCCCGGGCGCGGCCTTCTTGAGCCGGCGCTCCAGCTGGCCCCAGCTCTTCGGCGCGGGCGGCGGGGGCTGCTCCTCCTGCGCGCCCAGGCCGTTGATCTTGCCCGCGTCGTCCATGGAGAGCTGCAGGTTGCCGCGCTTGCCGCCGACGGCGATCACCGCCGACAGCGCCTTGTCGTGGACGATGGTCACCTGCTCCACCCGCAGGCCCTTGAGCGCCATCAGCAGCTGGTTGACCTGGGCGGCGGAGATCTGGGCGAGGAAGTCGGCGGAGAAGCGCGCGGTCAGCTCGTCCTGGGCGATGGGGGCGCGGGCGGAGGCGTCGATCACCCAGCGGAGCCCGTCGCCGAGCGGCGTGTCCGGGATCTCGGCCGGCGGCGCGGTGCTCGTGGGCGGTGCGGTGGTGCCCGTCTGTGTGCCCGCCTGCGTGCCCGTCTCTGTGCCTGCCTGGGTGCCCGTCTGGGTGCCCGCCTGGGTGGCCGCGGGCGGGCCGCCGCAGCCGGTCACCGCGGCGGCCGCCGCCAGGACGGCCGCGAGCAGTTTCGACTTCGCCATGAGAACTCCTTCGACGGTTGGGACGTGCCTCCATCCCAGCCCCGGCGAGGGTGCCCGGCCCACCGTGCCCGCCGTCGTTCCGCAGGTGAGGCTGCCTGCGCCGAATGTGCGGTTAACCTCATAGACGTCCCGGCGATCCCTCCTGACGATGGTGGTCTATGAATGCGAGGCTGATCGCCGGCTCGCTGGCGTCGATCGCGGGCGCCGGCGTGATCGCGGGCACGCTGCTGGAGAGCGCGGCTCCCCTGCAGTGGGTGTTCATCGTGCTCGCCCTCGTCCTGCCCGGGCTGGGATTCCTGCTCGCGGTCCGGCGGCCGGAGCTGCGTTACGGCTGGCTGCTGCTGGCTGCGGCGCTCTTCCTGGGGCTGGGCGCGTTCGGCACCGGGTGGACCGTACGGTTCGGTCCGTCGCACCTCTCCGTCGCGCTGTCGGCGATGATGACCGTGTTCTACGGGCTGACCTGGATCTTCATCCCGCTGCTCTTCCCCGACGGCCGGTTGCCGTCGCGCCGGTGGCGGCCGGTCGCCTGGCTGGGCGCGGTGGCGGTCGCGCTGCACACGCTGGGCAACGTGTTCCTGCCGTTCCTGCCCGGGGGCGGGGACAACCCGATCACCCCGCACGGCCTGGTGGCCGTGTTCGCCTCCGGCCTCGGTCAGGCGCTGGCCGTCATCGTGGGCCTGGTCGTGCTGATCGGCCTGGTCGTGCGCCGGCGGCGGGCCTTGCCGCCCGAGCGCGGGCAGTACACGTGGATGGTCGCGGGCACGGCCGCGAACGTGGTCGGTTTCGTGGCGCTGGTCGTCTATCTGACCGGCAACGCGCACCCGGTGTTCGCCGTGCTCGGGCTGCTGACCACGATCGGCTCCCTGCCTGCCGCCATCCTGGTGGCGATCGTCCGGTACCGGCTGCTCGACCTGCGGCTGGGCCTGCGCGGCTCGCGGCTGCACCTGATCTTCGACCTGCGGCCCACGGTGGACGAGGTGCTGACCGACCTGGGCAGCGCGCTGGCCGAGACGCCCGAGCCGGTGGAACAGCTCGACCGGCTGGCCGGCGCCGTACGCGGCGGGCTGGACGTGCGCTGGGCCGCCGTCACGCTGCCCGACGGCACCCGGGTGGTGTCTGGGCAGGAGGAGGGCGAGCCGGTGCTGACCCTGCCCGTACGCGGCCAGGGCCGGATCGAGTGCGGCCCGCGCAACGGCGGCCGGCTGACCGCCGAGGACCGTCGGCTGCTGGCGGCGCTGGCCGTGCCCGTCGGCCTGGCCATCCAGAACGCCGGGCTGATCACCCGCCTGGTCAACGCCCAGGAGGCCGAGCGGCGGCGTATCGAGCGCAACATCCACGACGGCGTGCAGCAGCAGCTCGTCGCGCTCATCGCCGGGCTCGAACTGGCCCGCGCGATGGGCGAGCAGCCGGCGGCGGCGCGCGCGTCCGGGGCGCGCGGCGGCCAGGACCTGCTCGCCGGCCTGCGTGAACAGGCCCGTCAGACCTTGCAGGACCTGCGCGAGCTGGCCGCCGGCATCCACCCGTCGGTGCTCAGCCAGGGCGGGCTGGTCGAGGCCGTGGAGGAACGCTGCTCCCGGCTGCCGGTGCACACCACCGTGACCGCCGAGCCCGGGCTGCGTGCCAGGCGCTACGCCGATGAGATCGAGGGCGCGATGTACTTCACGGTGAGCGAGGCGGTGGCCAACGCGCTCAAGCACGCCGGCGCGAGCGCCATCGAGGTGCGGCTCGAACACGCGGGCGGACGGCTGCGGGCCACCGTGGCCGACGACGGCAGAGGGTTCGGCCTGGCCGGCGTCCAGCGCCGGGGCCTGGCCACGCTGGCCGACCGGCTCGACGCGCTCGGCGGCGGGCTGGAGCTGCACAGTGAGCAGGGGAAGGGAACAAGGATGAACGCCTGGGTGCCGGTCGATGCCTGACCGGATCAGGATCGTGGTGGCCGACGACCACTATCTCGTCAGGGAGGGCACCCGCCAGTTGCTGGAGATGTCCGGCGAGGCGACGGTGGTCGGCGCGGTGGGCAACGCCGACGAACTGCTCGACGCGGTGCGCAGGCTCGCCCCCGACGTGGTGATCACCGACATCAGGATGCCGGGCGGCGCGTGGCGTCAGGGGTTCGAGGGCATCGACGCGGCCCACCGCGTGCACGCCGAGCACCCGGGCGTCGGCGTGGTCGTGCTGTCGCAGTTCTCCGACGCGTTGTTCGCGTTCGAGCTGTTCAAGCACGGCACCGCGGGCTTCGCCTACCTGCTCAAGGACCGGGTCGGCGACCTGGACGAACTGCTCGGCGCGATCAGGGCGGTGGCGTCGGGCGGCTCGGTGATCGACCCGAAGGTGGTCGAAGGGCTGCTGGCCAAGCGGGACGTGCGCGGCCAGCGGGAGGCGCTGACCCCCAGGGAACGCGACGTGCTGCGCGAGATGGCGCACGGGCGCTCCAACTCGGCCATCGCCAAGGCGCTGCACCTGTCGATCTCCTCGGTGGAGAAGAACGTCAACGCCATCTTCACCAAGCTCGGGCTGGAGAACAGCGGCGACGTGCACCGCAGGGTGGCCGCCGTGCTGGCGTACCTGGGACCCTCGTGATCGCCTGATCAGCCGAAGACGGCGGGCGGCGGCACGGGGGCGAGCACCGGGTCGCCGTCCTTGATGGGGTAGGCGCCGGCCACGAAGTTGGTCAGCGCGTCGCCCTGGACGCAGCGGGCCTGCGTGAGCCCGCCGGCGGCACGCCGGGTCAGCTCGCCGATCGGCAGCTCGGCGCGCGAGGCGGCGACGATCAGGTTGCCGAAGCGCCGCCCGCGCATCACGCCGGGCTCGGCCAGCAGCACCACGTGCCGGAACGTGCCGCGCACGGTGGCCAGCAGCCGCTTGGCGAACGCCAGGCCCTTGCCGTCGGCCAGGTTGATCAGCAGCGTGCCGTCGGGACGCAGCACCCTGGCGATGTCGCCCATGTATTCGGCGGTGGCCAGCTCGACCGGCATGGTGGCGCCGGTGAAGGCGTCCAGGACGAACAGGTCGGCCGAGTCGTCCCAGATCTTGGCGGTGCCCTCGCGGCCACCCTGGACGATGACCTTGAGCTTGGGCACCGAGCGCAGGTCGAGCTGTTCGCGCACCAGGTCGACCAGCCGGTCGTCGGGCTCGATCACGATGTGCCTGGAGCCGGGGCGGGTGGCGGTCACGTAACGGGGGATCGTGCAGGCTCCGCCGCCCACGTGCACGCAGCTCAGCGGGCCCTCGTCGAGCAGGTCGATGACGTCGGCCATGAGGCGTACGTACTCGAATTCCAGATATGTGGGGTCTTGTAGATCGACGTACGACTGCGGTACGCCATCCTTGGACAGCACCCAGCCGTCCTGCCTGTCCAGATCCCGGAGCAGTTCGACCTCGCCGAACGTCACCGGGTACCGGCCGGGCATCGGTTCCCGCTGTCCACGTGCCACGCTGATCCCCTCCTGGGAGAACCGTATGCGACGACGAAGGCTGATTGTGCTCGTTAGCGCGCTTCTCGCGGTATTCGGGGCGGCCGCGTTCGCGATCCTGGCCGCGGACCGGGTGAGGGGGAGCGCGGCGAACATCGCGGCGGCGTACTTCGCGGCCTGGCGCAGATCCGACTTCGGCGCCATGGCGCGGCTGGTGGACCGGCCGCCGGGCGACTTCGTCTCGCGGCACTTCGCGCTGTCGGAGAAACTGCACGTGGAGTCGCTGGAACTGACCTTGGGGCAGCTGAAGAGCACCGGCGAGAATGCGGCCGAGGTGCCGTTCGGCGGGGTCAGGACGCTGCGCGAGTTCGGCGCCTGGCCGTTCGAGTCGACGCTGCGGCTGGGCGTGCGCGACAGGGCGTGGAAGGTGATCTGGGCGCCCGAGACGCTGCACCCGCTGCTCAAGGACGGCGGCACGCTGGAGCTCAACGAGATCGCCGCCGCCCCGGTCGAGCTCGTCACCAGGGAAGGCAGCAAGATCCCCAACGACAGCTACGCCGAGGCCTACCTCGCCGCGCTCAGACCCGAGTTCGAAAGCGCCAACCACGGCTGGGAGCTGGTCGCGCAGCAGCCGGGGCGGCCGCCCAAGCGGCTCAAGAGCATCGCGGCCGAGGCGGAGCACGAGCGCACCACGCTCTCGCGCGCCGTGCAGGCCGCCGCCGCCCGGGCGCTGGACGACACCCCCGACGCGGCCATCATCGCCTTACGCCCGAGCACCGGCGAGATCCTGGCCCTGGCCGACCGGCTGACCGACAACTACAGCGCCATCGAGGACGTCTTCCCGCCCGGCTCGACGTTCAAGACGATCACGGCGGCCGCGCTGCTCGGGGCCGGGATGTCGCCGTCCGACGAGCTGGGCTGCCCGGGCAGCTACTCGATCCCGGAGCACCAGCCGTACGTCAACGACGGCGAGGTGGACCGCGGCCTGGTGAGCTTCGCCGACGCGTTCGCCTACTCCTGCAACACCACGTTCGTCGAGCAGGCCACGACCAAACTCACGCTGAGCGAGCTGCGCGAGGTGGCCGAGGCGTGGGGCTTCGCCCGGCCGATCGCCACCGGCGTGGGCGGCACCTGCGGCTCGATGGAGGACGCCGGCGACCTGAACGAGCTCGCCCTGGACGCCATCGGCCAGGGCACGGTGCAGGCCAGCCCGCTGTGCATGGCCGCGATCGCGGCGGCGGTGCAGAACGGCACCTGGCGCTCGCCGCGGCTGCTGTCGGCGGCCCAGGTACGCCGGCTGGACAGCCCGCCGCACGCCCCGGTGGCGATCCACCCGGAGATCGTGGCCGCGCTGCGGGAGATGATGGCGGCCGTCGTCGACCACGGCACGGCCGGCGCCGCCGGGCTGCCGGAAGGCGTGGCCGGCAAGACCGGCACGGCCGAGGTGGAGGGCGACGAGTCGCACGCCTGGTTCATCGGCTACCGCGGTGACCTGGCCTTCTGCGTGTTCGTACGGAACGGGGGCGGCGGCGGCGCGGTGGCGGCGCCACTCGCGGCCCGCTTCCTGAACGGACTGTGACCTGCCACACCACGGCGGATCAAGGGCGCTAACCTACGCTACCGTAGGTTTCATGACGACCATCACCGTGAAGCCGAGGCTGCGTGGCTGGTTGCACACAGGAGCACTGCCCGTGACGCTGGTCGCCGGGTTCGTGCTCGTGGCGCTCGGCCCCACCCTGCAGGCGCGGCTGGCCTCGGCCGTGTACGCGATCACCTCGGCGTTGCTGTTCGGCATCTCGGCCACCTATCACCGGGGACGTCTGGGCCCCAGGCTGGCCGAGGCGCTGCGCAGGTTCGACCACGCCAACATCTATTTGATCATCGCGGGCACCTACACGCCCTTCACCCTGCTGGCGCTGGACGGCGCGGCCCGCTGGACGGTGCTCGGCGTGATCTGGGGCGGCGCGCTGGCCGGGGTGTTGTTCCGGGTGTTCTGGATGGGCGCGCCGCGCTGGTTGTACACCGTGCTCTACCTCGGGCTCGGCTGGACCGCGATCTTCGTCATGCCGCAGCTGGTCGAGGGCGCGGGCGTGGCCGCCGTGGTGCTGGTGGCCGTCGGCGGCGTCTTCTACTCCGCGGGAGCCGTCGTGTACGGCCTGCGCCGGCCCGACCCTTCGCCCGATTGGTTCGGATTTCACGAGGTCTTCCACGCTTTCACCATCGCGGCCTATCTGGTGCAGTACATCGCGGTGTCGATCGTGGTCTACTCGCACGTGTGAACAATCTTGCCGCGCTCGGGGACGAGCAGTACGTCTCGGTGACGACCTATCGCAAGGACGGCACGCCCGTCCCGACGCCCGTCTGGGTGGCACGAGACGGTGACGCGCTGGTCTTCTGGACCGTCGCGGCCTCGGCGAAGATCAAGCGGATCGGGAACAACCCCGAGGTCGCCGTGGCGGGCTGCGACGTGCGCGGCAGGACCCACGGCAGCCAGGTCAAGGGGCGGGCCGAAGTGCTCGACGCGGCGGGCACCGAGCGGGTGCGCGGGCTGCTCAAGCGCAAGTACGGGCTGTCCGGCCGCGTCGTGCTGCTGTTCAGCACGCTGCGCAGGGGCCGCGCGGGCACGGTGGGAGTGCGCGTCACGATCATTTGACCCGCCTCTGGCCTGCCTTGGCCCGCCGGCCGGTGCTTTCTCCGCCGCCGGGGGAAGACACCCTCACTATGGGTGCGATGGGACCGGTCGGCGCGGCCGGCTTGGCGGGCTTCTCCAGGAACTGGTGGCTGCTGCTCGTGCGCGGGATCGCGGCCGTCGTCTTCGGCGTGCTGGCGCTGTTCTGGCCCGCGATCACGGTGCTGGTGCTGGTGATCTGCTTCGGCGCGTACGCCATCGTGAGCGGGGCGTTCTCGTTGTTCGCCGGGTTCAGGCACGGGCAGGGGTCGCGCGGCTGGCTGATTTTCTCCGGAATTATCGGGATATTGGCCGGGATTGTGGCCTTTGTCTGGCCGGGAATCACGTCGTTGGCGTTGTTGTATCTCATCGCCTTCTGGGCGATCTTCGCCGGGGTGGCGGAGATCGTCGCGGGCATTCAGCTCCGCAAGGCGATCACCAATGAGTGGATGCTCATCGTCGGCGGCATTCTGTCGGTGATCGTCGGCGTGCTGCTGATCGTCTGGCCGGGGGCGGGCATGATCAGCCTCGCCTGGCTGCTCGGGATCTTCGCGCTCCTGTACGGCATCACGATGATCGTTCTTTCCTTCCGGGTGAAGAACCTCGCGCGTAACGCCGGGTTGCCGTAAATTTTTCGGATATATCGGCGTTCCCACGGGGAACGTATGGCATGTCTGGCTCACCGTGGAGGAGACATGGACGTACACACCCGCCTTTCCCGCCATCTGCTCGTCGACGGCTACCGGCTCGTGCTCGATCTGGGCCGCAGCCGCGGATCGTGGCTCGTCGACGCCCGTAACGGCCGCCGCTACCTGGACTTCTACACCTTCTTCGCGTCCGCGCCGCTGGGCGTGAACCCGCCTTTCGACCCGGAGTTCACCGCCCTGCTCGGCGAGATCGCCCGCAACAAGCCGGCCAATCCCGACATCTACACCGAGCAGCTGGCGGACTTCGTCGACACGTTCACCCGCGTGCTGGGTGATCCGGCGCTCCCGCGGCTGTTCTTCGTCGAGGGCGGGGCGTTGGCGGTGGAGAACGCGCTGAAAACCGCTTTCGACTGGAAGAGTCGTAAGAATGAGGCGGAAGGCCGTTCGCGAGACCTCGGCGGCAAAGTACTCCACCTCACCAAGGCCTTCCACGGCCGCAGCGGCTACACACTGAGCCTGACCAATACCGAACCGGGCAAGACCGACCGCTTTCCGCAGTTCGACTGGCCGCGCATCGACGTCCCCGCCATTCACCACGGCGACGTGGAGGCGGCCGAGGAACGGGCGCTCGCCCAGGCCAGGGCGGCCTTCGAGGCGCATCCGCACGACATCGCCTGCTTCATCGCCGAACCCATCCAGGGCGAGGGCGGCGACAACCACATGCGCGCCGAGTTCCTGCAGGCCATGCAGGCCCTGTGCCACGAGCACGACGCCCTGTTCATCCTGGACGAGGTCCAGACCGGCGGCGGCACCACCGGCACGCCGTGGGCCTACCAGCAACTGGGGCTCGAGCCCGACGTGGTGGCGTTCGCCAAGAAGGTCCAGGTGGGCGGCATCATGGCCGGACGCCGCGTGGAACAGGTGCCCGACAACGTCTTCACCACCAGCGGCCGCATCAACTCCACCTGGGGCGGCGGCCTCGTCGACATGGTGCGCAGCCGGGGCATCCTGGAGATCGTCGAACGCGAGGGGCTGATCGCCCGCGCGGGCACGGTCGGCGCGCTGCTCCTGGAAGGGCTCACCAAGCTGGAGGCCGAGCACCCGGAGACGCTCTCCAACGTCCGCGGCCGCGGTCTCATGTGCGCCTTCGACCTGCGGGGCGCGGCCGAGCGCGACACGCTGGTGACGCGGCTGCGCGAGGACGAGGGCGTGGTCGTGCTGCCGTGCGGGCCGCGCTCGGTCCGGCTCCGGCCCGCGCTCAACATCCCCGAGCCGGATCTGGATCTCGGCCTCGCCGCCCTCGCCACCGCGCTCTCCCGGCCGCTCTGACGTCCCGCCCGGCCCGGCCTGCTCGTCGGGCTACTCGGCGACGGCGGCGGCGGTGCGGCGCGGGCCCAGGTAACGCCAGAAGAAGTTGAGCAGCACGCTGGCCCGGTTACGCCCGCCCAGCAGGTACGACACGTGGATCAGCACCCACGCCAGCCAGGCAGGCAACCCGTGCATGGTGAGCCCGTTGGCGAGCTGCAGCACCGCCTGCCCCTTGCCGACGGTGGCCATGATCCCCGGGTCGCGGTAGGAGAAGGCCGTCACGGGCCGACCGCGCGCGGCCGAGATGATCTGCCGTCCCACGTGCTTGCCCATCTGGATGGCCGGCTGGGCGAGCTGGGGCAGCGCGCCTGGCTGGCCTGACAGGTCGCCGGCCACGTAGATCTCGGGGTGGTCGGCCACGTTCAGCGCCGGCGTCAGCGTGATGCGACCGCCATGGCCCTGCGGCAGCCCCCAGTCCGACACCTGCGCGGGCGCGGTCACCCCGAGGGCCCAGACGGTCACGTCGCTGGTCAGCCGGGTCCCGTCGGCCAGGAGGACGGCGTCGGGCTCAACGCCCGCCACCGTGGCGCCCAGCCGCAGCTGGACCCCTCTCCTGCGCAGCGCGTCCGCCGCCGCGTCGCGCAGCCGCGCCTTGTACGGCGCGAGCACGTAGTCGAAACGTTCCACCAGCGTGACGCTGGTCTGCTCGGGCAGGATCTCGGGATGGGTGAGCGGGATCGTGCGTTTGCGCAGCTCGGCCAGCGTGCCGGCCATCTCGACGCCGGTGGCGCCGCCGCCCACGACCACGACGTGCGTGCTCTCGCGCCGGCCCGCCGCGGTGTCCTCCAGGTAGCGCTGCAGCCGGCGGCGCAGCCCGGCCGCGTCGCCGAGCGAGTAGATCGGCAGCGCGTTCTCCTCGGCGCCCGGCACGTTGATCCAGTTCGTGGTCACGCCGGTGGCCAGGACGAGGTAGTCGTAGGGGAGGCTGGCGCCGTCCTCCAGCTCGACGCGGCGCTCGGCCGGGTGCACCTTGCTCAGCGAGGCGCGGCGGGCCCGGACGGTCGGGTAGCGCGCGGCGAAGGCCCGGGTGGGGTAGGTGACGTCGGCGGTGCCCAGCCCGGCGGTGGCGACCTGGTAGAGCAGCGGCTGGAAGGTCGAGTACGGGTTCCTGTCGATGAGCGTCACCAGCGCGCCGCCGCGAGCCAGCTCCCTGGTGGCCGCCAGACCGGCGAAGCCCGCGCCCACGACCACGACCCGCGGCCGCGTGGGCCGTTCCTTCTGCTGCATCGGCTCGTCCTCCCGACGTGTTCGTCCCCTGAGACCCGTCATGGATGCATATGGCACCACGATCATCTCTTAAACCTCGCGGGGGTTGCCGGGAAGCGCCCGGGATATCCCCTTCCCCGTGGGTACGGCGAAGTACGGCTAACGTCGTCACGTGTGCGGATGGCTGAGGGGGAGTGCCGCATGTCAGAGCAAGCGACCAGCATTGAGCGCCTTGGCCTTCGGATCACCGAGCGGCGCGAGGCGCTGAACCTCACCCGCGCGGAGCTGGCGGGCCGCGCGGGCATGTCGGTCGAGTACCTGACGTTCCTGGAGGAACAGCCGGGCATGCCGATCCGCGAGGCCGTGGTGCGCCTGGCCGAGGCGCTCGGCGCCGGCGTGGCCGACCTGCTCGGCGACCTGACGCAGACCCCGGCGGGCGTCGGCCCGGCCGCGCCGCACTCGACGCTGATCCCGCTGTCCGAGGCGGAGTGCCTGCGCCTGCTCGAACCCGGCGGCGTCGGCAGGATCGCCTTCGAGGGCCGGTTCGGCCCGACCGTCCTGCCGGTCAACTTCCGGATGGCCGACGGCGAGATCGTCTTCCGCACGGCCACGGGCGGCACCACCGACGAGGACCTGCGCACTGGCGTGGTGGGCCTGGAGTACAAGGTGGCCTTCGAGGTCGACCGCATCGAGGAGCTGACCAGCGGCGGGTGGAGCGTTCTCGTGCAGGGATCGCTGCATCACGTCACCGAGGAGGAGGAACGCGCCATGGCGGCGGCCACCGGCGTGGAGCCCTGGGCGGGCGGCGTGCGCCAGCAGTATCTGAAGGTCAGGCCGAGCCGCCTGTCCGGCCGCCGTATCCAGCCAGGCTGAGCACCCCTGGGCGACCCCAGGGGAGAGGCCCCGGTCGAGCGGGGCGGCGCGTCAGTCGCGCCTGGAGAGCCAGAGGCCGATGGCGGTGACGCGGGAGTCGACGCCCAGCTTGGCGTAGATGCGGTTGACGTGGTTCTTGACGGTCTTCTCGCTGAGGAACAGTCGCTGCGCGATCTGGCCGTTGGACTGGCCTGTGGCGATCAGGTCCATGACCTCGGCCTCGCGTTTGCTCAGGGGTGTGAACGCGCTGTCGAACGCTGCGTCGTCGACTCTCATCCGGCCTCCGGGGGCGCGCAGACGGTCACATCGCCGATGGCCCCCGTGCTTCCGGCGTTAGCGTAGACAGCGAGCATAACTCGCAATGTCGTGATTTGGGGCGGTCGCCGGGAGAAAACGACAACGGCCGGTCCCGTGGGACCGGCCGCGCGCTTGGGGTGAGTGAAGGGACTTGAACCCTCGACATCCAGGACCACAACCTGGCGCTCTGCCAACTGAGCTACACCCACCATGGCCGCCCGTCTCCGAACGGCACAGGAAAAGTGTAGCGGGATTCGGGAGTCTTTACGCCACCGGTTTAGCCGCTGACCCGCTCGGCGAGTGATCTGGCCGTGGCGGAATCGGGCCCCGGCTGCTCCACGAAGATGGCCGCGCGGTAGTAACGCAGCTCCCTGACGCTCTCGGTGATGTCGGCCAGGGCGCGGTGCCCGCCCTGCTTTTCCGGCGCGGCGAAGTAGACCCGCGGGTACCAGCGGCGGACGAGCTCCTTGATGGAGGAGACGTCGATCATCCGGTAGTGCAAATAGGCATCGACCCCGGGCATGTCGCGCGAGATGAACGTGCGGTCGGTGCCGATCGAGTTGCCGCACAGCGGCGCCTTCTTCGGCTCGGGCACGTGCCTGCGGATGTAGTCGAGCACCAGCGACTCGGCCTCGGCCAGCGTGACGCCGCCCGCCAGCTCGGGCAGCAGCCCCGAGGCCGTGTGCATCTCCCTGACCACCTGCGACATCTGCTCCAGCGACTCAGGCGGCGGCTTGATGACCACGTCGACGCCTTCGTCGAGCTGGTTGAGCTCGCTGTCGGTGACGACGCACGCCACCTCCACGAGCGCGTCGCGCCCGAGGTCGAGCCCCGTCATCTCGCAGTCGATCCAGACCAGCACGTCACTCATACGTTCTCCTCGCCCAGCGGCTCGGAGCGATCCGCCCGCTTGTTACGCCACCAGCCTAGTGCCACGGGTCACGCGGGCTTGAGTGAGCTGAGCACCTCGCTCACCACATCGGTGCCGAGATTGTCGGGAACGGAGACGTAGACCACGGCCGGCGCCTTGCCGGGACCGCGATCCATCAGCAGGAGCGCGCCGTTCTCCTTGTTCCACTTGTAGCCCTTCTTCTTCGACTCCTTGCTGAAGTCGAAGGTGAACTGGATGACCCAGGCCTCGCGGTCGCCGACCTTGGTGGCCTTGTTCTCGGTCACCTCGGCGGTGTGCGGCACGCTGCTGTAGTACTGCGCGGCCAGCGTCATGAACAGGTTCTTGGCCTTGACCTCCAGCTCGCCGCCGGTGGCGTTGTGCAGCTCGCTCAGCGGACCGGTGAGCACGTTGCCGTACCAGGTGCTCTCGCCGTTGAACTTCTCGTGCGAGATGGCCTCCACGCCGCTCGACCACAGTTGCTGGCCGGGCTGCGGGGCATCGCCGTTGATCCCGGCGTAGGTGGGCACCCGCCAGCCGTCCGGCATCTGGAACGACACGCCTGCCTGGGCGTCGGTGATCACGCCGTCCTGCGGCTGCGGCAGCTCGCGCGCGCCCTGCGACGGCGGGTCGGACGGCTGGCCGGACGGCGGCGGCTCGCTGGTCGGCGTCTCGGTGGGCGTCTCGGACGGCGTCTCGGACTCCGTGTGCGACTGCGGCGACGGCTGCGCCACCGGCTGGCCGCCGCGGTTCACGAAGTAGATCCCGGCCACCACGATCAGCGCGACCACGACCAGCGCCGCCACGCCGCCGAGCACCCACGGCAGCGGGCTGCTCGGCTTCGGCGGAGTCCCGTACCCGCCGGGACCGGGCAGCGGCCCGCCGTAACCCGGGCCCTGCGGCGAGGCGAACCCCGGACCCTGTGGCCCGCCGAACCCCGGGCCCTGCGGTGAGCCCTGGCCGGGAGCCTGCGGCCCGGCGTACCCGGGCGCGGCCATGCCCTGCGTGGGCTGACCGGCGCCGAAGCCCTGTCCCTGTCCCTGGCCCTGGCCCTGGTTCGGGCCGGGCGGCTGGGGGCCGCTCGACGGCTCCTGCGGGCGGCCGTACGGGTCGTGCGCGAAGGAGGGCCGGCCGTACTGCAGCGTCGGGTTCGCCGGCGTCGCCGACCAGCCGGGACCGGACTGGGTCTGCGGCCCGGACGGGGTCTGCGGCCCGGACTGGGCCGGTGGAGGTTGCTGCCCCGGCTGGGGCGGTTGCGGGGGTTGTTGGGCCTGCGGCCCCTGCTCGTGCCGGTGGATGGCGTCCGTCCACTGGGCGCCGTCCCACCAGCGCAGCTGGGGCTCTCCGTACGGGTCGGGATACCAGCCCGCGGGGGTCTGCGTGGTCATGCTGGCCAGAGTAGTAAAGAACCGCTTTGATATGCATTGTTGAGCGGCTGCTCAGCCCACGCAGACGCTCTAGCCGCACTTGTACGTGAACGTGGCCTTGTCCGTGCGCTCCGGCCCCGGCGAGAGCACCTTCAGCGTGGCCGTGGCCTTGACCGTGCTCTTGCCCTGCAGCTTCCAGCGCAGCGGCACCGTGTACGACGTCTGGTCCGCCCTGGCCTCCAAGGTCGCCTTCACGACCTCCTTGTCGAGGTTCTTGCGCCACTCGTAGCTGATCTGACCCGCACCGCCGTTGGTGACGATGGTGGCGGTGATGTCGACCGCGCTGTCGCAGCCCTGGGCCTTCTTCGGGGCGACCACGTCCAGCGACTTGATGGCCAGCGCGGGCCCGGCGTCGCTGAGCCGGAACCAGGCGAAGACCGCACCGGCCATGATGACCGCGAACGTCAGGGCGGAGACGATCGTCTGCTTGCGCCGAGACCGGGCCGCCCGGCCCGGCCTGCCGGCCCTGCGGCCGGTCTTGTGCACGGTGGGCGCCTCGGCGCGTCCCTCGCGCCAGATCCGCTCGGCCGTGGTCTCCGGCCTGGCCTGCTCGGTGCCCGTGCCCACGCCCGGGCCGAAGTGCACCGGCTGGCCCGCGTTCATGGCGGGGACGTGCAGCAGCGTGACGATGTCGCCCTCGTCCTTGGGCGGCTCGGCGTGGGCGGCGAACGGCCCGGAAGGCGGCTGCGCGAACGCCGACCTGCCGCGGGCCGCCTGCGCCAGCGCCTCGCCGCCGATCACGACGCCGGGCAGCGCGGCGCGCTCGTTGAGCAGCGTCGCGCGGGCGTCGGCCAGCCCGCGGATGCTCGCCAGGTCCGCCACCCGGGTGAACAGGTCGGCGGCCTGCGGCGCGCTCCTGCCGCACGAGCCGGCCAGCCCGCGGGCCAGCGACGCCCAGCCGGCCACGTCGCGCTCGCGCGGCGAGACCTGGCCCCTGATCGCGTCGGACAGACCGCGCTCGGACAGCAGGGCCTGACCCTCGGCGGTGATCACCACCGTGCCCGGGTGCACGGACCCGTGCGTCACCCCGGCCGCGTGCAGCGCGAGGAGCGTCTGCGCGGTCTCCGCCAGCAGGTACGCCCCGCCGCCCGGATCGATCGGCCCGGCGCCGAGCAGGTCGCCCAAGGTCGGGCTGACCGCCTGCGCGGTCAGCAGCCACACCTGGTCACCGGCCGCGACCACGTCGGCCACCGGGATCAGCCCGGACAGACCGCCCAGCACGAGACGCTGGTCGGTCATGACCGCGGCGACGACCCGTTCCTTGACGCCGGGCAGCCCGATGACCCTGGGGTCGAACAGCAGCGCCCCGGCCCTGCGGCCATCGGGCGAGATCGCGTCGATCCAGTTGCCCAGCTCGGTGATCCAGGTGTGCTCGGTGAGCCGGAACCCGGCGATACCGTTTCTTGGGTTGTCCATCGCCGTGCCCCCCGGCGCGTTCAGCGCTTCCTCCGGTGCCGTCCTGCCATACGGCGTTTCACCGCAAGTGTGACTGGTACCGCGCCGGACGTCATCAGCCCGAACGCCAGCAATGCGGACGGCACCGCGCCTTCACCGGTCAGCCGCGGCTCCTCGGTCGGCTCCTCGCCGGGCTCCTCGCCGCCACCGCCGTCGTTGGTCGGGGTCCCGGTGGTCGTGGCGCTCGCCGTCGAGGTGTTGCGAGGGGGCGCGCTGGTCGAGGG
>NZ_JABCPZ010000510.1 GCF_013283785.1 Nonomuraea antri
GACCACACCCCCGCCGCGCTCGCCGACCAACCCGAACCCCCGGAAACCACCTGCGCGCCGCGCCGCTGCTACTGCCGCAAGTGCCCGTGGTGGACGTCGTACAACCCGTATCCCGGCGTGTCCGAGTCGTGGACCACTGACGCCCGTGCCATCGCCTCTGGCAAGCGCAGGGCCTCGCTCGAGATGCAGGCCGCCGCCAAGGCCGAGGTCGCCAAGCAGAAGGAACGCAAGGCCCGCCTCCGCAAGGGCGGCACCGACCAGTAACCCGAGGTGCCGTCTACGGGAGCGACGACACCACCGAACCTGAACGGAGCACCACCACATGGCTCGTGAAGAGGCGCGGCTGTTCACGCGAATCTGGCGTGACGAGCACTTCCGCGCGCTCACAGCGAACGCCCAGAGGCAGTTTCTGTTCCTGCTCAGCCAGGACGACCTGACGTACGCCGGGACGCTCGCCCTGCGCGAGCGCCGGTGGGCGAACACCGCCGCCGGGCTCACCATCGCGGACGTGCGTGACGGCCTCGCTGAGCTGGCCAAACCCGCCCCGTCGAACCCCTCTGCGAACCCTTCCGGAAACCCTTCAACGAACCCCTCTGCGAACCCTGCCGGGAACCCCCCGGGGAGCCGTTCGTTCGTCGTCATCGACGAGAACACCGAAGAACTCCTGGTCAGGAGCCTCATCCGCCTCGACGGCGTGTGGAAGATTCCCAACCTCATGCTGTCCGCCCGCAGGGCCGCTGAGCTGGTCGAATCCGCCCAGATCCGCGCCGTCCTCCTCCACGAGCTGCACCGCATCCCGATCGACGACAAGACGAGCGCGCACGTGCGCGCCGAACACGCCCTCTTCGTGCAGGACCTCGGCGGCCCCGCCGCACCCCCCGAACTCGTCGATTTGGCCGCGTCACGCTGGACAGGAGCCAGGTCACGAAACGGTCGCGGAAAGGGTTCCAAGAACGGTTCGCCGAACCCTTCGCCGAAGGGTCGTAGGGGTAGGGGGAAGGGGGAAGGTAGTAGTACTACCTCTCCCTCTCGTACAAATACAGGTACGTCCGAACCTCACGGCTCGGACCACGGCGACACCTCACCCGGCCAGGCCAGCGCCAAGCCCAGCAGCAGCGCCGCCCCCGCCAAGGTCTCCGACCCGCCCCGACTCGACGTCGAGCGCGTGTGCAAGCACCTCGCAGACAAGATCGAGGCCCACGGACTCAAGCGGCCCACCATCGGCCAGACCTGGCGCGACGCCGCCCGCCGAATGCTCGACCTCGACGGCATCCCCGAACAGCGGATCCACGGCGCCATCGACTGGGCCCACACCGACGAGTTCTGGCACCGCAACATCCTCAGCCCCGCCAGCCTGCGCAAGCAGTACCAGCGGCTCTACCTCGCCGCCAAGAACGAGCAGGGCCGCACCCCCAAGACCCGCCAGGGCAACGCCACCGCCTACGAGCAGGCCATGGCCCACGCCCTCGCCACCGAAGCCGCCCAGGCCGCCGCTACCGGCCAGGCCGCGACCGCCCACCCCACCGTCATCCCCGGAACCGTGGAGTAACCAGCGTGACCCTCACCGAGACCGTGATCTACCTCAAGTACCTCGGCAGCCTCTTCCCCACCTTCCAGTGGCAGGCCGAAACCCCCGCCGCCTGGCACAACGCCGGCCTGTGCTTCGTCAGCCCCGACCACGCCAAGGCCGCCGCACTCGCCCTCGTCCGCCGCTCCGCGTTCGTCGCCCTCGCCGACCTCCTCACCGA
>NZ_JABCPZ010000511.1 GCF_013283785.1 Nonomuraea antri
CACCCCGACCCCGACTCCGACCCCCACGCCGACCGACACCGGACCCGCGGGCAACTGGGCGGCGGGCACCGCGTACACGGCCGGCACCCGGGCGGTCTACAACGGCGTGACGTACCAGTGCGTCCAGGCGCACACGGCCATCCCCGGCTGGGAGCCGCCGAACGTGCCCGCACTCTGGCGCCGGACGTGACCTGACGTCGTACCCGACGTCGCACCTGACGTCGCGCCTGACGTCACTAACGTCACTGACGTCGCCCGACGGTCACCGGCGTTCACTGACGTCGGCTGACCCGAACCGACCTCGGACCGGGCAGGCCGGCCATGGCCTCCGGTGGGCTCCCCACGCTCACCGGGACCATGGCCGGCCATTCGGTCACCCGTCGCGCACCCGGCACCCACCCTGGCTACTATGGACATTCGTAGTCAGCCGTCGTGGGGAGGAGCGGTGATCGGACGAGTGGCGCCCGCGACGTGGCTGCCCAGGCTCGTCCTGCTGGCGATCGCGCTCACGGGCCTGTTGCTCAGCTACTCCACCGCCCACCTGTGCGGGACGGCGCACGCCTCGACGAGCACCTGCGCCACACCCGCCGCCCCCTCCCCCACACACATCGCGCACGAGACCCCGCACGAGATCACGCATGAGACCGTGCACGAGACCGTGCGTGAGACCCCGCACCAGACCCCGAACCAGGCCGGGCACGAGACCAAGTACCAGGCCGGGCACGCGGCCGCGGCCGAGCACCGGCCCGGTGAGCCCGATCCGCTGGTGCTCTGTCTCGCCGGAATGGCGGCGGTCGCCGTCGCGGCCGTGCTGGCCCTGACCGGCCCCGGCGGCGGCGCGAAGCCGCTCACCCCTCCGGACCCCACCGCCCGACGCACCCGGCCCTTCCTGGGCTTTCCCTCGATCGAGGCCATCGGGCTGTCCCTGCGCCGCGTCGCGGTCCTGCGGATCTAGAAACCCCGGCCGAGCCAGGCGCTCGGCGATCCGGGTTCTTCGTCCGCTTCGATCCGTGAGTTGATTCATGACGTCCATCAACCGACGGTTCTTCCTGCGCGCCGGCCTGGCCGCCGTGGGAGGGGCCGCGCTGGCCTCGTGCTCCACCGGCACGAGCACCGGCACCAGTACCACTTTCATCCGGCCCTCCGACGAGCGCGTGCGCGCCGCCGAGGCGGCCCGCCGTCCCGGCCAGGTCAGGGAGTTCCGGCTGGTCGCCGGGCCCGGCCGGGCCGACCTGGGCGGGCCCGTCGTGGACACCTGGCTGTACGACGACCGGCTGCCCGGCCGGCCGATCCGCGTCAAGGCGGGTGAGGTCGTACGGGCCAGGCTGCGCAACGGGCTGCCCCAGCCGACCACCGCGCACTGGCACGGCCTGGCCCTGCGCAACGACGCCGACGGCGTGCCCGGCGTCACCCAGCCGCCCATCGACGCGGGCGGCGAGCACGTCTACGAGTTCACCGCGCCGCACCCGGGCACCTACTGGTTCCATCCGCATCACGGCACGCAGCTCGACCGCGGCCTGTACGCCCCGCTGATCGTCGAGGACCCGGCCGAACCGCTGGCCTACGACCAGGAGTGGGTCGTCGTCCTGGACGACTGGATGGACGGCGTGACCGGAACCCCCGACGACGTGCTGGCCGAGCTGACCGCCATGTCGGGCATGACCGGGATGACGGGCACGCCCGGCGACGGCGGGCACGGCGGCCACGGCGGCGCGGCCGTCCCCAGCCCCGCGCCCACTCCCAC
>NZ_JABCPZ010000512.1 GCF_013283785.1 Nonomuraea antri
CCCCCTCCCCCAAAACGCGATATGTCTTGACCGCCCCAACAACGCGACATATCGTGTCCCACAACCACACGCGATACTACGCGTTCCCAGAGGCGGAGGTAAGGACATGAACGCAGAACGAGTCCCAGTCCTGGTCGTCGGCGCCGGCTATGCGGGCCTCAGCGCCGCCGCCCTCCTGGCCTGGCGCGAGATCCCAGTCATCCTGGTCGAACGCCATCCCAGCACCTCGATACAACCAAAGGCGTTCGGCGTGGGCCCCCGCGCGGTCGAACTGCTCCGCCCCATGCCCGGCATCGAGCACGAACTGGCCGGCATCTGGGCCGGCATCGGCGACAACATGCGCATCGCGATCGCCGAGTCACTGCGCGACCCGAACCCCCACATGATCGTCGAGGACGAGAAGGAACAGTTCGCCTTCATGGCCGACATCACCCCCGCCACCGCCCAGATCGGCGCACCTCAGGCCGAGGTCGAACGAGTGCTGCGGGCCAAGGCCGCAGAGTTCGGCGCCGACCTGCGCTTCTCCACCGAGCTGATCTCCCTCGACCAGGACGCCGAGGGCGTCACGGCGATCATCCGCACCGACGGCGAGGACAGCATGATCCGCGCCGACTACGTGATCGCCGCCGACGGCTACCGCGGCCCGCTCCGGCACCGCCTGGGCATCCCCTCCTCGGGCAAGGGCGAACTGGGGCAGATGTGCTCGTTCATGTTCGACGCCGACCTGACCGGGCTGGTCCGCGAGCGCGAAGTCACCCTCTGGTACCTGCAGAACGACGTCTTCACCGGCATCATCCTCACCGGCACCGGCGTGGGCGCGCACGTGCTCGGCGTCAACTTCGACGCCTCCAAAGGCGAGAGCGCCGACGACTTCACCGAGGACCGATGCGTCGAACTCGTCCGCGTCGCCACCGGCGAGCCCGACCTGGACGTGCGGATTCTCGACAAGAACACGTTCGCCATGGCGCACGTCGTCGCCGACCGCTACCGCGCGGGACGCGTCTTCCTGGCCGGCGACGCCGCGCACACGATGCCGCCCACCGGCGGCCAGGGCGGCAGCACCGCGATCCAGGACGGCTGCGACATCGCCTGGCGCCTCTGGCTGGTGATCACCGGTCAAGCGGGCCCCGACTTCCTCGACACCTACGACGCCGAGCGCCGTCCCATCGGCACGCTCACCGCCGACGCGCAACTCGCCAACCTGGGCGTACGCATGCCGGCCGCCGTCCGGGTCGGCTATCCGGAGCCGCTGGACGACCCCATGCAGATGATCATCGGCTACCGCTACCACTCGTCCGCGATCCTCGACGAACCCGGCGACGACGGCTCGATCCTGGAGGACCCGCGCATCCCCACCGGCCGTCCCGGCAGCCGCGCCCCGCACGTCGTACTCGACTGGGAGGGACAACGCATCTCGACCATCGACCTGTTCGGCTCGGGCTTCGTACTGCTGGCCGACCCGCAAGGCGGCCAGGGCTGGATGGACGCCGGACGCCTGGTCAAGGAACGGCTCGGCGTCCAGCTCACCCGGGTCCTGGTGAACGACGAGCTCAAGGACGTGGAGGGCCGCTGGCGCGAGCGGTACGGCGTACGCGGGGGCGGCGCCGTCCTGGTCAGGCCGGACGGATACGTCGCCTGGCGCTCCC
>NZ_JABCPZ010000513.1 GCF_013283785.1 Nonomuraea antri
GTGGTTGGGTGTGGGTCGGGGCGGTGGCTGGGAGTGCGGGGACGTGGTCGTCAGGCGATGCGTTCGCTGGTCTGGCGGGCGAACTGCCACGAACCGACGGCCAGCAGCAGCGCCGAGGCTGCGATGAGCGCCGCCAGCGACAAGGGGACGCCGCCGCTCCAGCCGTTCAGTACCAGCAGGCGCATCGCCTCGATCGCGTACGTGAGCGGGTTCAGGCGGGCGATCGCCTCCATCCAGCCGGGCATGGCGGTCAGCGGGACGAACGCGTTGCTCATGAACAGCAGCGGCAGCGAGGCGAAGCCGGTGATCGCGAAGAACGTCCCGTGAGAGGGGACGGCGCAGGCCAGCGCCATCGCCGCGGCCGTGAGTGCGAGCGTCAGCAGCGCGGTGGCGAAGAGGATCGCCAGCACGCCGAGCAGACCCGTGGCGGGGCGCACGCCCAGCGCGAGCGCCACGAGGAGGATCACCAGCACCTGGGCGCCGTTCATACCGATCTGGAAGACGAAACGGGACACGATCAGCGAACTGCGGCGGATCGGCATGCTGAGAAGTTTGTCCAGGTAGCCGGTCTCCTTGTCGAACAGCAGCGGCATCGCCGCCGACACGCCGTTGCCGACCACGGTGAACGCGATGATGCCGGGGACGGCGAAGGCGATGTAGTCGGGCGTGCCGACGACCCGGGGATCGACCGCGCCGCCCAGGGCCCCGGCGAAGAAGACCAGCCAGACTGCTGGCTGGAGGATGCTGAACAGGAGGTTCAGCCGTTCTCTGAGGATCATGAGGAGCCAGCGGCGCGACAGGGCCAGCACCTCCTGGGACCACCACGTCATGGGCCTCTCCTTGGGTCAGGCGGGGCGGGGCCGCCGGTCGGGTGCGGGTTGAGGGCGGATCGCCTGGAGCGCTTCAGGAAAGCGGCCTCCGGTTCTCCGGGTTCACCGAAGTGGACCTGCGGTTTTCCGGGATCCGGAGAGCGAGCTTCCGGTTCTCCGGCTGCGGAGAGCGAACTTCCCTTCTCCAGTTCCGGAGGTGCTAGCTTCCGGTTCTCCGCCGCAAAGTGCGGCTTCAGTTCTCTGGCTGCGAAGCGAGCCTTCAATTTCTCCGGCTGTGGAGCGTGCCTTCAGTTCGCTGGCCGCAACGTGAGCCTTCAGCTCTCCGGCTGCACAGCGGCCTCCGGTTCTTTGGGTGCCGGGAGTGAGTCTTCGGGGGCGAGTCTGCGGTCCCTCGTTGCGGGAGCGGGTCTGCGGCTCGCGGGAGGAAGGGGCCTCTGGTCGTCGGGGATGGGTCTGGCGGTCCTTGGGAAGGCGGTCTCTGGGCCCTGGCGGGTGCGCGTCCGGCCTCTCCTCGGGAGTGAGCCTCCTGGCTGGTCTCTGCGTGGTGAACATCCGGCCCTCTCCGTGGAGATGAGCCTCCTCCCCGTCCCCGCGCGGAGTGCGTCTCCCGGCTTCGGTGGGAGTGAGCCTCCTGGCCTCCGCAAGGTGACCATTCGGCCCCTCTGCGGAGGTGGGCCTCCTGGCCGCCGCGGGAGTGAGCCTCCGGCCCGTAGCGAGAGCGAGGCCTTCGGTCCTCCGCCCGGGCCCGGGGGTCACGTCCACAGACGTGGTGTATGAATCGATCTTCGCGTGATCCTGTTTCTGCAGGTTAAGCGGTAAGTGTCTGCGGGAGTGGGTTCTGGGCTGGTGTGTCGCTGGGAATGACTCGGATGCGGGC
>NZ_JABCPZ010000514.1 GCF_013283785.1 Nonomuraea antri
GAGAAAGTGGTGGTGGCCGTGGGGGCGGCTGTTCTGGCGGCGGGCGTGGGAGGGTTGGTGGTGGCACTCGTAGACCGGGCGGACGCGCGGTCGGTGGTGGGGCTGCTCAAGCGCGGCGGGTGACCAGTTGGCCGAGCCGCTCTGCTCGGGGCTGGTCGGCGCGTGGTGGGTGACCGGTTGGGTGGGTGGCCTGGTGCGCTGATGGGTGACTCGTGGGTGGGCTGCTCGTCTGGTGGGTTGACTCGGTGCGTGCCGGGTGGTTGTTCGGGTGGGGTTGCTCGGCCTTGTTCGGGTCGGGTGGTCCCTCCCTGAGGTGGGGCTTGTCCGTGGGTTGAGCTGGAAGGAGTGGTCGTGCGGGTGGCGTTCGTGCTGGGCACTACGTCCGGGGGGACCGGGCGGCATGTGCTCATGCTGGTCGAGGGGCTCGTCCGGCGGGGGCATCAGGTGCTGGTGGTGGGGCCGCGCAGTGTCGAGGAGCAGTTCGGCTTCGGCGCGGCCGGGGCGCGGTTCGCGGAGGTTGCGGTCTCTGACCGGCCGCATCCCGTCAATGACCTGCGGGCGGTGCTCGCGATCAGACGTTTCACCAGGGATGCCGACGTGGTTCACGCGCATGGGCTGCGGGCTGGGGCGTTGGCGGCGATTGGCAGGCGGGCGGGTGCGAGTGGTGTCGGAGGAGCCGGTGGGGCAGGCGGTGCGCGAGGAGCCGGGGCAGCAGGTGGCGCCCGAGCAGCGCATGAAGCAGATGGTGCGCAAGGGCTTGGCGGGGCAGTAGGTGGTGTTCAAGGGGCTGACGGGGCAGGTGGTGCCAGCGGGGCAGAAGGGGCCAATCGGGCAGGTAGTGCCGGCGGGGCACAAGGGGCCAGTCGGCTGGTCGTCACGCTGCACAATGCGCTGACCGCGAGCGGGTTCGTGGGGTTCGTCTACGGGGTGCTGGAACGGATCGTGGCCAGGCGGGCCGATCGGGTGCTGGTGGTGTCACCCGATCTCGGTGAGCGGATGACCCGGCTGGGGGCGCGGGAGGTCGGCTCGGCCGTGGTGCCGGCGCCCGCGCTGCGACCGGCGAAACGTGCGCCGGGGGACGTACGGGCCGAACTGGGGGCCGGGCAGCGGCCGTTGCTGCTCACGATCGCCAGGCTCGCCCAGCAGAAGGGCCTCGACAGATTGCTCGACGCGGCCGCCGGCCCCTGGCCGGACCCCAGCGGGGGGAGCACGGGCACCGGCTTGGGTCCGCGTGCGGATGTCCCTGCGAGCACGGGTGCGGTCAGTGGGGTGGATACCAGCGGGACTGACCATGAGGCCGGGGGCGGGCGCAGCGTCGGTGCTGGCGAAAGCGCCGGTGCTGGTGGCAGCGTTGGTGGCAGCGGCATCGATGGTGGTCGCAGCGACGGTGGGGACGTGGATGGTGACCACGTTGGTGATGCTGAGGTGAATGGCGGTGACGTAGGCGGCGGGGGTGTAGGCGGTCGTAACGGTGGTGCTGACGTGAATTGTGGCGACGTTGGTGGCGGTGACTTTGGTAGCGGGGACCTTGATGGTGGGGACGTGAGGGGCGGTGACGTAAGGGGCGGTGACGTGAGGGGGGACGAGGTTAGTAGTGGTGACGTGATTGCTGATGTGGCTGATGGTGGCGTGAGTGATGGTGACATGGGTGACGGTGACGGTGGGGATGCTGGTGTGGCGAGGGG
>NZ_JABCPZ010000515.1 GCF_013283785.1 Nonomuraea antri
GTGGGAGGCTCGTACTCGCTACCGGGATTCACGGGGACTCCTGGGGTTGCCCTGAATTGCGGGGGAAATGGTAGCCCGCTCTCGTGCACATCGCTCGAAGTAGGTCATTCCACACCACGTCATTCCGGCGGAACCTGGCGTGGCAGAGCGGCCGAGACCAGCCGGCCGATCTCCATCACCGTCTCGCGGTCCGCCACTTCGACCACCTCCGGAAGCCCGGTCGCCGTTCGCTCGACCGGCACGTCCTCGCGGTGCCAGATCACCTCCACCAGCGCGTTGCTCGTCCGGAAGTACACCTTACTGTCCACTTTGGCGGAGGTGTGGGAGTTCATGTACAGCTGGACGGTGTTCTGGGTGAAGCCGGACTCCCCCACGCCGGGCACGTCCTGGACCGCGCCGTGGCCGGTGCGGCCCTGCACGCCCTCGGCCGAGGCGCGGGTGGCGCGTTCGCCGGCGTAGCGCCGTTCGGCCACCTGAGGGCCGCTGAGTTCGGTGGTGGACTGCTCGGCCCAGGCGCGCACGATGATCCACTTCGCCGCTCTCGACCCGTCGCGGACCAGCCACCGGCATTCCCCGGGCTTGGGCTGGTCGCGTTCGACGGCGCCGCCCAGCGCCGCGGCGGCCTGGGCGTCGGTGAGCAGGGCGCACGGGCCGGGCGCGGCGGCGAACCTGCCCACGTCCTTCGGGGAGTTCAGCAGGGTGAGGCCGTACCAGCCGCCGGCCCCCAGCAGGACGGCGGCGGCCAGCACGACGGGCACCAGCCACCAGCGGCGGCGGGCGCCCGGCGGCGTCGCGACGACCGGGGCCGCGCCGGTCAGCGCGGCCCGCACCTGGTCGGCCGTGGGACGCGTGGCCGGGACCTTGGCCAGCATGGCCATGATCAGGTTGCCCAGGTCGCGTCCGGCCCTGGCCGGGAACGGCGGCTCGTGCAGCAGCACCGCGGCCGCCATGGCGGCGGGCATCGCGCGCTCGAACGGCGGCCGCCCCTCGACCGCCGCGTACAGGCTCGCGCCCAGCGACCACAGGTCGGACGCGGGCCCGGTGGCCTGCTCGTTGAGCCGTTCCGGGGCCATGTAGCCGGGTGAGCCGGCGCTGCCGAACCTGTCGCCCTGCCCGCCCACCGGCGCGGCGATGCCGAAGTCGGTGAGCATGGCCGAGCCGTCGCCGTCGATGAGGATGTTGGCCGGCTTGACGTCCTGGTGCAGGATGCCGTGCGCGTGCGCGACCTGCAGCGCCGACAGCACGCTCAGCCCGACGCGGGCGACGAACGCGGGCGCCAGCGGCCCGTGCTCCCTGATGAGCTGGTCGAGCGAGCGCCCGGTGACCAGGTCCATGATGATCCACGGCTGGTCGCCGTCGAGCACCACGTCGTGGACCAGCACGATCGCCGGGTCGCGCAGCCGTCCGGCGGACCTGGCCTCGTGGATGGCCCGGTCGGCGAACTCGGCGCGCTCTCGCGGGCCGAGCCCGGACGGCACGCGTACCTGCTTGACCGCGACCTCGCGGTTCAGCGTCTCGTCGAGCGCCCGCCACACGGTGCCCGCGCCGCCCTCGCCGAGCCGCTCGACCAGCCGGTAACGCCCGGCGAGCACGAACGGCTGCTGCGGCTGACGCGCGGGCGGAGGCTGCGGCTGGGGCGGGGGCTGGTGCCAGGGC
>NZ_JABCPZ010000516.1 GCF_013283785.1 Nonomuraea antri
GAAATCTTCGAAGTCGTGTTACTACACTCGCGGCCCTTCGCGGCACCTCGAAGCTCACTACAGGCCATCTACCTGCAGATTCTCGCTGTCCACTCGCCATGTGTGACTACGAACTGCGGAACCCGGGCTTGACGCGGTGGCGCCTGACGACGAGTGAGCTACCGGTCTCGGCGGGCGGTGGTCCCGCCAAGACCGGGCGGTCGGCCTTGGCGGGTGGCGGGCCTCGGCAGGGCGTCGGCTCCGGTCAGGGCGGCGGGACTCCTGCACGCGGGACGGCGGGTCTCGGCGGGGCGGTCGGGCGCCCGGTAGGCCCGGGTCTCGTGGGCGCGGGGCGGCGGACCCTTCGGCGTCGTGCGGCGATTGCCGCGTTGGGGCCTCGGGTCAGCCGCCCTTGGCGACGCGGCGTTCCAGGACGAGGGTGAGCTGGTCGCGGAAGGCGTCGCTGATCTTGTCCAGCGTCTTGTCCTTGGCCTTGGGCGTGTGCCCGTCGGCGTAGGTGGCGTAGCTGAACACGATGTAGCGGCCCCACACCAGCCCGGCCGCGTACCCGCCGGCGATGTGCACGCGTTCCCCGCCAGAACCGCGTTCGGCGGGCAGCCCGCGGAACCAGACGTTTCGTGAGAGATCCTTGGCCTGGTCGGCCTGGAGCGCAGCGTCCTTGGTCGGCAGGACGGCGATGCCGGTGGTGACGGCGTACTTGCGCTTGCTGTCGACGTAGGTGGCCCGCAGCACGCGGCTGCAGTCCTGAGCGCGCAGCGCGTCGGCGAACGTGCCTGCGGCGGCCTTCTCGCAGCTCGCCTCGACGTCCGTCTTGAGCCTGGAGAACGAGGCGTCGGCGGCGCTGACCTTCTTCTGCGGGAACGCCTCGGACAGCGCCAGCTTGCGCGGGTCGGTCTCCTCGGAGTTGAGCATGGCCGCACCGGACAACTCGGGCGGCGGCACGGTGGCGGGCTCCGAGGCCGATGGCGTCGAGGACGGCTGCTGGGCACCCGCCTGAGCGGTCGGGGCGGGGGCGCTGACCGCCTTGTAGGCGAAGAAGCCGCCGGTGGCCACGCCGGCCAGCGCCAGCGCGCCCAGCGTGGCGAACAGCGCCTTCTTGCTCCTGCCCGCGCCCTTGGGCGGCGGTGGCGGCGGGATCTGGAACGGATGCTGCTTGAACGCGCCGGGCGGGAGCGCGGGGCTGCCGTGTGGCGGGGTGGGCAGGTCGAGCGAGGCCGAGGCGCGCTGGCCCCAGACGTCGGGGGTGAACGGCAGCTCGGGCAGTTGCTCCTCGGATGCGGCCGGACGGCGTTGCGACGGCAGATGCCGGACGCCCGGCCCGGAAGTCTCCCCGAGAGACTGCTCCCCAAGGGCCTGTTCCCCCAGGTGCTGTTCTCCCAGGGGCTGCTCCCCGGGGGGTGCCTCCGCGAAGGGCTGCTCCGCGAAGGGCTGTTCGGCTGGAGGCCGCTCGGTGAGCGACTGCTCGGTGAGCGGCTGTTCTGACGTCGGTCGATCTGCGGTGGGGTCCCCGGTGGCTGATCCGGTCGCGGCCGACTGACCGACGGCTGGCTGGCTCGCTGCGGGGTGGCCGGCTGCGGGGTGGCTGGCGGCGGGGTGGGTTGTGGCTGACTGACCCGGGGC
>NZ_JABCPZ010000517.1 GCF_013283785.1 Nonomuraea antri
TTCTTTGGGGGATGGGTTGGTGTGGCGGAGGGGGGACGTCCAGATCCAGATGGTGCTCAGGGCTATGCCCGCCGCGCAGATCAGGATGACCGCGCGCAGGCCGATCAGTTCCGCCAGGAAGCCACCGGCGAGCCCGCCCAGGGACAGGACACCCTGAACGGCGAACGTCATCGTGGCGTTCACGCGGCCGCGGAGGTCCGGGGCGACCTCGCGCAAGGTGATGGCGCCCATACAGGTGGCGAACGCGACCACGATGCCGCCGGTGAGCACGGCCGTGAGTGAGAGCAGGGTGAGTTTCCACCACAGGGGGCCGTCCAGCAGGCCGACGGCCAGGACGTCGATGGGGAAGAAGAGCACCGAGATCAGCAGGACGCGGTTCTCGCCGTAACGCTTCGACACGCGGGACGTGAGCCACGCGCCGAACAGGCCGCCCGCGCCGGACAGGGCGATGAGCAGTCCGACCAGGGCCTTCGGGATGCCCAAGGTGTTCACCAGGTAGAGCATGTGGACGGCGGTGTATGCCATGGCGAAGAAGTTGATCGTGACGCCGGCGCCGAGCAGGGCGCGGAGTACCGGGTGTCCGGTGCTGGCGCGCAGGCCCGCCACGACGTCGCGCCACATGCCGCGTGAGGGGGCGGGTTCGTTGTGCTCCGGCGTCCGGATGGAGCGTAGGAGCAGCGCCGAGGCCAGGAAGGACAGCGCCTCGGCCAGGATGGCGATCGGGGCCGTCAGGAGTTGCACCAGCAGCGCGCCCAGGCCGGGGCCGCCCACGGAGGCGACCGAGTAGGAGGCGTGGAAGCCGGCCATGGCCTGGGTCCGCTGGTCGGGGGAGACGATGGCGGCCACGTACGGGAAGTTCACGGCCTTGAACAGGACTCCTGCCGAGCCGATCACCAGGGCGACGATGATCAGCCAGGTGACGTTCAGCAGGCCGAGGTACCAGGCGAGTGGGACGGTGGCCGCCGCCGCGCAGGAGACCAGCTCGCAGGCGATCATGGTGGGCCGGTGTTTGGTGAGGCGGTCGGCGATGGCGCCGCTCTGGAGGCCGAACACGAGGGCCGGGATCGACGCGGCGGCGGTGAGCAGGCCCATCTGCCAGGGGGCGGCGGACAGGAGGGTGACGGCGGTCAGGGGGACCGCCAGCTTGGAGACCTCTGAGCCGGTGATGGAGATGGTGCGGGCCGACCAGAGGAGGCGGTAGTCCCGCTGCTTGCGGAGCGGGGCTTCCGAAGGTTCCGCACCCTCCAATGGTTCTGCGCGCTCCGGGCCCTCCAGCGGTTCTGAGGGTTCCGGGCTCTCCGCCGGCTTCGTGGGCTCCGAGTGCTGCGGTTCCTCGGGCTCTGCACGCCGCAGGTCCGAGGGTTTCGGGGCATCGCCGGTTCTGAAGGGCTCGGGCGGCTCGACGGTTGGGTGGACTTCGGGTGGTCCCCCAGTTCCGAAGGCTCTGGGTGGTCCCACGGTTTCAAGGGCTTCGGGTGTTCCGACGGGTCCGCGGGTTGAGGGGGTTCGAAGGACTTTGCCGTGACGTGGGGCGTCTTGTGTGGGGAGCTCGATGCCTGTGGGTGTTCGTGGTCGTGGGTGGCCGGGGCATCGGGACGGGTGGGGGTCTGGGG
>NZ_JABCPZ010000518.1 GCF_013283785.1 Nonomuraea antri
GCTCGGCCCGTACGTCCGCCAGCGCCCGCGCCAGCGACCCCGCGATCCCCGCGTCACCGTCGTGTTCCATGAGACCCCAGTGTGGCGGACGCGCGGGTGGGATCGGGTCGCGCGGGCGGGATCGGGCTCGCCGGCGGGAGCGGGCTCAGGTGATGGGGCGCAGGTCGAGGCCGATGTCGGCGGCGTCCGAGCAGACGTGGTCGCGGAACGCCCGCACGGCCGGCGTCAGCCGCTCCCCGGCCGGCCAGCTCACCCCGATGCGCCTGAACACCGGCGGCGACAGCGGCACCTCCACCACCCCGGCGGGCGGCGCCGGCTCGCCGCTGGGCAGGATCGCCACCCCGAGCCCGGCCGCCACCAGCCCGCGTACGGTCTCCGACTCCTGGCCCTCGAACGCGACGCGCGGCTCGAACCCGGCCGCCGCGCACAGGTCGTCGGTGATCTGGCGGACGCCGTACCCGTGTTCCAGCGTGACCAGGTCCTCCCCCGCCAGTTCCGCCGCCCGGACCCGGGTCCGCCCGGCGAAGCGGTGGCCGCGCGGCACCGACAGCACCAGTTCCTGGTCGGCGAGCGGGCGGCTGTCCAGGTCGGGGTCGTCGAGCGGCAGCGGCGCGACGAACACCAGGTCGATCTCGCCGTCCTTGAGCCCGCGCAGCATGTCCTGGCGCGAGCCCTGCGCGAGGCTGAAGCGCACGCCAGGGTGGCGCTCCCTGAACCCGCGGATCAGCGACGGCACCAGCGAACGGCCGAGCAGGTGCAGGAACCCGAGGATGACGTGCCCGGTGCCCGGATGGATCTCCTCCCTGACCTCGCGGGCGCCGCCGGTCAGGACGGCGAGCGCGCGGGCGGCCGAGCCGGCCAGCGTGCGTCCCGCCCTGGTCAGGCGCACGCCCCGGCCGGACGGGAGCACCAGCGGCGCGCCCACCAGGTCGGCCAGCGCGGCCAGGCGCCTGCTCGCGGTGGGCTGCGGGATGCCGAGCAGTTCGGCCGCCCGCGTGACGTGGCCGGTCTCGCCGACGGCGGCGAGCAGCGCGAGCGTGGGAGCCAGCCGGGCGGCCAGCGCCTCGTCCTCCGAGGATTCATACGTCACAGTATGAATTATGACCGATCACTGCATTGGACGTATTTATTAGCCTTGCTTACCGTCTGAAGACGTGAGCAGGCACATCGCCGTGAAGGCGAACGACGGCAGGCGGGCCGGCCCGGCGGTCGCGGCGGCGGGCGTGTCGTCGTTCGCCCTGCTGTACGCGCCGCAACCGGTGCTGCCGCAGCTCGCGGCCGGGTTCGGGCTCGATCCCGGCGGCGCGTCGCTGGCCATCGGGGTGGCCACCACGGCGCTGGCCGCGGCGGTGCTGCCGGTGGCGTACCTGGCCGAGCGGGTCGGCCGGCGGCGGGTCATCTGGTGGTCGGTGCTCGCGTCCGCGGTGCTGGGGTTGCTCGCGCCGGCCGCGCCGACGTTCCCTGCGCTGCTGGCGGTGCGCGCCTTGCAGGGGGTGGCGATCGCGGGGTTCGCCGGGGTCGCGGCGGCCTACCTGGCCGACCGGCTCGGCACGTCCCCCGCGGGGCGGCTGGCGGCGGCGGTGGGCGCGATGATCGCCGGGAACTCGGT
>NZ_JABCPZ010000519.1 GCF_013283785.1 Nonomuraea antri
GGCCTGCCGATGAGGTGCGCCTCGGCCTCGGGGGCGCAGAAGTGCGGCGCGCCCACGGCGGTCAGCCCGATGCCCGCCACGGCGATGTTCCCGTCGGCGCCGAGCCCGATCAGCGCCCCGGCCGCGGCCACCGGCCAGTCGCCCGCGCGCCGTTCCACCTTCTCGTACGCGCTGCCCGCGCCGGGCGTCACCGGCACCCGCAGCCCCAGCAGCAGCTCGCCCGGCTGGACCGAGGTCTCGTAAGGACCGGTGTGGAATTCCCTGACAGGGACCTCCCGGATTCCGGTCGCGCCCTGGATCACCGCGGTCGCGCGCAGCGCCGCGAACACGGCGGACAGGTCCTCCGACGGGTCGCCCTGGCACAGGGAACCGCCGACCGTTCCCCTGTTTCGGACGATCGGGTCGGCGATAACGCGCTCCGCATCCCGAAATATCGGGAAAATATCGGTTGAAATGGGATGAGCGAGGAGTTCGGCGTGCCGGACCAGCGCGCCGATCACCAGTTCGTCCCCTTCGACCGAGATCCGGCCCAGCTCGGCCAGGCCGTTGATGTCGATCAGCGCCTCCGGCTGGGCCAGGCGGAGTTTCATCATCGGGATGAGGCTGTGGCCGCCGGCCACCACGCGGGCCTCGGGCCCGTACCTCTCCAGGAGCTCGAGAGCGTGCGTGACGCTGTCGGCCCTCTCGTATTCGAACTTCGCGGGAACCTGCATGAGTGCACCATTGCCGTCGCCGATTTGTCGGGACAATCCACAAATAAGGGATTCCTTAATGTGGTTCGACGATCTATGAATATGGGGTGACTCTCAGCCAGCTCGGCGCGTTCGTCTTCGTCGCCCGCCTCGGCTCGGTCAAGGCCGCCGCCCGCGCGCTCGGCGTCAGCGAACCCGCGGTCTCGCAGTCGCTCGCCCAGCTCCGCCGCCATCTCGGCGACCCGCTGCTCACCCGGGTCGGCGACCGCATGGTGCTGACCGAGGGCGGCAGGCGGCTGCTCGGCATCGCCGCCCAGATCGTCGCGCTGGGCGCGGAGGCGGCGGCCGCCGTGCGCTCCGCCCATCCCGCCCGCGTCCACGTGGTCATGGACGGCCTGCTGGCCGAATCCGTGGCGGGGCCGCTGACCTGCCTGTTCACCCAGCGCAAGGCCATCGACGCGACCAGTGGCGTGGCCGCGACCGACGAGGTGCCGCTGCTGCTGTCCAGCCGCCTGGCCGACGTCGCGCTCGGGGCGCAGGTACGCGGTCCCGGGCTGGTGAGCCGGCCGGTGCTGCGCTGCCGTCTCATCGCCGTCGGCGCGCCGCGCGGCCGCAGGGACCTGTGGCTCGTCGGGCCGTCCGGCACCGACCCGGGCGGCGACAGCGGCCGGCTGCTGCGCCTGCTGCGCGTGCCCGAGTCGCAGGTGCGGGTCTTCGCCAACCAGACGGCCGCGTGGAAGGCCGCCGCCGAGGGCGCCGGGATCGCACTCGCCCCGGCGCACCTGGTCGGCTCGCAGGTGCGGCGCGGCGAGCTGGTCGGCGTCGAGACGGCCGCGACGCCGCTGGCCACCTACTGGTA
>NZ_JABCPZ010000051.1 GCF_013283785.1 Nonomuraea antri
CGTCCGGACCCGCCCCCGGCCCCAGGTCGATCACCCAGTCCGCGGACGCGGCGACGGGGATGTCATGTTCGGCCACGACGACGGTGTTGCCCGAGTCGAGCAACACGTCGAGCGCATCCACCACACGCTGGATGTCAGACGGGTGCAGACCCGAAACGGGTTCGTCGAGAACGACAAGGCCGGCCTTGCGGCCCGCGGCACCGCGCTGGATCGCGGACGCCAGCTTCAGCCGTTGCGCCTCGCCGCCGGACAACTCTGTGGCGCTCTGGCCGAGCTGGAGATAGCCAAGCCCGACCTGGTTCAAGGCTCCCAGGATTTCCGCGAGTTGCCGGGGCTCGGCGAACCGCTCCACAGCCTCGGCGACGGTCAGCTCCAGCACCTGATCGATGGCCAGCCCCTGATACCTGATCTCCAAAGCCTCCGGCTTGTAGCGCCGGCCCTCGCACGCGTCGCAGACCACCCACACATCCGGCAGGAAGTGCATGTCGACCAGCTTGCGGCCGTAACCGGTGCAGGTTTCGCATCGGCCACCACCCGCGGTGTTGAAACTGAACCAGGAGGCATTGACCCCGCGCCCGCGCGCCATGTCGGTTTCGGCGAACAGCTTGCGGACGATGTCGAACGCCTTGCTGTAGGTGGCCGGGTTGGACCGCGGCGTGCGCCCGAGCGGTTCCTGATCGACGACGGCGACCCAATCGAACCCCTCCAGGCCGGTCACCTGTCGCACCGTGTCGGTCATCGTCCCGTTCAGGGCGGCCTCCACGCTCGCCGCGAGCGCGCCGAGCAGACTGCTCTTGCCGCTGCCGCTCACCCCGGTCAGGCACGTGAGCCGGCCGGCGGGAAATCGCACCAGGTTTGCGGTCACATTGTGCGCACGCAAGCCGTGCAGCTCCACCCAGCCGGTGTCCTCCCCGGCCGGACGGCGGATCCGGCGCAGCCGCGGCCCCTCCCCGGCCAGGTAGCGGCCGGTCAATGACGTCGGGTGGGCGGCCGCGTCGGCGGGAGGCCCCGACACCAGGACCTCACCGCCGAGGCGGCCCGCGCCGGGCCCCATGTCGATCACCCAGTCGGCCCGGGCGATCAGTTCAGGGTCGTGCTCGACCAGGAGCACCGTGTTGCCGGCCTTGCGTAGCTCCAGGGCGATGTCGAGCAGGTGTGCCTTGTCCGCCGGATGCAGCCCGGTGCCGGGCTCGTCCAGGACGAAGACGATGCCGCTCAGCTCGGTGCTGAGCTGCGCGGCGAGCCGGGTTCGCTGCAACTCACCCCCGGACAGCGTCGCCGCGCTCCGGGACAGCTGGAGATGGGCGAGGCCGAGCCGGTCAAGGATCGCGAGCCTGCGGCCCAGGTCCTGCAGCAGCGGCTCGCCCACCTCGCGCTGCCGGGCGCCCAGGTCGCCGGCCGCCCGCTCCGCCCAGCTGCATACCTTTCGTACGTCCACCTCGAGCAGGTCGGGGAAGGTCAGCCCGCCGAGCCGCACCGACCGGGCCACCTGGTCGTACCCGCTGCCGCCGCAGGTGCCGCACGGCTGCTTGCGCATGTACGGCAGGTAGCGCTGCTTGGCGCTGGAGGTCTGGGCGTTCACGAACACCCGCTCCACCTCGGCGAGCGCGCCCCGCAGCGGCTGGCTGGAGGTGTAGGTCACCTGGGCCGTCTCGTTCTTGTTCGTCATGTTGACGGTCGCCTCGATCTTCTCCTCACCCGTGCCGTACAGCACACAGTGACGGAACTCCTCCGGCAGCGACTGCCACGGCCGGCCGAGATCCACGCCGCGTTTCTCGGCGAGCGCCGGCACGAACGCATGCTCCCCCGACCGCCACTTCGCGTACCAGGGCGAGGCCCCCTCGAAGAGCGGAAGCTCCGGGTGGGTGATGACCAGGTCCTCCTGCGCCTGCCATCGCCCGCCCACGCCGTGGCAGTCCGCACAGCTGCCTTCCGGCGTGTTGCGGTCGAAGTGAGCGGTCGTCAGATGCCCGTGCCCGCTCTCCGCCGCCGGGTCCGCGACGATTCCCGGAAGGCGCGAGTACAGCAGCCCCAGGTGCCCATCGATACCGGTGATCGTCGCGACCGTGGAGCGGGGGTTGCGGTTCAGGCGGCGCTGGTCGACCGCGAGCGTCGCGCCGAGTCCCAGGATGCGGTCGACCTTCGGCCGGTTGCGCTGGGTGATGTACTGCCGCACGAACGGCGAAAGCCCCTCCAGATACCGCAACTGCGCCTCATTGTGCAGGGTATCGATGGCCAGCGAGGTTTTGCCGCTACCGCTCACTCCGGTGAAGGCGACAAGCCGCCCTTTGGGGATGCTCACCGACACGTCCCGCAGATTGTTGGTACGGGCCCCCACCACCTCGATGGCCTCGCACTCGATACCCGCGACGTCCCGTACGAACGCAGTCAACCTTCGTCCATCCTCTCGCAAACACAGAACATGGGCAGGCAGACACCCACCCATGCCGAACCAACCGATCACGCCACCACGCGGCGGCTCGTGCCGCAGATCAGGACCGCGGCACCGAAGTGAGCTTGTCGACGTCGGGGGCGTAGGCGGTCATCCAGTGCGGATGCAGCCGGTAGTAGACCACGTCGTTGCCCCAGTCGGAGAAGTCGCCGTAGAACTCCTTGAGGTAGGCGAGCACGTCCGGCCAGTCCTCGGCCGGTTCGCCGTCCGCAGGGTTGAGGATCTCCACTGTCCCGTGGGTGAACACGCCCAGGTCCTCACCGCGCATGTGCGCGGCGCTGACGGCGGGGCGGGCGGCCAGGTGGCGGGCCTTGGCGGCGCCGGGCGCCGTGCCGAAGTGCCACTTGCCGTGCAGGAAGTGCCCGTCCACGCCGCTGATCCGCGGCTCGCCCTTCGCCGTCACGGTGGACAGGGCGAGGGTGCACATTCCGGTCAGGATCCGGGTGAGTTGCTCCGAGGTCAGGGTGTTCTCGGTATTGATGATCGAGCGGAGGTGCGAGGTAGAGCGGGAAAGGGAGGCATCGAGGAGAGCCTGAAGTTCCCTGAGCTCCTCGGGGGTTTCGCGCATCGAGGTCCTTGTCTGTCCGTGGGGCCCCGGTCCGCACTCACATCGGCGGTGACCGGTGAACCGATGATCGCTCTAAAACCCGACGCCTTGTGTCATGTTTTTCGGCCGTCCTGCGAAACCGCCGGGGCGCCCGGCCGTCGTCCTTTCTTTGGACTGTCCCAGCCGCCGCCTGGATTGGCGAGCGGCCACGTCGTCTCGATGACGACCCCCAGTCTTGTGGCCGGAGTTGTGGCCGTTCGTGGGTGTTCCGTTCGGGAGTCCCCATCGGAACACCGGCGGCCCGGGTGGCCGTCTGTCCGCTGCGCTCGACACCGCCACCGACAGGGTGATCGGCGAACTGTCGGCCCGTCGCCGCGCCAACGACATCGCCAGGCCGTCAGCCTCTGTATCTGGGCGTCTCGGGGATCTGGCTGGTGCCCGTTGGCCCGCAGCATTTCCAGGCGTAAGGGTTGCGCGGGAGACGCCGGTGGATGCGGCCAGGGTCTTGATGTCGCACTTGCCGCCAGGAGGGAGCTCGCCGCGGAGAAGCCGTGCGGCGGCCGCCCTGATGTTGTCCTCGGTGCGTTTGCGGTGAGCGTCGCTGGTCGATGGCATCAACGACGGATTGAGCACGTTGATGCTCCGCTGTCAGGCGGGCCCGTTCTCCCGGAGGGATCCGTGGGTTGCCGAGGAAGACGCGAGTCGTGTCGGCACCCGGGCCGGAACACCACGTCGGCGGGTTCGCCACCCGGATGGTCAAGGCACCAAGCCGGCAACCAGTGCGGCAACTCGTCCAGGCGCACGTTCAGGACTGTGCCAAAGACACCGAACTCAGCGGCGTCTGGGTGCGTCAGTGGTCCGGTCTCGATGATTTCTCGCGCCGTCTGTGGATCGTAGGAGGGCAGGCGGATGCCGCTGTCCATCATCGTTTCGATCAAGCTGGCCGTCTCGGTCAGATGGTGCTCGCGGACTTTTCGCAGGTGCTGGGCTTCTGTGGAGTCGCCCTGCTTGACTTGTTCGAGGTGGGTCAGCCGGCCGGTGGCCTTGATCATGAGGTCGGTTTCGTCGGAGAGTTGCTGGTAGAGCTCCAGGGGCTGCCCAGGCTCCATACCTGAACCGCCTTGGAACTGGCGGAGACGGCGATCGGGAGGTCGCCGAGCCGGCCGATCTTCACCGAAGTGACGTCAACGGCAGCGATCTTCTTCAGCTCGGTACCCTTCTCCAGGTCCCATACGATCATGTTCTGGTCTCTGTCGTCGGAGATGGCGATCGCGGTGTCACCGAGGAGGCCGGCCGCCACATTGTCAGCCATTCCTGTCTCCGCGCGCAGCCGCTTGAGCAGGCTTCCTGTGGCCAGATTCCAGACGCGGACGAAGCCCTTGATGTCGGTGGCCAGGCCGATCGGGACATCTCCCAACCGCCCGATCGCCACCTCGTGTATCTCGGGCAAGTCGCCGGCGAGCACTCTCAGCTCGGTTCCCGCCCGCAGGTCCCACAGCCGCGCGCCCCTGTCCCTGCCGCCTCCGGCTCCGGTCCGGCCTCCCGCGCTGCCTGACAGGGCGATCGGGATCTTCCCCAGGTGCCCGAGCGCCACCGCGTTGGCCTGGTACTCGTGGCCGGGGAGTGTCTTGATCAGAGTGTCCGCGGTCAGGTCCCACACCCGCAAGGTCCCGCCGCTCACCGCGGAGACGGCGATCGTGGACCGGCCGAACCGGCCGACGGCCAGGCCGTACACCGGGCGTTCCGGGCCGGCGGACGTTTTGATGAGTTTCCCCCGGGCCAGGTCCCACACCGCCAGCCGGCCAACGGAATGGTCGCATCCGACGACGACCGTGGTCCTACCCAGCCGGCCGATCGCCAGCATGGTGTACAAGCCGTCCTGGCTGGGTGGTACGGGGAGCTTCTTCAACAGGGTGCCTGCCGCCAGATCCCATACTCGTATCGTCTCCTGGTCGGTGGAGACAGCGATCGTTTTTCCGCCCAGCTCACCGAGAACTACATCAAAGATCCTGCTCTTGTGACCGCTGAGCGTGTGCAGCAGGGTTCCCAGCGCCGGCGCCGTAGCGGCGGGGGGCGAGGATGCCGGTGGTGTCGTTTCGACGTCGGGGCCGCTGAACCATCGGGGGAGAGCCAGCGAGGCGGTGCCGGTGAGGGCCGCGGCGCCGGCTCCGAGCAGGACACGGCGGCGGGTCATCCGGCCGGGACGCGGTTGAGCCGGGGGCGGCATGTCGGGTGCCGGGGCCTTGAGGGGGAGCGGAGGTGCGGTGCCGGCCCTGTTCAGGTTCGGCGTCCCGAGCTGGTCCGGTCGTCGGACGAGGGCCGGCAGGGGCATCGACGCGGGCTCTGGGACGACGGCCGCCGCGGAGGCGCTGAGAACCGGGGTGAGAGGGGGAGCGGGCGGGATTCCGTCGGTGAGATGGCCGAGCAGGACGTCGGTGGTGGGCCGGTCCTGCGGCAGCTTGGCGAAACAAGCCGCTAAGAGGGCGGTCAACCGGTCGGGGACCCCGGTCAGGTCAGGGGCGCCGGTGAGAATGGCGGCGAGCACCGCCGCCTGGGTGCCGCCGGGGAAGGCCCGGTGCCCGGTGGCCGCGTACACCATGGTGGCCGCCCAGGCGAAGACATCGGCGGGAGGGCCGGCGGGCTGGCCACCGAGCTGTTCTGGGGCCAGGTAGGCGGGAGTGCCCACGAGCCCGGAGCTGGTGGTGCTCCGGTCGGTCAGGCGGGCGATGCCGAAGTCGATGACGGTCGGCCCGGCCGGGCCCATGATCACGTTGCTCGGTTTGAAGTCCCGGTGCACGATCCCGGCGCGATGCACCGCGGCCAGTGTCGTGAGCATGGTGACCGCCAGTTGGTCCAGCCCGCCGCGTATCGGGCCGTGCTCGATGACCAGCTCGTCCAGGGTGGGGCCAGGGATGTACTCGCTGATCAGGTACGGCCGCCCGGCGAACTCGCCCAGGTCCAGCACAGCGGCGGTGCAGAAGGCGGCGGCCAGCCGGGCCATGATGGCGCTCTCGCGGCTGAAGCGGCGCCTTTCCGCCGGGTCGGTGGCCCGCCGGGCATGTAGCACCTTGATCGCGACCTGCCGGCCGTCGGGTGCCAGGCCCAGGTAGACGATGCCCTGCCCGCCCTCGCCCAGCACCTGGGTCAGTCGGTAGTCGCCGACGTGCGCCGGGTCTTCCGGCCCGAGAGGACGACGGTCGGCCATGGCACCTCACCCGCCTTCGCGGCTCGAGCTTTCGCTTCTCCTCAGCCTTAGCAAACGGATCAGGTAAGGGCCACCGCGACGGACGGGCCGGCATGGTGCGTGCGCTCGTCCGCTGGGGCGGTGTTCACGTTCTCGCTGAGGTCAGCGTTTGGAGGTCGGCGTCTTGATCGGCGGCGCGTCCAGGAGGAACGGCGTGAACCGCAAGCGGCCGCACGGCAGGTCGACGGGGAAGAGTCCGAGCGGCGGGACACCTCGACTCAGCTGTGCAGGGTAGGCCGGAAGATGAGCTCTTGAGTCCGGCCGTCGAGCGTCCGGCTCTTGAGCAGTTCGAGGTCGAAGTCGGCCGCGCCCTGGAAGATCGGGGCCGTTCCGGTCTGTCCGGTGATCACTGGGAAGATCGTCACCTGAATGTGGTCGACCAGGCCGGCGGCCATCAGCGCTCGGTTCATGGACAGGCTGCCGTGCGAGCGTAGTGGCACGTCGGACTCTTCCTTGAGCCGGGCGACGACGTCGACGGCGTCGCCGCGCACGAGGGTCGCGTTGGGCCAGGCGAGGGGCCCTTCGAGTGTGGTCGAGATCACCGTTGTCGGCAGGTTCCTCAACCGGGCGTTCACCGGGTCGAGCGCCTCAGGCTCGGTGCTCAAGTCCAGAAGCTGCACGGATTCCCGGTAGGTCCGGGCCCCGAAGACCATCCGCTGCTCCTCGCCGTACAAGGCGAAGCGGTAGTCCAGGAACTCGGGGCCTTGCTTGCCCCAGTAGCCGCCCCAGTCGCCGTCGCTGTTGTAGGAGCCGTAGCCGTCGAGGGTGGAATAGATGTCCCAGGTGTAGGTCGCGGTCATGATGTTCTCCTTACGTGTGGTCGATCGGGTGTGATCGCGGCGGTCAAGCCGATCACGTGATCCTCGGGATCGGTGAACTGGCCCAACTCGACGTTGGTTCCCGGCACGATGGCCGGGCCGAACAGTCGTCGGCCACCCAGCTCTTCGGCCCTGCCCAGAGCTGTACCGACATCGGGCACCTCGACGTAGATGGTGACGTGCCGGCTGTCACCACTGTCACCGGAGCCGATGCCGCCGGTGATGCCGTTCGGCCCGCTCGGCTGGACGACGCCGTAACCGCCAGGGCCCCGAGGTTCGATCTTCCAGCCGAACAATTGGGCATAGAAGGCATGCAGTGCCGCGGCGTCGCCGCCGACGATCTCGAAGTGCACGACGGGTTGGGGCATGGCTTCTCCTCGATCGGGGTCAAATCGATGAGCGCGCATCGCTCGGCGTGGCTGTTTCGGCTCCGCGCAGTGGGTCGGCGTCCGACGTCGTGTCGTCGCCGTGCGAGTTCCGAACGTGCTTGAATGCCCGCACAGCGAGAACGGCCAGGCCGGCATACATGATGGCGCTGACGATGCCCACCACGTGCACGCCGGAGGTGAAGGCGTCGCGGGCTGTGGCCAGCAGGTCGCCGCTCTGCGCCGCGGGCAGTTGACCGGCCACGCCGACCGCGCGGTCGATGCTTTCCCGGGCCGCGTCCGCAACCTCAGGAGGTACCGTGCCGAGCGCGCCCTCCACGCCATCCCGGTACACCGCGGCCCCGAGCGTTGCGAGCATGGCGATGCCGAACCCGATCCCGAACTCTGCGGCCGTCTGGACGATCGACGCCCCCGAGCCGGCCTTGTCCGGCGACACGACGCCCATGGCGAGGTGGTTGCAGAGCGCGGCCAGCGGAGCGGTGCCGAGCATGACGACACACATCGCGACGAAGATCGTCATCGGGCCGGACGTCGAGTCAGCCAGCGTGAAGGCCAGGTAGCCCGCGCCCGCGATGAGAAGGCCACCCGCGATCAAGTACGCCGGACGGATGTGGTTCGCCACAAGAGGAGTGGTCAGATTGCCGATGATCATCAGTACGTTGGGCACCAGCAGGAGCAAGCCGGCCGCCAGCGGGGTGAGGCCGGCGACGTTCTGCAGGTACTGCGTGGCGAGGAGGAGGGTGCCGGCCCCCACGACGGCGGTGACGAACATCAAGATCAGAGCGGAGCTGAACGTGCGGTTGCCGAACATGCGCAGATCGAGCAGCGGGTGCTCCAGGCGTCGCTGCCGCTGGACGAACACCCACCCAACCGCGATGCCGAACACCAGTGCCCCGGCGGGGAACCACTCCCAGCCGTTGCGAGCAAGTCCCTTGAGCCCATAGACGAACGGCAGGATCGCTGCGAGGGACAGCGCGACGCTGACCGGGTCGAGCTTGCCGGCCAGCGGTGCCTTCTGCTCAGGGAGCAGGGAACGGCCGAACGCCAGCAGCAGCACGATACCCGGCACGGACACCAAGAACACCGAACCCCACCAGAAATGCTCCAGCAGGACGCCACCGACGAGCGGGCCGAGCGTCGCCCCACCCATGAAACAAGCCAGATAGCCGGCCAGAGCGCGGCGGCTTTGCGACGGGTCGGTGAACATGCCGGTGATCAGGGCCAGCACCGACGGCGTCACCGCGGCGCCTGCCACGCCGAGCAGCGCACGGCTGGCGATGAGCATCTCCGGGCTGGTGGAGAACGCCGCCGCCACAGAGGCGATGCCGAACACCGCGGCGCCGAGGAACAACAGCTTCCTCCGGCCGATCCGGTCACCGATGGTGCCCATGGTGACCAGCAAGCCCGCGATCATGAGGCCGTAGATGTCCACGATCCACAGCTGCTGGATGCCGCTGGGCGCGAGGTCGGCGGTGAGGCGTGGTACGGCCAGGAACAGCACGGAGAAGTCCATGGTGACGAGGAACGTGGGCACGCCGAGCACGGCGAGCCCAACCCATTCTCGCCACCCGGCTCCGGGTCTCGCATTTCCAGTAGTCACGATCTACCCCAGTCGGTGGTGCTCAGCTCCTGGTCCACCAATCCGCCGGGCGCGGCAGCCCGGCGGTGGTGCTTCGACACTAGGGAGATCGGCCGATGCCCGAATCCGTATCGGTATCAGTGGTTGCATGGCCAGTGCGGCGGTAGTCTGGCCGCCATGCTTCGCGGCCGGCAGGTTGAGTGTGCTGCCATCGACGCCCTGCTCGAGCAGGTCCGGCGCGGGGCGAGTGGTGTGCTGCTGATGCGCGGGGAGCCCGGGATCGGGAAGACCGCCCTGCTGGAGTACGCCCTCGGCAGCGTGGACGAGCACGTCCGGGTACTGCAGTGCGCAGGCTATGAATCGGAGAGCCAGGTGCCGTTCGCCGGGCTGCACCAGGCGCTCCGCCCAGTCCTCGACCATCTTCCGGCGCTGGCCGAACCGCAGCGCCGTGCGTTGTCCGGTGCCTTCGGGCTAGGGGAGGCCACTCCGGACCGGTTCATGATCGGCGCGGCGGTGTTGTCGTTGCTGGCCGAGGCGTCCGAAGTGTCTCCGCTGCTGGTTCTGATCGACGACGCGCACTGGCTGGACCGGGCATCGCTGGATGCGTGGATGTTCGCCGCACGGAGGCTGGGGCGCGAGGCCGTCGGCGTACTGATCGCCACCCGTGACGAGCCCGGCGCGCCGGATGCGTCCGGGCTCCCGCAAATCACACTCGCCGGCCTACTGCCACAAGACGCTGCGCTGCTGCTCGATGATCTCGGTTTCGCGGGCGTTGCCCGGACCGAGTTGGTCGCGTCCACCGAAGGCAACCCATTGGCGCTGCGTGAACTTGCGGCCACAGGCCCGATGCCGTACGAGGCCCCGATACGGTTGACCGATCGCCTGGTGCAGGCGTTCGGTCGCCAGATCGACGCACTCCCGCCCAGTACGCGCAGGTTTCTGACACTCGCAGCGGCCGACGACACGGGTGATCTCGCGACCATTTACCGGGCGGCTCCCGCGGTCGGTACCTCGCTCGCCGATCTGACCGCGGCGGAATCAGCCGGACTGGTTCGAGTGGCGCACGGCGCGCTGGTCTTCCGGCACCCGCTGTTGCGGTCTGCCGCGTATCACGGCGCGGTACTGGCCGATCGGCTGGAGTCTCATCGCGCCCTGGCCACGGTCACCGGCAACGAATATCGGCGCGTCTGGCATCTGGCCGCGGCGACGATCGGACACGACGACGCGATCGCCGACGCCTTGGAACAGGCGGGCAGGCGTGCGATGGCTCGGGGTGCGCACAGTGCGGCATCGTCGGCCTTTCGAAGAGCCGCTGAACTTTCGGCCGAGGCGAGCGATGCGGTGCGTCGGATGACCGACGCGGCCGAAGCGGCTGTCGACGCGGGCAGGATCGAATGGGCCAGGGTGACGGCGCTGCAGACCCTTTCGACTGCCGGTGGCCCGTTGCATCGCGCCCGGTTGCTCGAGGTTGCCGGTCGGGCCGAATTCGCAGCCCGTAACCTGCACGAGGCCTATGGCCACCTCCTGGCCGCCAGCGACGCGATGGTCGCAGGTGATGGCGAGCGTGCGTTCTGGCTGGGCCTGACCGCTGTGCACACGGTCTGGTCGATGCCCACGGATCCGGTGAAGCTCGTCGCCGCTGTCGATCACCTTGCCTCGTTGGCGCCCGAGGGAACATCACTGGATGCCGTTGCGTGGCTCGCGAAATGGACTGCGGTGGCCGCCCTCGTGACCGACCCTCGCGGGTACCCCGAACTTGATCCTCTGCTGCTCCGCGCCGCCTCCGTCGCCAGGGAGCGTGGACCCGAGGCCCTGGCCGAGGTGATGAGCTTCGCGACAATGCTGAATCGGGACAGAACATCGTCGGAGATCGCCGCCGAGATCATCCAGGATGCCCGCGAGCGGGGCGCGGTCGCCGTGCTCCCATCGGCGCTTGCCCAGCTCAGCCTGAGTCAAGTCTTTCTCGGTCGGCATCGGGACGCGCTGATCAGCGGCACCGAAGCGGTCACGCTGGGCCGTGATACCGGTCAACAGCTCTGGGCCGCGTACGCGAGCTCCGCGTTGGCCTACCTGGCGGCGATCGAGGGTGATGAGACGCGTTGCCGCGCGATGGCGAGCACCGACGCGGGTTCTCCGGGTGACGAGCGTGCGACGGGCACCCAGGCCGGCGCGGCCCTCGGCCTGCTCCATCTGGGACTTGGCCGGATCGCTGAGGCGTACGAACGTCTTGCTGCCGTGCAACGGGCACCAACCCGGCACCTGTCCGCCGTCCAGCGCAGCGTGCCCGACTTCATCGAAGCCGCCGTCCGAATCGGCCGTGCCGACGCGGCGGCCGAGGCGCTGCGGCGCTGCGAAGCTTGGGCGACGGTCATGGATGAGCCGTGGACCGACGCCTTGGTGTTGCGGTGTCGGGCCCTGCTTACGACCGACGAGTCGGCGGAGGATCTGTACGTTCAAGCACTGGCACGCCACCCGGTCGACGAACGGCCCTTCGATCGCGCCCGAACCACCCTGCTTTACGGCGAATGGCTACGCCGCGCCCGCCGCAAGACCGAGGCCCGGGAGCAGCTGGACGTCGCACGCCGTCTGTTCGACCAGTTGGGCGCCCGGCCCTGGGTAGAGCGTGCATCGGGTGAACTGGCCACGATCGACGGCTCTGGTCAGCAACGTTCGACGCCGGCCGAGGCGAGTCGACTGACACCGCAGGAACTGCAGATCGCCGAACTCGCCGCGGCCGGCCTGTCCAATCGTGACATCGCGGCGCAACTCTTCCTCAGCCCCCGCACCGTCGAATACCACCTGTACAAGGTCTATCCGAAACTCGAGATCCGATCCCGCGCCGAGCTCAGCAAGGTGCTTCACTATGAAACCGCACTGGAGCGCTGAGCAGCGTGGACGGCGAACACACCTATGGCTGCCCAATGTATCGAGGCTGACTGCGGGCGCTGCATCAGCGCGACAACAACCGCGACCACTGCGACCACTCACGATCGTTGTCTTGGGCTATTGGTCACCTCTTTTCGTGCGGTGGATCGAATCCGCTCGACGCTGGGACCGTCCAGAATCAGCTCACCGGGCAGGTCGCGGACGAGTGTCACCACCAGCAGCGGTAGCGATACTGCCCGCGGGTCTGGGCGGTCATGGCAACGATGCCGTTCTCCAGCTCCGCGATGCGCTGGGCCTGGTCGGTGGCGGCCATGACCCTTCGTCGGTACGCCGCGGCGATTTCCGACTCCGACAGCCACACCTTGTCCGCTCCATGCCGGCGTGGCCACCGCAGACGGGTCTCCTTCTTCGCCGGAATGGAGACCGCGTGAGGAGCGAAAGAACCGGGAGGCACGGAGATCAGCAGTACGCCTTGGGATGCATCGCTGGGATTGCCGATCCGGTGAGTTTCAAACCTTGGTGGCATGGGGTGGATGCGAGAGGCGGCAGCTTGTCGGATCCGGTTCTCAAGCGTGCCGAACTCGACGTCCAGGATGGCGGAAGGGTGTCCCCGGAGGAGTCCGGGTGCTTGTAGTCGAGATCTTCTGTTTAGGGAACCGCAAGACTTCCTGATCAACAGCAGGATAGGGGAGGCGACAAAGCGTGAGGAACCGAGCCATCCGGTCAAGTATCCGGCCCTCAACCGATCGCAAGCTGCTGACAAGTGTTCTGGAAGTGATCGTCCAGGCGTGAGAGGGATGAGCGAATCCAGTCGTGATCGCACCTTGTGATCTACAATGTAAAGGCGGCGGGTGATTCAAAATTTATTCCCCCTGAAAAACAGCGGCACGGGCTTCGCCCGTACGTCTCAACAGAGGCCACCTGCCATCGTCACCTTGATCTTCTTGCAGGTCAGAGAATGATGCAGGAGCTCATCGCCACCCCCAGCTTTCTGCAGGGGGCTGAAGGAGGACCCGGGGCCGCTGCAGTTAGGGACGCTGCTGGCGAGATCGCCAAGCTGGAGCGGGTCAAGGCGATCTGGCCGCCGGAGAACCTGCTCGAGGGAACTTCGGAGAAGATCGTGGAGGCGTGGCGGACGCGGGCGATGCGCAGGTATCCGTCCGACTGCGCCGCGGCCTGCCCGCAGGTGTGCCTGACGCTGCTGGCGGCGCTGTGCTGGGTGCGCAAGACCGAGACGATCGACGGGCTGGTGGAACTGCTGATCCAGCTCGTGCACAAGATCAGCGTGCGAGCGGAGAAGGAGGTGGAGAACGAGCTGAGCAGTGAGTTCCTGCGGGTGCAGGGCAAGCACGGCATACCTCGCCTCGGCCTGGATTCGCACCATCATCTCGTCGGCCATCACGCCGAGCTGGACCTGGAGGGCCGCCTGGCTTCGCCGGCTGGATCGCCCTCGGCGTCGGCTTCGTCCTCGTCGGCGTCCTGGTGCCGCCCGCGGCCTGGTTCGCCGAACGGCGGGCCACCCTGGTCAGCGCCTGGGTGGCGGATCAGCGGCCGTGATAGTGCGGTAGATCGAGCGGCGGTACCGGGAAGCCGCCTGCGGTCGGTTCTTCGCCGAGCTCCTCGAACTCGGCGTCGACCTGTGCCTTCCTGGCTTCCTTTCGCCGCTGGCCGACGGTGTCGAACCGCATCCAGATGGCCAGGGCGCCGACGGCGATGACGACCCCGAGCGCGGTGGAGACGATTCCCGGGCTCTGCGTGATCGTCCGGACGGCGGCGACGAGGAGGATCCAGCCTAGGTTGACCGGGATGAGGACCTTCCAGCCCAAGGACATGAGCTGGTCGTAGCGTACGCGGGGCAGCGAGGCGCGGACCCAGATGATGAAGCAGAACGTCAGCACGAACTTGATGAAGAACCAGAGCAGCGGCCACCAGCCCTCGTTCGCGCCCGCCCACAGCGAGATCGGGAACGGCGCCCGCCAGCCACCCATGAACAGGGTGACCGCGATGCCGGAGGCGGTGAACGTGTGCAGGTACTCGCCCATCATGATCAGAGCGAACTTCAGCGATGAGGAGTACTCCGTCTGGAAGCCGCCGACCAGTTCACCCTCACCCTCGGGCAGGTCGAACGGAATCCGCGCCGCCTCACCGAACATGCAGATCACATACACCAGGAACGACGGCAGCAGCATGATGCCGTACCACAGCGACGTCTGCGCGTTCACGATCTCCGAGGTCGACAGCGTCCCGGCGAAGATGAAGACGGCCACGAACGACAGGCCCATCGCGATCTCGTAGGAGACGACCTGCGCGGCCGAGCGCAGTCCACCGAGCAGCGCGTACGGCGAGCGCGACGACCACCCGGCCAGCACCACCCCGTACAGCGAGATGGCTCCCATCGCCAGCATGAACAACACCGCCACCGGCAGATCGACCAGTTGCAACGGCGTCTGGTGCCCGAACATCCACACCTTCGGCCCGAACGGCACGATCGAGAACGCCACGAACGCCGGAACCACCATGATGACCGGGGCCAGCAGATACAGCACCTTGTCCACGGTGTTGGGGAAGAGGTCCTCCTTCAACCCCATCTTGATCGCGTCCGCCACCGACTGCAGGATCCCGAAGGGTCCCGCTCGGTTGGGTCCGATGCGGTTCTGCATCCTGGAGATGAGCTTGCGCTCGAACCAGACCCCGAACACGACTCCCAGCGAGAGGAAGAGGAACAGGAACACCGCCTTGACGATGGTGATCCCCAGCGGATCCCTGCCGAAGTCGGCGAGTGTGGCTCCCATGACGTGTTGCCCCTTCCCGTCCCGGCACGACGTTCGGCCGGGAGCGGAAGGTCACGCTATTCGGCGAGCTGCCTGGTGTCTTGAACGAATGCGAACAGTTGCGCGGGCGTGAGCCGCGACATCGCCCTGATCTCCCGGCTGAGATGTGGCTGGTCGGCGAAGCCGCAGCTCAGGGCTGTGTCCAGGGTGGCTGACGGGCGGCGCCAGCTGTCCATGGTCCGCTGGAAGCGGGCGATCCGGGCGACGGTCTTGGGTGACAGACCCACCACTCTGCGGAATCCGAGCTCGACGTATCGCCTGCTGACGCCGAGCTCGGCGGCGAGGTCCGCGATCGTGCGCGGACAGTCCGGGGCCTGCAGCCGCCACCAGGCGTGCGTGATCAGGTGGTCGCGTCCCGGGCCGGGGCGCAGCCACGTCGTCAGGCGCTCCCACAGCAGGGCGAAGCGCTCATCCCAGCTCGCTGTCTCGCTCAGCCGCCCCGCCAGTTCCTCGGCCCGGATGCTGCCGAGGAGGTCAGCGAGTGGCACGGTCGCCCCGGCCACTTCCCTGACCGGCGCGCCCGTCAGCGCGGACATCCCGGCGGGAGTGAGCCCGACCGCCATCCCGTGACGCCACGGCGTGTGGACCGCGAACGTCGCGGTGGCGCGTGGGCCGGTGACGATCGGGCTCATGCCGGTGAAGTCGACGATCAAGGTGGCCGCGTTGAGCGGCAGCATCCGCGCGTCTTCCGCCGTCCGCGTGCGGAATCCCGCCGCCCCCAGTGCGTACGGGCGCAGGTGCGGCGGCGACCGCCGCACGATCATCTCGTACGGCTCGGCCTGCCCCAGCGCGGGCACCGAGTGGATCATGCCGTGGCCGGCTGGAGCATGGCGCGTGCCTGAGATGCCAGACCAACCATGGATGACGCGTCAGGCACGTTCTGAATCCTTCATGTGCCTAGCATGCCTGACACTCCAACAAGCACCGAAGAGAGACCACCAGTCGGCCGATGGTCGGCCACCTGGACGAGGCTTCGGGGGTTCGAGGTCGCATCAGGGCACCCGCAGGCGTTAGGTTTGCTGGACGTGGCGGCGGGCGGCCGCCGCTCGCCGAGGATCGGTTTCGGCCCGGACGTTCGGGGATGAGTCAGGCGGCAGGGCTCGACAACGCTGGATCGGACGTATCCGCCGGTCGCATTGCTTGCTCACTGCTCCGTCTCGTGGGCCTCTGAGACGGGGTCAGCCGCCGCAGCCACCACCGCAACCCCCGGCGTTGCAACCGCTCCCGCCGGAGGCGGCTCTGTTGGGGCGTGAGGCGGGCCGAGGGCCGAGAATCGCGTCGCGGATGTCGTCGCTCGGGCCGTGCAGGGCGATGGTGATGGGTCCTTTGGCGGTGTCCCAGGGGTTGTCGCGCATGAGCGCCTCAAGAGCCTCGTCGCCGGCCGGCGTACAGTGCCGAAACCTCTTCTTCTCCTGGTGAGCCCATGCGATCAGTGCGGTCAGCACCACCACGGCGAGGATGCCCAGCGTCAGCACGGACTGGGTTGTCATGCTCGTGGTCAGCGCGGCCCACAACACGCTGCCCGCCGCCGCGGTGGCGACCCAGCCCAGCGCTCCCACGATCCAGAGCCACCGGTCCATCGTGTGGAGGGAACCGGTCTGATACAGCAGCCCGTTCTCGATGAGGCGGTGTTCGAGGTCATCCGTGTACGAACCGCTGTAGAGCTCACGCTCTAAATGACGCGCCTCCAGACCCGCCGGCGCGCCGGCGACCAATCGCAGGAAGTGCTCCTCGATCGGGTCGCCCGGCTCATGGCGCGACCGGACCGGGTGGATGCGGCCATCGCGGGAAAGGCGCAACCTGCCCGCCTCGACCAGTATCCCGATGGCGGCCAAGGCGGTCCTCCGCTGTCCACCCTGCAGATAGGCCAGCTCGTACGGGGTCAGCTCGCGCGTCCGGAAGACAGGGACGGCCGCCTCGATGGCGGCGACCCGGCGTGCGAGCGAGCGGACGGCGAAGACGACGAGAACCGCGAGGACCAGTGAGGCGATCAGCGCGATCACGTTCATTCGGGGGCTTTCCTTCCAGCGGGGTCGGAAGGCGGCGCACCGTGTCGATTCTGACACGTCGGCTCCGGGGGGCTCCCGAGCGACCCGCTGGGCATTTTCAGGTCTTCGACCCCCTCCAGCCCGACCTGGCCCTGATCAGCTTCCTGGAACGGCGTGACAGCGATGGAGTGCCGATCGAAGGCCCACGCCGCCCGGGCTACAGCTTCGAAGTCGACCGCCCGCTCTGCCGCGGGTTCATCCCCGTCTGCGATCGGGCGCTGAGCCGGCTGGATGCCACCGGCCGAGGCCGTAGCCGACACGTGGACAGGTACCACGGCCGCGTGCCCGCCGACAACCTGCTCCAGGCACCCTTCCTCGGGGCCGGCCTGTTCCGCCGCTTCCGCGCCGTCGGCCAGGCCGCCATCATCCTGGCCGACTTCAACTACCCCCACCGCCGCCGTCCCCCCGGCCAGGGCCGTCCAGCGCATCATGCTCCGCCGCGACGCGTTCCTCATCGCCCGCTCGACGACCTAGTCCGCCGTCCACGTCCTGCTGCGCCGCCCCGACGGCACCAGCCAGCAACTCGCCGACACGTCCACCGCGATCGACCAGGGCGGCGCCCCCGCCAGGAAACTCCTCCGTCAAGCCCACCCCGCGTGACTCACCCATGCCGCACTCACGACATCAACCCGCCCTCCGCATCCGGGAAGGACCCACGCGGGTGGACCCTCCCCGCACATACACGTCCACGTGCTGGCGCAGATCGCCCGCAACCCGCGAACACGGATGCGCGACATAGGAGTCAACCTTCAGGGCCGTCACGGGCGCCGGACGAGCCGGTCCGGCAGGCCACGGTGCTGTCCAGGGCGCTGCTTCAGGAGGGCTGGGTTGGGGGTGCGTTCGGGCGGTCTTGCGCGGCCTGCTCGAGCTTGGCCTTCTCCGCGGTGTCCACGCTGAGCTGCCAGTTGCGTGTGACGGCCACCCATTCGGCGACGTTTATCTTGGCACTTGATCTTGTCTCACAGGTCTGACAGATATGTCTGCTTCACACCTGTCTCACGAAAGAGATGAGCAGTGCCCCCCACAGCAACAGAACCAGCGGTCGGCCCTTCCCCCGAACCGCTCGAAGCAGTTGTCCAGCTCCGCCGTACGTCACGTACGCGAGCAACCGGCGCTCCTGACGTCCCAGACGTCGCCGGTGTCCTCCAGCGGGCCGGCGTCGGCGAGGGCCAGCCGTTTATGCTGGGGCCTGACGGCTCCTACGACCTTCAGCTCAACCGGTTCCTGCGCGAGCTCGACAGCTGGCAGGTGCGCTCGGAGAACGGCCGTCTGGCCTACAGCCGCGACATCATGCTGTTCTGCCGGTTCCTGCACGAGTCGCGAGGCGGCAAGACGATCTGGGAGTGCGACGGCGCCGACCTGCGCGCCTACAAGGTGGTGCGGCTGCGCACGCCGGGCCCGCACCAGGTGACGGTCGGCACCTGGAACCGGTCGATCGCCGCGCTGGACAAGTGGGTGCAGTGGTCGATCGCCGAAGAGCTGCTGGCCGGCGAGCCGTTCCGCTACGTCGACAAGACGGTGCTGACGCCGCACGGGCTCAAGCAGGTCCGGGTGAACGCTCAGCATGAGGACGACCCGGAAGACGCGCCGCCGGAGTTCGTGTCGATGGAGGACTACCTGCTCTGGCGCGACGTCGGCCTGCGCGGTGAGCTACCCGAGGGCCGGCCGGACCCGACCTGGCGCGGGCGGCACGGCGAGCGCAACGCGATGTTCGCCGACACGCTGGTGCACACCGGCATGCGGCTGGGCGAGGCATCAAGCCTGCTGATCAGCGAAGTGCCGCCGCTGCACGGCGCCCGCGTGGTCGGAGACGTGAGGCTGTCGGCCGCGGTGACCAAGCGCGGCAAGCGCAGGACGGTTTACCTGCCCAAACGCGTGCTGCGCGCGCTGCACCACTACGTCGAGATTGAGCGGGACGAGCTGGTACAGCGGGTGCTGTCCCAGGGCGGCTACCCGGTGCTCGAGGATGATCTGCTGGTGGCGCGGGCCGGGCGGCACGCGCTGCAGCTGCTCGACACGAGCAGGACGTGGTCCTACAACAAGATCGGCGCTGTGGACCGGCGGCGGCTGCTGCGCGTGGACGGCGACGGGGCGGTGGCCGGGCCGTTGTGGTTATGGCTGGGTGACGAGGGGCAGCCGCTGCGGCCGTCGACCTGGCAGTCGGCGTTCCGGCGGGCCAACCAGCGGTGCGCCAAGTTCGGCATCCCGACGGAGATCCATCCACACACGTTGCGCCACATCTACGCGGTTCACATGCTTGGGTTGCTGCTGCGGCAGACCCTGCGGGAGCTCGGCCGGCCGGAGAACGCCAGCCTCGCGCGGGCCGAGATCCGGCGGTTGCTGATCGGCAATCCGATGCGCAGGCTGCAGCTGCTGCTGGGCCACAGCCAGGAGTCGACCGTCTACACCTACCTGGACGTGCTCGATGACGCTCAAGACATCGTGCTGGCCGCGCTGGCCGAATGGGACGCGCAGACCGCAGCTCTGGAGGCGGTCAAGTCCGGTGCGGAGTCGGCCGGATGAGCCCGCGTCGCGTCCGCTTCCCTGCGGCGGCGGACATGCCGCCCGAACCGGTCCCCGTTCCGGCAGTCGGACCCATCGTCTTCTCCGCCCGGTTCCGAGGACAGGAGGCGACCTTCGACCTGTCGGACCTGCCTTGCCCGCGGCTGGTCCGGCATCTGGCGTGGGCGTTGTCAGGTATCGCCGGCGACACCGGCAGCCAACGCTCAGAAGCCACTGTCAAGGACAGCGTGCGGGCAGTGCGGTCATTCGCCGAGTTCGTCGCTGCGGCCCACTCGAGCACGGCTGAGAAGTTCGATCTGGAAGATTTGACACCTGCCCTGCTAGAAGGTTACGAAGGGCGGCTGCTGACGCACTACGGGGACAAAAGGCCAACGCCCTATAGCACTACCGTCAGGGTGATCCAGCTCTTGCGGCTGGCGGCTGAGGAGAACGCCGACAAGGTCAGCATGGAGATGCAGACTCGGCTGAGCCTCACCTCCACTCTGGCGGGCCGCGTCGATAACCCGTTGGACTCCTACCCGTTCCCCGTGTTCGAAGCCATGCAGGCCGCGGCCCTGGCGGACGTTCGAGCGATTCGTGACCGGATTCTGGAGGGTGAGCGCTTGGCTGCGTTCGGCCAGGATCCTGCGGTCGGCGGCTGGCACCGACTGGAGAACGTCCTCTGGCACGTTGCCCATCACGGGCCACTGACAAGTGTGGGTCGGGGCGGGCAAGGCCTCAGCAACGCGTGCAACCGGATGGGCGGCATCCGAGGCGTGAACAGCAGCCTGTTCCTGACCTCAGCGGATCTGGTGCCGTTTCTGGTGTTGTTGATCTGCCAGACCGGCTTGGAGCCCGAGTGCGCGAGCAAGCTGCGGGCGGATTGCCTGGTCAGTCCTGGCCGCGGGTTCGTGAGCGTCTCCTACGTCAAAACCCGTGCCCGAGGAGCCTCACGCAAGACGTTGCGGGTGGCCGATGGAGGTGCTCTGCACTACCCGGGCGGTCTGCTTCGGCTCGCTCTGCGACTCACTCAGCGTGGTCGGCAGTTGCTCGACACCGACTGGCTCTGGATTGATGTCCTTCACGACGGTTTGCGGCCCTCGTTCGATCGAAGGCGCCCTCTGAACCGCCTCGCTGTCAGCTGGATGAGGCGACACGAACTGGACAAGCTCACCGACCGTGACGGAGGTCCTGCCAGTCTGAACCTGGTGCGGCTCCGCAAGACCTATAAGTCCCGCCGCTACCTGCAGACTTCCGGCGTTCTTGAGGACTTCGCCGAGGGCCATACCAAGAGAGTCGCCGCCCGCCACTACGCCGACATCGAAGCTCACCGCGAACTGCACGAGGACGCGGTGGAGAACGGGCTTCGCGAGGCACTGGCCACGGCCTTAGCACCGCTCATCGTCCTGGACGACGATGGCGGCCGTCTCGACGAAGGCGAGCCGCTGACTCCGGACGAAGTTCACGCGGCTCTATCCGGGGCGAACGACGTCTGGCTGGCCTCCTGCACCGGCTTCTACGCCTCGCCTTATGCGATCAAGAAGGGAGCGGGCTGCCCGGTGGCTGTCTGGGGCTGCTTGGAGTGCCCCAACGCGGTGTTCACCACCCGGCACCTACCCAGCATCCTGAGCTTCCTGTCCTTCCTGGAAAAGCAGCGCGAGGAGTACTCAGTCCAGGAATGGAAGGCCCGCCACGGGCTGGCCTGGGAACGCATTGTCCACGGGATCCGGCCCAAGTTCAGCGACCAGCAGATCACCACCGCGCAGGCCATCGCCGAGGCCAACGGCCCCGCTCTGGCTCTGCCCGCCCAGTTCCTGGAGATCATCACGTGAGCACGCCCCACCAGCTTGGCTCTGTCGCCCCCGAGCCGATCCCCGACGACGCTTACGTCCTGCCCGAGGCGCTCACCATGGGCACCGGCCTTCGGGGACCTCGCTTCGCCGATGAGGAATGGGACTTTCGCCCTTTCGTTCCCCGCACGCAGTCGCAGGTTGCCTGTGATTTCGCAGGAGTCCACGACGACATCGCCGAGCGGACACTACGGGAGTATCTCTACTCCCGGATCCGAAGAGGGTCGGCAGGTGACGTTCCGCACGGAAGGGCCAGCCGCACCCTGAAGATCACAGGGATCTGCGGCGCTGCACTCAGGGCCAAAGCGGTCTTGGCGACACTGCGGCAAGTCGGCGCACCTCGGCTGTCAGAGGTCACCAAACAGCATCTGCAAGACGCGTTGAGCATCTGGAAGGCGCGATCACCGGTGATGGCGGAGGCCCATGTCAACGAGCTGAAGCACTTTGCGGCTCACAGCCCGTTCCTCAGCCAGGACCGCCTACTTATCGCCCCCTGGCCAGGACGCGCGGCCAATGCGGTCGCTGGCAATATCCGAAAAGAAGGCGAAAACACCACAAAACGCATTCCCGAAGAGATCAGCGGACCGCTCGTCAAGGGCGCGCTGTTCTACGTCCAGCACGCAGGCCAGGACATTCTGGCCGCCCGCCGAGAACTGAAGCTTCTCGAAACCGCACACGCCTGTGGTCCCCGGCGGAGCCCGGGCGAGACGAAGGCATTGATCAGTGCATTCGTTGACCAGCGTCGAGCAGAGGGCCGTGGCATCCCCGCCCTTGCCTGGGGAGCGGCGTGCCGCTGGCCGAAGATCCCCGTCATCAACGGGGTCCCACAACATCCCAACAAGAGGATGATCGGCCTTCTCCTTGGCACCATCGTTGCAGGACAAGGTCACCACGAGTTGCTGCGTCGGGCGGGCGACGAACTCGGCTACGAGCCTGGAGGCCTCAACACCCCTATGCCGATCTGGCCCGATTCAGGAAGGCCCTGGCGCAGTTCCCTGGACCCCTGGAACCTGCGTCTCGAACTCGGTTACCTGCGAACCGCCTGCTGGATCCTGATTGCTTTCCTATCGGGCGCCAGGGACGTTGAGGTACGCGAACTCCGGCGCGATTGCGCCTTCATCGACACTGCGGACGACGGCCGCCCCCGCTACAAGCTGCGCGGCCGCGTCTTCAAAGGACGCAAGCTCAGCGGAGATGAGGTCGAGTGGGTCGTCCTCAACGTGGTCCACCAAGCCGTCGATATCCTCTTGCAACTCAACGACGACCCGACCCATCTGTTCGGTCGTCTCACCGGCGAAAACGCCGGGTATCGGTTGCTAAGCGACGTCAATCTCAAGCTCGCCAGGTTCCGGGAGCACCTCAGCGGCCTGTTCAGCACTCCCAACGGTCTGTTCATCCCCCGCGCGCCGGTCACCGGCGGTGCTGATGACCTGGATGACGACGATCTTGGCACCGGCTCCGCGACTGGACTGCCGTGGGCCTTCGAAACCCGCCAGTTTCGTCGCACGCTGGCCTGGCACATCGCGCACCAGCCGTTCGGGATTGTGGCCGGCGCCCGACAGTTTCATCACGCGAAAACGATCATGTTCGAAGGCTATGCGGGCACTTCAGCGTCCGGTTCGCCGCCGAGGTCGCGGCGGAGGAGGCCGTCGCGAAACTGGACTACCTGGAAGATCTTTACCGGGACTGGAATGACGGCGGCCGCGCCGGCGGCGGCGCGGCTCAGCGCATCGACGCCGAGTTGGCCTACGAGTAGGAGCGGTACGGTGAGCCGGGGTTACTGTCACATTCGTTGACAGTTGGGGTCTGAGCAGGCAAGTCTTGCCCGATGGCGGAGTCTGAGGGTGTCGCGTTCGTCCGGGCAGATGTTGAGCGGTTCTGTGCGGAGTTGGTGGGGGTGGCGCCGGCGATCAGGTTGGCCAGGCTGGCGGAGTTGCGGGTGATGCTGGAGGGCGTGGTAGCGACGGCCTCGGCGCAGGCGATGGCCGATGCGCGGGATGAGGGGTGGGGGCTGCGCCGGATCGGCCGGCATCTGGGGATGTCGCACGAGCAGGTACGGCGGACGCTGGCCGAGCCGACGCCCGCTCCGGGGCGCGCCTGAACCTCGCTGGGGAGACCATGAAGGCCTCGCCCTGCCAGAGCCGGGGCGATCATCACGTTTCATGATCGATATCGCGGATTCGCTCTGGCCGGACATCCCGAAGATCATCCGGATGTCACACTTTCGGCTGATGGCGGGCCGGCGACCCGGCCTGGCCCACGAGCGTCGGGAGTTTGTGATGCCGGTCAACTTCCTCACCGAGGACCAGCGCAGCAGGTGGGGCAGGTTCAACGAGGCCCCCGACCTCACCCAGCTGGGCGGGTTCTTCCATCTGGAGGCCGCTGATCGGCGGCGGGCGATGGCGGCCAACGGCGCCCGCAACCAGCTCGGCTACGCCGTCCAGCTCGGAACGGCTCGGTTCTTGAACTGCTTCCTGCCCGATCCGGAGGACATGCCGACGGTGGTGGTCGACTATGTCGCCGAGCAGCTCGGCCTGGACTCCTCCGTGCTCAAGGGGTATGGGGAGAAGGAGGCGCGCTGGGATCACCAAAAGCAGATCCGTGAAGCCTACGGCTTTGAGGTGTTCGAGGAGCACGCGTTCGCGCTGGCATGCTGGATCTACCGGCGCGCCTGGTCGAACAACGAACGCCCGATCGTGCTGCTGGACCTTCTCACCCACCGCCTGGTCGAGGCGAAGATCTTGCTGCCTGGGGTGAGCACGGTGGAGCGGATGATTTCGGAGATCCGCGAGCGGGTCGCATTGCGCCAGTACAAGATCCTCGCCGCTCTGCCCAGCCCGGGGCAGAAGGGCGCGCTGGAGCAGCTGGTCACGGTGGCCGAGGGGCGGCGGATCTCGGGGCTGGACCGGCTGCGCAAGAGCCCCACCGACGTGTCCGGTACCGGGGTGGGCAAGGCGCTGGAGCGGCATGTGGAGCTGCGCGGCCTGGGCGCCTCAGCGTGGGATCTGTCGGCTGTCCCGGCCGGGAAGGTCGCCGCGCTGGCTCGCTTCGCCAAGGCTGCCCGGGCCAAGGCGGTCGCGGGCCTGGCCGGGGATCGCAAGCTGGCCACCCTGGTCGCGTTCGCCGCGGTGATGGAGCCGGTCTCGGCCGATGAGGCCATCGAGGTGTTCGACCTGGCGATGGGCGACATGCTGCGCACCTCGGCGTTCAGGGCGGGCAAGGAACGGCTGCGCACGCTTAAGGACCTGGACACCGCCGCGATCGTGTTGCGCGAGGTGTGGCTGGCGATCCGGGACGTGGCCGCCGACCCGGACGGCGACGTGCGGGCCGCGCTGGACGGCATGGATCTGCCGGCCATCCATGCCGCGGCCGACACCATCGGCGAGCTCGCGCAGGAACCCGATGAGGACTTCCACGACCAGCTGCTGCAGCGCTACACCACCATGCGCCGGTTTCTGTCGAAGCTGTTGAAGGTCATCGACTTCCACGCCGGCACAGCCGAGGCTGAGCGCTCCAGCGCGGGAGCGGGCGCGCGCCGCGGCTTTGAGCTGCTGGAGGCGATCGACTTCCTGAAAAGCCTGGAGCGGCGCCGCAGCCCCGTACGCCCGGAGGAGGTGCCGTCGGCGCACCTGAGTTCGGCCTGGCACCGCCGGGTCTTCCCCAAGCGGGGGGAGAAGGCCGGCCAGGTCAACACGCTGGCCTACACGGTGGCCACCGTCGAGCGGCTGCGCGAGTGCCTGCGCCGCCACGAGGTGTTCGTACCCGGCCTGCCCAAGTGGGGCGACCCCACCGCCGGGCTGCTGGCCGGACCGGCGTGGGACAAAGCCCGCGCCAAGGTGTGCCGCGACCTGGGCCTGTCGGCCGAGCCGGGCGCCGACACGCAGCGGTGGGCGCGCACCCTGGACTTCGCCTACAAGCAGCTCGCCGCGGGCCTGTCGGGCGAGGAGTCGGGCCCGGATTCGGCACGCAATGAGTGGCTGCGCATCGAAAAGTCTCCCGAGGGCAAGGACCACCTGGTGCTGACCGGGCTGGAGGCGCTGGACGAACCCGCCTCACTGACCGCGCTGCGCGCCGACGTCGATGCCCGCATGCCCGTCGTCGACCTGCCCGAAGTGCTGCTGGAAGTGCATTCGTGGACCGGCTGCCTGGACGCCTTCACCCACGTGTCCGGCGAGATGCCTTCCAAGAAGGAGGACATGGTCAAGTCGATCGCCGCCGTCTTGGTCGCCCAGGCCATGAATGTCGGGATGCGGCCCATGGCCAGCGAGCACGAGCCCGCGCTCGCTCTGGACCGGCTGTTTTGGGCCGAGCAGAACTACATCCGCGCCGCCACGCTGACGGCCGCCAACGCCTCCTTGGTCGACTACCACGCGCAGCAGGAGATCGTGCAGACCTGGGGCGGCGGCGAGCTGGCTTCGGCCGACGGGCTGCGCTTCGTCGTCCCGGTCAAGACCATCAACGCCGGGCCGAACACCAAGTACTTCGGCAAGGGCAAGGGCGCGCGCGGCGTCACCTTCTACAACTTCACCTCCGACCAGTTCACCGGCTTTCATGGCATCGTCATCCCCGGCACCCCCAAGGACTGGTACTACATCCTGGAAGGCCTGCTGGAACAGGAGACCTCGCTGCGGCCCACCGAGATCGTCTCGGACACCGCCGGTGCCTCGGAGCTGGCCTTCGGCGTCTTCCGGCTGCTGGGCTGGCAGTTCTCCCCGCGCCTGGCCGACGTAGGCAGCGCCACCCTGTACCGGGCCGACCCTGCCGCCTTCTACGGCCGTCTCAACACCATGATCAAAACCCGGGTGAACATCGGCCTCATCAACGATCACTGGGAGGGGTCCCGGTAGCAATGAAGAAATTTCCAACGAAGTAGCCTCTGACCTGCGATAACAGAAGTGCTTGACCGCCTGTGGCGGGTCGATGATCACTGCCGCTACGTTCTGCCGCCCTTCGGCCGCTCTTCGGGATTAACTGATCAGGTTCCTGATCGCCGCGGTGACGGCGGCAGGTTGGGTCTCCGGCAGAAAGTGTCCACCCGGCAGCATCAGGGTGCGGACATTCGGCGCCCAGCCGTGCCAGACCGCCGAGGGGTCGAACGGCAACACCATGTCGCCGGGGTCCTGCCAGATCGCCAGGGTAGGGACCTTGACGCGCCGGCCGGCCTGCCGATCCTCGCTGTCGTGGGCCGCATCGGCGAAGGCGCTGGCCCGGTAGTCCTGGCAAATGGCGTGGATCGTTTCCGGATTACGCGTTGCGGCCAGGTATGCCTCACGGACCTCGGCGTCGAACGTGCCGGCCTCGGCCCAGGCATCGAGGAAGTAGCCGAAGAACGTGTCTGGGGCAGCGCCGATCATCCGCTCGGGCAGGTCGTTGAGCTGCGCGAGGAAATACAGATGGAAACCGAAGACGCCACCCACGCCCGTCAGTGACTCCCACATGTCGACGGTAGGGATGACGTCGATCACACCGAGGTGATCGATGGCGTCGGGGTGGTCCAACGCGGCACGGAAGGCGACCAGCGCTCCGCGATCATGGCCGACCAGGCTGAAGCGTTCGTGGCCGAGATGTCGCATCAGCGCCACCATGGTCGCCGCGGTCACACGCTTGGCGTATTGCTCGTGGCCACCCTCTGGCTTGGCGCTGGCCCCGTAACCGGGCAAGTCGGGGCATATGACGCGGAAGCGGTCTGCCAGCGCGGGAGCGACATGCCGCCAGGTCAGATGGGTCTGCGGGAAGCCGTGAAGCAATAGCAGCGGCGGTCCCTCTCCACCCGAAGTCACATGGAGGTCAAGACCGTCCACCCGGACCGTGTGTTCATCGAAGCCTGAGATCGTTGCGGGCATCGGTCCAGACTGTCATGAGCAACCGACAATTCTTCGCCTCCCACCGCCAGCCTCCAGCCACAGCCCTGCGGGAAACGATCACCTCCGTGCTGGGAAGCTATCTTCAAAGCCCGGTGTTCTGCAAGCTCAACTGCACTCGTGAACGCCCCAGCGCACTACGCCCACCCCCTGCCGGGATCGGTACGCGGGGCGCCTTCCGCTGGCGCCCTTCCGGCCCTCACCCAGGGCGAGAAAGGCGACTCGGAAGGACGCGCGCTCGCAACCTCCTACCTGGGTTCCGTCTCGGTACGCGAACCTGTACCTGGAGGCGGTCCGGCGGTCCGGTCGCGGTCGGTGAATGCGTCGATCAGGCAGCGCACCGGCATGCTGGCTTCGGCGGGGTGGTGGCGGAAGGGCCGGTCGAGGTTGAGGTGGTAGCGGTTGTGGCGGCCGATCCGTTCGCGCGACAGGTAGCCGGCCTCATGGAGGTCATTGACGATCGTCTGGACCCTGCGCTCGGTGATGCCGATCCCACCCGCGATCTGGCGCAGCCGCACCTCGGGGTCGCGGGCGATCTCCAGCAGCACGCGGGCGTGGTGGGTGAGAAAGGTCCAGGCGGGAGTCTCGAGGTCGGGCTGGGGCGCATGGCTCACGATGTTCACGCTTTCGGCCTGACGGGACGGCTGTCGGCTGCTGACGGACGCCTGCTCATGCTGAAGAGTATTTCATGTAACGAATGTCAGGGTTACGATGATGCGCCGGACCCCGTCGGCCGGCGCCAGCCGGGCGGGATTCTGCCGCGCCGCAGACCGGCTGGAAGCGGGTATGACATGAATGCTGATCTTCGATCGGGGATGGAAGCCACCTTCGCGACCGGCGGCACCATGGGCGCGATCATGCGCGACCATGTCTGGGAGGAGACCCCGCTGGGCGCGGTGCACACCTGGCCGCAGAGCCTGCGCAGCTCGGTCAGCATCTGCCTCACCTCACGATTCCCCATGATCATCTATTGGGGCCCGGACCTGACGGTGCTCTACAACGACGCCTATGCACCCATTCTGGCGACCAAGCACCCCTGGGCCCTCGGTCGGCCCGCCCACGAGTGCTGGGCGGAGATCTGGGACGTGATCGAACCCATGCTCAGCCAGGTCCTGCATCGCGGGCGGGCCACCTACTCCGATGACCTGCTGCTGATCCTGCACCGGTCCGGTTTTCCGGAAGAGTGCTACTTCACCTTCTCCTTCAGCCCCATCCGTGATGAGACAGGCGGCGTCGGCGGAGTGTTCTGCGCCGTCACCGAAACCACCCAACAGGTCATCAGCGCACGCCGCCTGGCCACCTTGCGCGCGCTCGGCGAACGCACCGCCACGGTCGATGCCGCCGCGGACGCATGCGCGCACGCGGCCCAGGTGTTCGCCCGTAACACCAACGACGTGCCGTTCGCGCTGCTGTACCTGCTCGATGAGGACGGGCAGCACGCTCGGCTGGCCGGTAGCTCTGGACTGGCGCCCGGTGGCGGGCTGAGCCCACCAGCGCTGCGCCTGCAGGTTTCCGCCGAGGAGGTCTGCCCGTGGCCGCTGGCTGCGACGCTGGCGGGTGAGATCGAGGTCGCCTGTTCCGGCGAGGAGTTGGACGCCCTGGCCCGGGAGGGCTTCGATCCGCCGGCCGGGGCTGTGCTGCTGCCGATCGCCGGGGCGACAGGCGAACAGCCCGCGGGAGTGCTGGTCGCTGGTACGCCAGGCGGCCAGGCGGCCGCCGAGGATGTGCGCGCCTTCCTGCGGATCGCCGCCGCGCAGATCTCCGCCGCGATCGCTGATGCCACCGCGCGGGCCGCCGAACGCCGCCGCACCGAGCAGCTGGCCGCGCTGAATCAGGCCAAGACGACGTTCTTCTCCAACATCAGCCACGAGTTTCGCACCCCGCTCACGCTCATGCTCGGCCCGCTCGACGACGTCCTGGCTGACCCGGCCGGCCCACGGCCTGCCGACCGCGAGCTGGTGGAGATGAGCCGCCGCAACGCGCTGCGGCTGCTCAAGCTCGTCAACACGCTGCTGGATTTCTCCCGCGCCGAAGCCGGGCCGTTGCATCCCCGGCTCGAGCCCGTCGACCTGGGCGCGATGACCGCCGAACTGGCGAGCCTGTTCCAGACGGCGGTGGAGCGCGGCGGGCTGCGGCTGACGGTGGACTGCCGCCCCCTTCCCCGGCCGGTCCCGGTGGATGCGGAGATGTGGGAGAAAATCATCCTCAATCTGCTGTCCAACGCCTTCAAGTTCACCCTGGACGGTGAGATCACCGTCACCGTCGACCACGCCGGCGACTGGGCGCGGGTCCGCGTGAGCGACACCGGCGTCGGCATCCCCAGCCAGGAGCTGGCGCGACTGTTCGACCGTTTCCACCGCGTCGCCGGCACACGCGCGCGCAGCGAGGAAGGCAGCGGCATCGGCCTGTCCCTCGTGCACGAGCTCATCCAGCGGCACGGCGGCACGATCGAGGTCGACAGCACCACCGACGTCGGCACCACCTTCACCATGCTGCTGCCCTACGGCACCACCGCTGCGACCGCCGCCGCGGCGAGCCCCTCACCCGGGCCCGAGCGCTCGGCCGCCTACCTGCAAGAGGCGCTGAGCTGGGCGCCACCAGCCCCGACGGCCCCAGAAGAGCAACCCGCCGAGGTCTTGATCGTGGACGACAACGCCGACATGCGCGAGCACCTGGTGCGTACTCTGGCGCCGCACTGGCGGGTGCAGGTCGTCTCCGACGGGCGGGCCGCACTGAAGGTCGTCGGCCGCGCCGCGCCCGAACTGGTCCTCACCGACGTGATGATGCCGCACCTGGATGGTTTCGGCCTGCTCAAGGCGTTGCGCGCCGCCGATGCCACCCGACACCTTCCCGTGATCATGGTGTCGGCGCGGGCCGGTCAGGAAGCCACCCTCGAAGGCCTGGACGCCGGGGCCGACGACTACCTGATCAAACCCTTCACCGCCGCCGAACTCATCGCCCGCGTCCGCACCCACCTGAACACCGCACGCCAGCGTCGGCGGGCGGCCGAGCGCATCCAGGTCCTGTCCCACGTCACCCAGCAGCTCAACAGCAGCCTGGACCCCGCCCGCATCGGCCGGATCCTTTCCGACAACCTCGTGCCCAGCTACGCCCGCGGGTGCGCGGTCTGGCTGCACGACGAACCGGCCGCCCTGCCGCTGCTCTTGCATGTTTCCGCCGACGACGCCCTCGACGCCACGGCGCTGCGACGGCCGCTGGCAGCCGACGGGCTGCCGCAGACCGGACAGCTGGCGCTGGCGCTGGGCCACCACGATCGCATCATCGGCACCGTCATCCTGGCCGATCCCACTCCGGCCGCCTCCCATCCTGCGGACCGCCCCTTCCTGGCTGACCTGGTCAACCGCGCCGCCCTCGCCCTGGACAACGCGGCCCGCTACCGCCGCGAACACCGCATCGCCCTGCACCTGCAGCGCTCGCTGCTGCCGGCCGCACTGCCCGCCGTCAACGGCATCGACCTGGCCAGCCGCTACGTAGCGGGTGCCGCTGGCAGCAAGGTCGGCGGCGACTGGTATGACGCCCTGGTGCTGCCGGATGGCCGCCTCGCGCTGACCATCGGCGACGTGATGGGCCGTGGCGTGCAGGCCGCCGCCCTCATGGGCCAACTGCGCACCGTCATCCGCGCCTACGCGCTGGAGGGCATTCCCGCCGCCCCGCTGCTGGAACGGCTCAACACCTTCCTCGACGGCAGCGGCCAGCGCCAGTTCACCACCATGTGTTACGCCCTGTTCGATCCGGCCAGCCGCCACCTGCAGATGGCCAACGCAGGCCACCTACCACCCCTGCTCGTGCCCGCCACCGGCCCCGTCAGCCTGCTGCCCATCTACCACGGCTTGGCCCTGGGCGTGGACGCCGCCTACGACTACAGCAGCCAGGACTTCACCCTGCCGCCCGGCTCCACCTTGCTGCTCTACACCGACGGCCTCGTCGAGTCCCGCGACCAGCTCCTCGGCGACCGGCTGAACCAGCTGTGCGAGGCCCTGTCCGGACAGCGTGACCACGACGCCGCCGCGGTCTGTGGCACCGCCATGACGGCCATGGTGACCGGCTCGTCCGACGATGACATAGCCCTGCTTGCCATGCATCACACTCAACGTTCGCGCTGACGTGGGCCACACGGTTCTCCTGGCCGGGTAGGGGCAAGAGCCTGATCGAACGCACCGTGGCCCCTGCGACGCCGCTCCAGGGAGGGGCTACACATGGACCGGACTGGGCAACGACCTGTCACAACCGCTGCCGGCCCTGCTGGACGGAATCCGGGAGCATGCCGCAGCCCCTGGTCTCCGCGCAGTCCCGCAATCATCCGCAATGCGCTGTCCAGGCTCATCACCAAACGTGGCCTCGCAGAACATCCGGGTCGACATCGAGCCCGGTCAGGACCGTACGAACCGTAGCGGAAGTGATCAACAAACGGAACCAGTCAGCATCAATGCAGGTCAGGCAAATCCGTTGAAATTTCCCGGGGACTACAGCGGGGCCTGCGCACGGCCTTCAGCTCGGACTCCAGCGCGTCGATGCGCTCTTGCAACTGTTCGAGGGTGGGCTTGTCGCCCGGGATGGTGCCGGTCACGGTCTTCCTGGTCGGAACGGTGCCGATGCCGTTCGCGCGGTCGTCGCGCAGCCAGTTGCGCAGTGTCTCGGGGTTGATCCCCCGATCACGTGAGGCCTGCACGGTGGTCAGGTCCGAGTCGGAGTGATGCAACGCGACAGCGTCGGTCTTTAACTCCGGTGAATAGACCTTCATCACCATATGTGCTCACCCTTCCGGGCCCTTCATCAGGGCTGGTCAGAGGGTGTCCACTGCTCGGCGGGAAGACTCAGACACCGCGGTTGCCATCATTCGCCTCCTCATCGCGCGACGAAAGGCTCATGGCCGGCCAACCGGCTTCGAGGGTGACGAACAGCAAGCGACCACTCCATGGCCTGCGATCTTCGAACGGGGATGCCAGCGGGGAAGGCTAGGCGGGCTCGATGGATGCGGGGCCGCGGACGCGTTCGACGGCGGCCAGCGCCTGATCCACATGATCGTGGATGGACATCACCCGCACGGTTCCGGTGAGCTCCAGCAGCCGGGCCACCCTCGGCTGCAGCCCGGCCAGGTGCACCCTGGCGCCGTGGGCCTCGGCCAGGACGGCGGCGGCCAGCAGCACCGACAGGCCGCTGCTGTCCAGGAAGGACAGGCCGGTGACGTCGAAGATCAGATGGTCGCTCAGCCGCCGTCGGGCCCCGTCGATGCCCTTCTCCCACTCGGCGCTGTTGGTGGTGTCCACCTCGCCGTCCACGATGATCAGCGCGGCCTGCCTCAACGGTCGGACGGTCAGCTTCATGACGGCTCCTGCACGCGGCTCAGACCAGTCGGCTCAGACCAGTCGGCTCAGACCAGTCGGCTCAGAGCGGTCGGCTCGGCCGACCAGGCTCAGCCGCGGAGACCCGGGAAAGATCGGGAGAGGTGGGGGGCGCGCCTTCGGCGCGCGGGGTCGCGACATGCAGCGGGAGGAACGGCGACGGCGGGGTGCCCGTCACTCCCGAGTGTAATCCCGAATCCTGTTACAGGAAAGCAGGTTCGTTTAAGATTGTTCGTGATGGCACGAAACGGACCCCCCGCCCAGCCCGAAGGCCCGGGCGCGCCGCGGCGCAGCGAACGCGACACCCCCGTGCACGGGGTGGGGGAGCGCTCACGCGGGTGGACCTTCCTCACCCATCACGCCCGCGTGCTTGCGCAGATCGCCCGCAACCCGCAAGCGCGGATGCGCGACATCGCCGCCGCGGTGGGCATCACCGAACGCGCGATCCAGACCATCGTCACCGACCTGCAGGAGGCCGGCTACCTGACCCGCGAGCGGGTCGGCCGCCGCAACCACTACCGCGTCGACCTCGATCGGCCCTTGCGCTACCCGACCGAGGCCGGGCTGCCGATCCGCGCGCTGATCCGCTTCCTGACCGACACCGGCGATCCCTGATGGCCGGTGCGCCTGATTCCGGTGCGCCTGATTTCCGTGCGCCTGCTGGCCGGACGCGCTGCCTGCGCTGCGTGCCGGCGCGCTGGCCGGGACTGCCTGCCGGGCGGCGTCACAGGTAGACGGCTGTCGCGGAGGCGGCCTTACGGTCGCGGGCGGCCGCCCGGCGGTGCAACGCGGCCAGCGCCAGATGCTCGCCCGCCCCGGCCGGGTCCTCTTCGGCGCGCCGCTCGTGCTGGCGGACGGCCCGCTCATGAGCTTCAGCCGAGCGCAGCAAGGCGATGCGGCAGCGCCACCGGCCCTGCCAGCACCAGCGCGCCACCGGCTCGGCGTCCTGGCCGAAGAAGACGGCGCCGTTCGAGGTCGGCCCGGCCGGCAGGCTCGGCGCCAGGCCGCGCAGACGGGCTCGGACCACCCGCAAGCACACCGCGGCCCGCTGGGCATCCAGGCGCGCTTCGTGCAGACGCCCACTATCGAGGCTCATGCCGGCCTCCCTCTTGCGCGGTATCCGCGGACGGCCCAGCCCCCTGCCTGGCCCGGCTCCGGGGTCAGGCCCCCGGTGCTGCCCGGCTGCGAGATCGCTAATCCCTGTCCTTCCTGCTCTGCGCGAGGAACGTCTCAGCGATCAGGTTCCGGGTGCCGGACGCGTTGCCGGCGAGGTGATCCAGTGCCCGCAGCGAGTAGTCCAGCCAGTGGCCGCAGCCGAACCGCTCGAACGCGGGCCGCAGCTCGCTCAGGCGTCTGTGGACCTGCAGGTCGGGCTCGTCCCCGGCGGCAAGCCACAGGTTCCGGCACACCGTCGGCCTCCAGCTCGCGGAACGCGGCGCCAAGTTGCACAGCATCATGAAGGTCCTCGGCCACTCCTCGGTCTCCATGGCACTCGTCTACGCCCAGATCAGCGGCCAAGAGGTCCTGCGCGACTACAAGTCCGTCCTGGCCCCCGGGCACTGGATCACCTCGCCGTCATCGCCGGTCCCGCCGCACGTGCCGGCCCGGTCGTGTCGCATGGGTCGACGTTCCTTGCCGGATGCGGACGCGGGGTTGCCGAAGGCTGGTGATCGCTCCTGCGTGCGGCCGGGTAGAGGCCAGGGCATGGGGGATTGCGGGGACTGGGTGCGCGGATGGGAGCATCGGCTGGGTCTCGGCCTGGCCAGGGCCGGTGGAGCGCAGCGGGGTGGGCAGGCCGACGTGGGGACCGACGTGGGGACCGACGTGGGGGGTTTCCGGACCCGGCACGTTGCGGCCACGCTTCGGCCGGGCACCGTGGAGCAGGTCCGGCAGATCGTGGCCTCGGTGCCGCCCGGAGTGGTTCTGTATCCGATCAGTACCGGCCGTAACTGGGGGCTGGGCTCGCGCCAGCCGGTCGCCGACGGCGCGGTGGTGCTGGATCTTGGCCGCCTGCAGCGGGTGCGCCATCTGGATACGGGGGTCGGCGCGGCGGTGGTGGAGCCGGGCGTGACCCAAGGCGCGCTGGCCGCCCGGCTGGACGGCACACCCTACATGCTGAACGTCACCTCCTCCTCGGCGCACACCAGCGTCGTGGGCAACGCGCTGGAGCGCGGGGTGGGGCTGCGCAGGCAGCGCTGTGAAGACGTGGCCGGGCTGGAGGTGATGCTGGCCGGCGGGCGGCTGATGCGGCTGGGCAACTGGCCGGACGAGGCCGGTCGGCTGGTGCCGTACCGGCAGGAGCTGGGGCCCGGCCTGATGCCGCTGTTCTCGCAGTCGAACTTCGGCGTGGTGACCGCCGCGGTGATCAGGCTGCTGCCCCGCCCGCAAGGGCTGCGCCTGGTACGGCTGGCGTTCGAGGCGCCCCGGCTGGCGGCGGCCGTGGACGAACTTCGCCACCTCATGCAGCAGCGGCTGATCAGCGGCGTGCTGAAGATCTACCCGCGGCCGCGCACCACGGAGTTCAGGGCCTACTGCTGCGTGGACGGCGATGCGGAACTGGCCGAGGCCGCCGCCCGGCTGCTGATGCGCCGTGCCCGGCTCGGCAGGCTGTTCAATGACGTGTGCGCCGATCCGGGTGATGACCCGCTCGCCGAACGGCTGCGCCGCTGCCTGGGCGGCGACCCGAGCCTGAACGAGCCGGCGATCCAGAACATGTTCGGCGCGGACGCCGCGGGGGTGGACGCCAATCCAGCGCGCGGCTTCTTGTTCTTCCTGCCGGTGCTGCCCTTCCACGGCGCCGCGGTGGCCCGGGCGCATGAGCTTGTCGTCCAGGTGGGTGAACAGAGCGGCACCTGGTGGCGGCCGACGGTGAACGCGATCTCCTGCGACGTGATCGACCTGGCGATCTCCTGCCGCTTCCCGCGAGCGGCCACCGGGGCGGCGCATCAGGCGCTGGATCTGCTGCACGAGCGCTTCGCCGAGGCGGGCTGGCGGCCGTATCGGCTGGACATCGATCACATGGACGCCGGCGGCCCGCCGGATGTGCTGCGCCGGTTGAAGGAGACGTTCGATCCGGCGGCCGTGCTGGCGCCCGGCCGCTACACCTCACCTGCCACCGGGCCCGCCCTTGGACCCGCCACGGCTGTGCCCGAGTGTGGCCCGGGGGCCAGTGTGTCGCAAGGCGACGATCCGGTCATGAGCCCGGCACCGTGAAGAAGAGCCGTGAAGAGAGAGCTGTGCAGAGGGCCGTGCAGAGGGTCGTACAGAGGGGGCCCGGCGCCGACTCAACCCCAGCCCGCTCGTGGCAAAGACATCTCGAGCCGGGCGTGATCTAACTGATCCGCTGCTGCGGGTAGCCCGACCGCGACGTCTCGTGTGACCAGGAGGTACGCCATGCCCTTCACCCTGCCGCCGCCGGCGCCTTTCGACCCCGCGGCATGTCAAGGCGGGGCACCGCCGCCGCGGCCCGGCCCCGCCGCTCAAGGTTGCCGGCTGGTGGCTCCCTTCTTGCCGATGGGAGCCCGCCCTGAGCTGCTGCTGGCCGGTGGGCGCGGCGCCGTCCTGATCGATACGGCCGGCCGGCGACTGCTGGACACCACCGCCGGGCTCGGCCAGTGCGCGGTCGGCTACGGCAGAGCCGAACTCGCCGAGGCCGCCGCCGCGCAGATGCGCGCCCTGGCCTTCTTCCCGCTGGCGGGCGCCGCCACCGAAGCGGCACTGCGACTGGCCGACCGGCTGGTCGAGCTCGGCCCTGCCGCGATGAGCCGGGTGTTGTTCACCTCCGGCGGCAGCGAGGGCGTGGAGACGGCCATCAAGCTCGCCCGGCTGGCCTGGCACCACCAGGGGGAAGCGGACCGACAGGTGATCTTGACCCGGCACGGCGCCTATCACGGAGCCACCAGCGCCGCCCCGGGGGCCAGCGGCATCGCGGCGTTCCAGCACGGTTTCGGGCCGCCCTCGCCGGGGTTCGTGCACCTGTCGCCCGCGCATGCCCGGCCGCTCGGCGCGAATGCCACAGACGTGCTGGTGGCCGAGTTGGAAGAGAGCATCGAGGAGGTCGGCGCGCGGCGGATCGCCGCCTTGCTCGCCGAGCCGATCATGGGCATGGCCGGGATGATCCCCCCTCCGCCCGGCTACTGGCCGCGCGTGCAGGAGGTATTGCGCCGCCACGGCATCCTGCTCATCACCGATGAGGTGGCGACCGGCTACGGCCGCGCCGCCTGGTTCGCCGCCGCCCACTTCGACCTCGCCCCGGATCTGCTGGTCACCGCGAAGGCGCTGACCAGCGGGTACGTGCCCATGGGCGCGGTCTTGGCCGCCGACCGGGTGCAGGACATGCTGGGCGGCCAACCTTTGATGCACCTGTTCACCTTCGGCGGGCACGCCGCGGCCGCCGCGGTCGCGCTGGCCAACCTCGACCTCATCGAAGGCGAGGGCCTCATCGAGCGGGCCGCCGAACTCGGCGCACGCGTGCTCGCCGAGCTGGGCGCGCTGTCCGATCGGCCGCGCGTGGCGGAGGTGCGGGGAGCGGGGCTGATGCTGGCCATCGAGCTCACTGAGCCGATGCCCGGCCTGAAGGCCCGGGCGATCGCGGCTGGGATCCTGCTGCGCCCAGTCGGCGACCGGGTGGTCCTCACCCCGCCGCTGGTGCTGACCGATGAGCAGGCCGAACGCATCACCGCGTTCCTGATCGCCAATCTGCGGTGACGGACGCGCCAGCCCTGCCGGACGGGAGGAAGAACGGTATGAGGATGTCTACGGCGGGCAGCCCCGCGGCCGAGCTGGCCGCGCTCGCGGACCTCACGGTGCCCATGGCGATCAGGACGGCGGCAGCGCTGCGGCTGGCCGATCACGTCGCCGGCGGCGCGGACACGGCCGAGGCGCTGGCCCGGGCCTCGGCAAGCGACCGCGACGCCGTCGGGCGGCTGATGCGGCACTTGATCCACGCCGGGGTGTTCGCCCGCGACGGGGCGGGCCGCTACCTGCTGACAGCGTTGAGCGAATGCCTGCGCCAGGCCCACCCGAGTGCCGCCAGGCTCGCCCTCGACCCCGGGGCCGCGCTCGGCCGCGCCGACCTCGCCCTGGTCGAGCTGCCGCACGCGATCCGCACCGGCGGGCCCGTCTACGCGCTGCGTTACGGTCGGCCGATGTGGCAGGACCTGGCGGACGAGGTGGAGCTGGCCGGCAGCTTCGACGCCTTCATGGCCGCCCGGATCGCCCGGTCCCTGCCCGCCATCGTCGCCGCGCACGCCTGGCAGGAGCTGGGCAGCGTGCTCGACGCGGGCGGCGGGAACGGCGCGCTGCTCATCGCGCTGTTGCAGGCCTACCCGGCGCTGACCGGAGTCGTGCTCGACCAGCCGGGCACCGTCGAGGCCGCGGCCAAGAACCTGGCCGAGGCCGGGCTGGGCGAACGCGCCCGGGCCGTCGCCGGCGACTTCTTCGGCCCCCTGCCTGCCGGTGCCGGGGGTTACCTGCTGCACGACATCCTGCACGACTGGAACGACGCCGACGCCGCCCGCATCCTCACCCGGTGCGCCGAGGCCGCCGGGGAGCGGGGCTCGGTGTTCGTGATCGAGCGCACCGAGCTCACCGAACGCTTCGACACGGCGATGGACCTGCGCATGCTCGCCTGGTTCGGCGGACGTCAGCGCACCCTGCCCCGGCTCGGCGAGGTGGCCGCGACGGCGGGGCTGGCCATCGCCGACGTCCGCCCGGCCGGCCGGTCCTCGGTCGTGGAGCTGCGGCCGTACCAGCAGTCGTGCGGAACGCAGCAGCAGCATGCTGATCAGCGTCACCACGAGGAGCGCGTCGAAGGCCGCCGGATAGAGGTAGGCCAGGTCCGCCCGCGCCTCGCCGGTGATGGCGAGCGCGCGCAGGTCGTCGAACGACAACACGCACGCGGCCCCGGTCAGGCCGGCGACCGCGAGCCCGGCCAGGGCGATGCCCAGGCGGCGCAGCAGAGAGGGGGAGGTCTCGTCCATGGCGCTTTCGAGACTACAGAAGAATGATGGGCCAGGACCGATCAAGGGAGACACATGAGCGCACTGCCGCAGGACGCCCGCGAGCTGCTGGACGCGCCGAACTACGCGACCGTCACGAGCATCAACCCCGACGGCGGCCCCCAGTCGACCGTGGTGTGGGTGCGCACGGACGGCGACGACGTGATCTTCTCCACCGTCCGGGGACGGCGCAAGCCGCGCAACTTCGAGCGCGACCCGAGGGCGAGCCTGCTGGTCATCGACCCGGAGAACCCGTACCGGTATGTGGAGGTACGTGGCCGGGTGACCATGACGGACGACCCGACCGGTGCGCTCATCGAAGAGCTGTCGCAGAAGTACCGCGGCATGTCGTGGGAGGACAAGCCGGGCACCGAGCGGTTGATCGTCCGAATCGCTCCGGACAAGGTCACGTTGCGGGGCTGAGTATCGGGGTTGAGCATTGCGGGGTTTATTAGACGTGCGACGGCCGCGAAGGCGTTAGCCTTGCCTTCGTGAGCCTGCACATCTACGACACCAGCACGCGCGCCATCCGTGAATTCGTTCCGGTCGAAGCCGGCCGGGCGTCGATTTACCTGTGTGGGGCGACCGTGCAGGCTCCTCCGCACATCGGGCACATCCGCTCGGGCGTGAACTTCGACGTGCTCAGGCGCTGGCTCACGCGTTCCGGGTACGACGTCACGTTCTGCCGTAACGTCACGGACATCGACGACAAGATCATCAGGGTCTCCGCCGCGGAGTCGGTGCCCTGGTTCGTCGTGGCCGAGCGCAACCAGCGCGCCTTCACCTGGGCCTACGACACGCTGGGCTGCCTGCCGCCCACCGTCGAGCCGCGCGCCACGGGCCACGTGCCCGAGATGATCACGCTGATGGAGCGGCTGATCGCGCGCGGGCACGCGTACGCCTCCGGTGGCGACGTCTACTTCAACGTCCAGTCGTACGCCGACGAATACGGCACGCTCTCCAACCAGAAGCTGGAGAACATGCGCCCGGCCGCCGACACCGACGACGAGTCGTGCAAGCGCGACCCGCGCGACTTCGCGCTGTGGAAGGGCGAGAAGCCCGGCGAGCCCACCTGGCCGACCCCGTGGGGGCCCGGGCGTCCCGGCTGGCACCTGGAGTGCTCGGCGATGGCCACGAAGTATCTCGGGCCGACGTTCGACATCCACGGCGGCGGTCTCGACCTGATCTTCCCGCACCACGAGAACGAGATCGCCCAGTCCCAGGCGGCCGGCGACGGGTTCGCCCGCTACTGGATGCACAACGGCATGCTCAAGATCGGCGCCGAGAAGATGAGCAAGTCGCTGGGCAACTCGCTGCTCATTCCGGACATGGTGCAGAAGGTCCGTCCGGTCGAGCTGCGCTACTACCTGGCCGCGCCGCACTACCGCTCCTCGATCGAGTATTCCGAGGAGGCGCTGCTGGAGGCCGCGGCGGCGTACCAGCGCATCGAGGGCTTCGTCACGCGCGCCGCCGAGGTCATCCACGACGTCGACGCCGACGCGCCGCTGCCCCAGGCGTTCTCCGACGCGCTCGACGACGACCTGGGCACGCCGCAGGCGCTCGCCGTCGTGCACGAGGTGGTCCGCGAGGGCAACGTCGCGCTGTCGCGCGGCGACAAGGAGGCCGTCGCGCGGCTGCTCGCCGAGACCCAGAACATGCTCGACGTCCTGGGCCTCGACCCGCGCTCGCCCCAGTGGCGCGGCACCGGCTCCGACCTGACGCCCGTCGTCGACGCGCTGGTGGCGGTGGCGCTGGAGCAGCGCAAGGCGGCCAGGGCGCGTAAGGACTACGCGGCCGCCGACGCGATCAGAGACCAGCTCGGCGCGGCCGGCATCACGGTCGAAGACACTCCGCAGGGGCCGCGCTGGGAGCTCAGCCGCTGACAGAGCGTGTCCACCGGGACAGACCGGGTCATGGGCACGAGTACCCTTGGTGTCATGGCAGCAGGGGGTAGGGCGTCGGGCAGGCCCGCGAAGAAGAAGGGCCCGTCCAAGGGCACCGGTGGTCAGGTACGCCGGGGCCTCGAGGGCAGGGGCGCGACTCCGCCCGCCGAAATGCGCCACTGGTACAAGGACAAGGCGCGCGCCGAGCGCATCGCCCGTGAAGACCGCGGCGGGGCGCGCCGTCCCGCCGGTCAGGCCAGGCAACGGCGCTCGGAAGACGCCCCGGAATACATCGGCGGCCGCAACCCGGTCCTGGAGGCTCTGCAGGCCGGCGTGCCGTGCAGTGCGCTCTACGTGGCCCAGCGCATCGACAACGACGACCGCGTCCGCGACGCCATCAAGATCGCGGCCGAGCGCGGCATCGCCCTGCTCGAGGTCAGCCGCGACAAGCTCGACCGCATGACCGAGGGCGCCGTCCACCAGGGCGTCGCGCTGCAGATCCCGGCCTACGACTACGCGCACCCGTCCGAGCTGGTCGACCTGGCCCACGACGCCGCGGAGACGCCCCTGATCGTGGCGCTCGACGGCGTCACCGACCCGCGCAACCTGGGCGCCATCGCCCGTTCCGCCACGGCCTTCGGCGCCCACGGCCTGCTCGTCCCCTCGCGCCGCTCGGCCGGCGTCACGGGCGGCGCCTGGAAGACCTCCGCGGGCACGCTCGCCACCCTCCGCGTCGCCCGCGCCGCCAACCTCACCGCCGCCCTGCGCGAATACCGCGAGGCGGGCCTGTTCGTCATCGGCCTCGACGGCGCCGGCCAGGCCGACATCGGCGACGTCGACCTGCTCACCGAACCGCTGGTGGTCGTGGTCGGCTCCGAGGGTAAGGGCCTGTCGAGGCTCGTACGTGAGCAGTGCGACGTGGTGACGCGCATCCCGATGCAGGCGGCCGCCGAGTCGCTGAACGCGGGGGTGGCGGCCGGCGTGGCGTTGTACGAGGTCGCTCGTCACAGGCGTCGCTAGCGTCTACACTGGTAGGCCGCGCCGACGTAGCTCAATCGGCAGAGCATCTGTCTTGTAAACAGAAGGTCAGGGGTTCGATTCCCCTCGTCGGCTCTTCTGGGAAACCCAGGTCATCATGGCGGTGACCTGGGCTTTCGCCTGTTGTTGATCAGGCGCAGATGTCCGGCTGTGTTCGGTCAGTACTGGCTGGCGACGGCGGGCCATGCCCAATGAGTGCCCACGCGTTTGGTTCTGGACTTCCTGCGGCAATGGTGGGGCGCTCTCAAGGGTCACGCATCGTGCGGGGGCGACGTTGAAGCTGCCGTGCAGGGTGTTGGGCAGCGCGACGTCTAGGTCCGTCGTGTGGCGCCGTCACCGTATAACGGTCGGTCCGAAAGCACGGGCCTTGGGAGAGAGAGGGCAATAACCTGCACTATGTAAGATTTATTCTAATTTGTGACGGATTGCAGGTAGTTCTTGGCGTGCCACAAAGCATGTTCTGACTCTGAGGTCACAGTAACGGCACCATGATCGTCCTTCCATTACATTTTTTAGCTCAGCCCGATACCCTGCATATTCCTCAGTAGGGCGACTGTGGTGGAGGCTGCGAGTGACGGACCGTGGCATTGATAATCCGATCATCAACTCGCCTTACCTGGCTCCAACCAGGCACTTCACCTTCGACAATGACGGGATCACCGGCGAGATCGCAGAGGGTCGTCGGCCTAGCGCCTACTTCATCCCGATACCTAAGGCCCGCAAGCGCGCCGTTCAGGTCGAACTCGACCTATCCGAACTGGGCCTAACCGCCGATCAGATCGAGCCCAACCACTTCGTCAACTCCATCCGGGCGAAGGTGGACCGCTGGCGGATGCTTGGCTATCCGCACGTAACCCCGACCTCGCGTCACCTGCTGGAGTATTGGAGCGATCCCGGGCGGGACAACCCCATCCTGTTCTGCCAGCGAGAAGCGGTCGAGACCGCGATCTATCTGGCCGAAGCCGTACATAAGGACGGCGACTCCTCCATCCCGAACAAACTTGGCGATATCAACAAGGAACACAACGGCGGTCTCAGCCGGGTGGCGCTCAAGATGGCGACCGGGTCGGGAAAAACCATCGTGATGGCGATGCTCATCACCTGGCAGACCCTAAACAAGGTCGCGAGTCCCAAAGACAGGCGGTACGCCAAGCGCTTCCTGGTCGTCGCCCCCGGCATCACCATCCGCGACCGGCTTCGGGTTCTCCTTCCTGAGGACGAGGGCAATTATTACCGGCTCCGTGACCTCGTCCCTGCCGAGATGTACGGCGCGCTCCGCCAGGTGAAACTTTCGATCATCAACTTTCACGCCTTCCAGCACCGTGAGACCAAGATCGGGCGGGGGGTGTCCAAAACCTCGAAGGAAGTGCTGACGGGAAAGAAGGGCGGGACGAGCCCCTTCCTAGAGACCATCGGCCAGATGGTCAACCGGGTCGTCGGCGACCTGGGTGGCACCTCGGAGATCGTTGTGCTCAACGATGAGGCCCACCACTGCTACCGCGACCGGATTGCCGACCCTCTGGATGGCGGCGATACGACCCTGAAGGGGGAGGAGCGAAAGGAGGCTGAGGACCGCAACGACGAAGCGCGCGTCTGGTTCCGTGGCCTCCAGGCCGTCAAAGCCAAGCTCGGCGTCAAGACTGTCTACGACCTCTCGGCCACCCCCTTTTTTCTGTCGGGTTCTGGGTACCGGGAGGGCACGTTGTTCCCTTGGGTGGTCAGCGACTTCTCCCTGATTGACGCCATCGAGTCGGGCATCGTCAAGATTCCTCGCGTACCGGTGAACGACAACGCCACTACGAGCAATGTCACGTACTTGAACCTCTGGCAGAACATCCGTGACGGGCTACCAAGGAAGGGACGGGCCAAAGATGGTGGAGTCTCGGCCGACCACCTTCCCCCAGCGCTAGAAGGCGCGCTGCACAGCCTCTACGACTCCTACAAGAAGTCGTATGAGGACTGGAAGGGCTCCCCGGCGGCCGAGCACGGTGATCCACCGCCGGTCTTCATCGTGGTCTGCAACAACACCACGGTCTCCAAGCTGGTCTTCGACTGGATCAGTGGCTGGGACCGAGAGGTCGACGCGGAGATCACGGTCACAGTCCCAGGAAGGCTGAGGCTGTTCTCCAACGTCGACGAGCATGGCCGTCGCCTGCACCGGACCCCAACCATCCTGGTCGATTCCAAGCAGTTTGAATCCGGTGAGCTAACCCCGGAGTTCCGCAAGGCTCTCGGCCCCGAGATCGAGGAGTTCAAGCAGGAGTACATCCGCCGTTTCCCCGGTCGCAGTGCCGACAAGGTGGACGATGCGCTGATCCTGCGCGAAGTGATGAACACCGTCGGGAAGAAGGACACTCTCGGCGAGCACGTCCGCTGCGTGGTCAGCGTCTCCATGCTCACCGAGGGCTGGGACGCTAACACCGTCACTCACATCCTCGGTGTCCGCGCCTTCGGCACTCAGCTCCTGTGCGAGCAGGTGGTTGGGCGCGGCCTGCGCCGCCGCTCATACGCGGTGGACGAGAACGGCTTCTTTACCCCGGAGTACGCCGATGTGTACGGGGTCCCATTCCAGTTCATTCCCACTGTCGGCGGGAGCCCTGGCCCGGACCCCAAGCCGAACCGTCGGGTGCGCGCAGCGGACGACCGAGCCCATGCCGAGATTACCTTTCCCCGGCTGGCCGGCTACCGGATCGAGCTACCCGACGAGGAACTGGTTCCCGCATTCGGCCCGGACAGCCGGATGACGCTTAGTACCGATCTCATCCCCACCCTCACCGAGGTTTCCGGCATCGTCGGCCTGGGCCGTACCGACCTGCTGGCGGAGCTGCGGAGCAAGCGGGAGCAGGAGATCGCCTTCCAGCTCGCCAAGCAGGTCAGCGAGATGTACCTGGCCGACCCAGAAGACCGTAAGCCGTGGCTTTTTCCGCAGACGCTCTACATCACTAAGAGATGGCTCGCCGAATGCGTGACCCTCGCCGGTGATGGGTTCCTGGGGATGCTCACTCTCTCGGAGCTGGCCGACCAAGCGGCCCGCCGGATCAAGGACTCCATCGTCACCGCGCGGGGTGTCAGGCGCCCCCGGTCTCTCCCAATCTTCCGCCCGTTCGACCATATTGGATCTACCGCTGAGGTGAACTTCTTCACCACCAAGGCGGTCTATCCGACTGCGGAGGAGAAGAGCCACGTCAACTTCGTCGTCCTCGACGGGCCGGGTGGTAACACCTGGGAGGAGAAGCTCTCCCGGATCCTGGAGGCAATGCCACAGGCCGCGGCCTACGTGAAAAACGATCACCTCGGGTTCAACATTCCGTACACGATCGGCGGCCGGACCCGACAGTACCTGCCAGACTTCCTGGTACGGCTCGCGCCCTCGGAATCGGCCGGTGACCTCGTCCACACGCTGATCGTGGAGGTGTCCGGAAGCCACAAACCGGCTGAGCAAGCACGGGAGAAGGCCCGCACCGCAAGGAATCAGTGGGTGCCGGCCGTCAACAACCACACCGGTTTCGGCCGGTGGAGCTACTGCGAGTTAAAGAACCCAACCACGTTCCGCTCCGACCTGGAGGCCGCGGTTCAGGCCCTGTACGGCGGGACGGGAACGAGCGCCCAGCTCGGTCCAGAGTGGGACGCCGAAGAAGAGCCTTGGTTGATCAGCGCGGGAGAGGGAGCGTAAGGATGTTGCCGAAGAATGCAGCGGCCACCCCGGTCAGGTCGCTCAAGCACGAGGACAAGCGGGTCAACATCCCCACCGCCGACTCGCGCGACCTGCTGGACGAGGAGGCGGCCGAGCCGTCGCGGCTGCTCTATCCGCGTAATGTCGACCTCGACCCGCAGCTCGTCTGGAAGGGCAAGGACGAGCAGGACCCACGGGAACTGGTCGTCGACGCGCCGCCGATCTACATCCAGGAGAAGATAGACCCGCGCGTCTTGATCGAAAACCTCCGCCGTACGGCCGAGCGGGTCGAAGAGGAGCCGGAACTCACACTTTTCGACGACTTCGATGGCCTCGATGGCACGGACCTGATCGAGTTTTACAAGCACGGGGCCAACTGGTCGAACCGGATGATCCTCGGCGACTCATTGCAGGTCATGGGGTCACTTGCCGAAAAGGAGAATCTTCGAGGGAAAGTCCAGATGGTCTACCTTGACCCGCCCTACGGGATCAAGTTCGGCTCCAACTTTCAGGCTTCTACCGGCAAGCGGGATGTCAAGGACGGCAAGGTCGAGGACCTCACTCGTGAGGTTGAGCAGATCAAGGCTTTCCGCGACACGTGGAAGCACGGGATCAGCTCGTATCTCGCCTATCTTCGAGACCGCTTGGTTATTGCCCGTGATCTCTTGGCCGAATCTGGCAGCATCTTCGTTCAGATTGGAGACGCCAATCTTCACCTTGTTCGTTCGCTGCTCGACGAGATCTTCGATGTCGAGAATTTCTGTGCGCAGATCTCGTTCCGCACGACTACCGGAGCAACGGGAAACCTCTTGCCTGGCACCGTGGACTACATTCTCTGGTACGCCAAGGATGCTGAGCAAGTGAAGTATCGCCAGCTCTTTCGTCTGAAGGAGGTGGGCGGCCAGGGGGCGGGGGCATACTCGATGGTCGAAGAAAGTGGCGGCCTGCGACGCCGAATGACCAAGGAAGAGCGGCTTGATCCTTCTCTACTCCCGGAGGGGTCTCGCATATTCCGGCTCGATAATCTCACTAGTCAAAGCGCCGGCAGGGAGAAAGGTGAGGGGGCGGCATCGTGGTTTCCGGTAGAGTATGGAGGGCGGACCTTCCGCCCAACAATGCAGTCCCGTTGGAAAACGAATGAGCACGGCATGGCCCGGCTATTGGCCGCTAGCCGCCTCGGCATTGCCGGAAATACCTTATCCTATGTTCGCTTTATAGATGATTTCCCTGCGTTTCCGATCAATAATTTTTGGGACGACACGAGCGTTGCAGGTTTCGGCGACCCAAAAATGTATGTCGTCCAGACGAATGCTAAAGTAATTGAGCGCTGCCTGCTAATGACGACTGATCCGGGGGATCTGATTCTTGATCCTACCTGTGGTTCTGGCACCAGCGCGTACGTCGCTGAAGAGTGGGGGCGGCGCTGGATCACAATTGACACATCGCGCGTATCGCTTGCCCTCTCTCGGCAAAGAATCATGGGTGCGAAGTACCCCTTCTATCTACTCGCTGATTCCGAGGAGGGGCAGCGTCAAGAGTCGAAGATTACTGGGCAACCCTCCTTCGCTACCACGTATGGGGGCGATGTACGCAAGGCGTTCGTCTATCAGCGAGTTCCACACATCATGCTCAGCTCGATCGCAAAGAACCCTGATATCAGGGAAGGAATGACTCGCAAGCAGGTCGACGAAGCAATTGCTCGACATTCAGAGCAAGAGTTGCTCTATGACAAGCCGTATGTGGACAACGGAAAAGTCCGAGTGGCTGGTCCGTTTACGGTAGAGAGTTTGGCGCCGCACAAGACAATCCCGGCTGCCGTACAGACCGGAACCGAGCAGGCTGCAGAGGGAGAAGACTCCTCCAGCTTCGAGCAGTCGATCCTTGACAACCTGGCAAAGGCCGGGGTGCAGAACGGCCGGAAGAAAGAGCGGCTGGAATTCGAGTCGCTTGCACCATACGCAGGGGAGTTGATCCATGCGGAAGGGGTCCGGAAGAACGGTGAGAAGGGTACGCCGCAGCGGATCGGGGTGAGTATCGGTCCGCAATACGGCACCGTGGATCCGAACTGGATCCGGCGGGCTGCTCGTGAGGCGATCATGGGGATGGGCTTCGACCTACTCATCATCTGTGCGTTCGCGTTCGACCCGCAGGCGGTGAAGACCACCGAGGAGTTCAAGCCGAACGCGGAGGATTTCGCCTCTGTGCAGGAGGAGCGCAAGTTCGGCCGGCTCCCGATCCTGCTGGTCCGGATGAACTCCGACCTGGTGATGGCCGACGTCCTGAAGAAAACCGGGAGCGGCAACCTGTTCATGGTCTTTGGCGAGCCGGATATCGACATCCAGCGGACGGCCGAGGGCATCGTCGTGGAGATCCGAGGAATCGACGTCTACGACCCGACCCAGGGCACGATCCGCTCAAACGGCACGAACGAAATTGCCCTCTGGATGATTGACGCTGACTATGACGGCGAGTCCTTCTTTGTCCGGCACTGCTACTTCACTGGTGGTCACGACCCGTACAAACGGCTCAAGCAGGCACTCAAGGCGGATATCAACGAGGACGCCTGGGCGACTCTCTACGCTACCTGTTCGCAACCGTTCCGGGCTCCGACTAGCGGAAAGATCGCGGTTAAGGTGATCAATCACTATGGCGACGAGGTTCTCCAGGTTTACGACCTGTGAAGGGGCTGGCTCTCGCAAATTGCACACCCGGCAACAGGTAGGTTGACTGAGTGAGTAAGAGATGAGCAGGGAAAAGAAGCGGCGGGCACGGAGCGCGAAGAAACAACGAGCGCGTTCGCAAGGGGCGCGTGCAGGCCGGAGCGACGCATCCTCTAGTGAAATTACAATCGCGGAGGTCTATGAGCGGATGGCTCGGTACGTGCGCTCGACCACTAGTTACGAGGAAGCTGCGGCGGCGGCGCGGGCGGATCTGCAATCGGCGGTCGAGGAAGTTTCTCGGCTGGCATGCGGCCTCGACTTGATCAAAGTCGTTTCGAGTGTTCGCGTCGCCATGATCATGAACCGGGTTACGACCGGAGTGGATGTGTCGGCTGCCGTTCTAGAACTGATCACACTGGTCCTGGCATGTCGCGATTCCGCCACCTCGAAACCGGCTGCTGAACCAGACGAGTCCGCGTTCATGCCCCCGCATCTAGAGGCGGCGTCTCGGGAGGCTTTGGCTACGGGCAGCATGATGGCGATGTTCGACTCGCCTCCATCAGATGCGGAAAGCGCGATCCTCTTCTATTCGGTTCAACGTGAAATAACCCTCCGCAACGCGGTTTATCCTCACATGTTGCTTGATACCCTTCACGGTCTATTCGCGGACCCGGCTGTGAATAATGAATGCCGAACCGTTTTGGGCTTCACGGGCTTGGAAGCCGTAAACGTGATAGAAGCGGTCCGGTCGCTGTCGATCTCGGAGTTGGGGAAGCGGTTCGCGGGCTTGGAGTCTGCTCGGGATGAAAGTCTCCCTTATATCCTGTCGTGGATGAGCGATCGCCAAGGCGAGGCGCAGCCATCAACGGAGGAGCATCGCATTGCGGCGCAGAAAGTGTTCGACGCGGTTCAGGGCCTCACCACGAACATCGACCATGCAACGGTCATCGACCCTGAAGCTATAGCCCAGCGCACCGGGTATGAGCGCTCCACCGTCGAGACGATTCTTGAGGCCTTCAGCTTGCCTAGCTTGACCGAAGTAGATGAGATTCTAGGCCGCTTCTTTCAAGGGGATAACCCCTTACGTGTAGCGCCCATTGTAACCGGCGCACAGGGGCGACGGATGCTTGTCCATGACGGTCTTGCGCTGCCAGCGGTTCGGGAGGTAATTGAGACTAGACTCGCAGCGGCAAACCGCTGGGACGCCTACAAGCGTAACCGTGGCGAGTGGGTCGAGAAGACCGCCATCGATTTGCTTGCTGGTGTGCTTCCGGGTGCTCAAGTCTTCCGCGGTTTCAATTATTTTGTCCCCGACCCGAAAGCGGCCATACTCCAGACCGAACCTGAAAAGTTCACCAAGCGCGTCGAAGGCGACGGCCTCATGCTGATTGACGACGTTGCCTTGCTCATCGAGGTGAAGGCCGTCGCGTTGACCGCCGAAGCGCGCGGTGGCGTCGCCCGGCGACTGCGGGGAAAGCTGCGCGACATCGTCACCGATGCAGCGAACCAAGCCGAGCGGCTGCGTGAACGCATCATTACCGACAAGCGGATACGGCTGGATGACGATCAGTGGATTGATGTCAGCGGCGTCCGGGAGATACACACGATCGCGGTCGGACTCGAAGATCTCTCTGGCGTGACCACCGCGACAACGATGCTGCTCGCCGCCGGTATCCTCAAGCCAGACCATATCCCCTGGACAGTGTCGGTGCACGATCTTCGCATCGTATGCGAGTTGCTGGACCATCCCAGCGAACTGCTGCTCTATCTGCGCCGCCGCACCGAGCCGGAGGCGACGTGGAAATATCGCGCGGTTGATGAGCTCGACCTCTTTTTGCTTTTCCTCCATCGCGGCCTCTACGTCGAACGGGACCCGCGAAGAACAGCGGAGGAGCTGCCGTGGGCGGAGCCGCCGTCAACTGCTACCCTTCGCCGCTTTGCGGCACAAGGCCCCGAGTTTGTCACCAGCCACACCGAACCACTCGACGCCTGGTACGACTCACAACTTGACTCATCTGCGTCACCGGCAGACAAGCCACGACTCAACGCGGATCAAAAGCTTCTCGAACTTGTTGAGCAAATCACGGGAACCGAAGCCCCGGGCTGGCTATCGACCGCAACGTCCTTGTTAGAAGGCGACGGAAAGGTTCAGCGGAGATTCGGCCGTTATGCCACCGACCTCGCAAAGCTTGTACGTCGCGACCGAAAGCACCACTCAGTTACCCATCTGATGGGCGAAACCTCAGGCAATCACGTTCTACTCGTCTGGGCATGCCACGGACCAGACGAAGACGTCGACACCGTCGTGTCTTATCTAATGGACTACCTCCACGCCAAGAAGTATCAGACCGGCGCCTACCGTGCAGCGTGTATGCTTTTCGACGCAAGCGGCAAGCATCTCCTACGACTCCTGTACGACAATCGGCCGCCGCAACCGGATCCAGTGTTGGAGAAGGCCGCGGCCCGCCTCGTGCCACTCGAAAGAATGGCGCGGACCATGCCCAGACCGATGCGTCCACATTAAGCCGCATCATCAACCCGAAGAGGGTCGCCGACGCATGACGATACGGAAGACGTCAGCGGAGCCAGGTGCCGGGGGTGCACGCCTGCGTGAGTCCGGGAACCTGATCGCGAGTTTACGTTGAATCGGTCGAGCTGCCCGGGTGCTGTTCAGGATTGACAAGCGGGCCTCTTGGCGCGCCGCCGAAAGTGGGGCTGGACTTTGGCATGGTCCAGCCCCCGCGATCAGATGCTGCTTATCAACCCCGTAGAGCTTCGCTGATGCGGCGCATGGCGACTTCGTCTTGGCCGACGAGACACTTGGCATAGGTGCTCAGAAGGACCTTGACGCTGTTGCCGGCCCACTCGGCGACTTGCTTCGCGGGTACACCTGCGTTGAGCCACGTGGATAGGCAGGCATGTCGTAGATCGTAAGGGCGTTTGGCGAGTGGTGATGAGTACTCTGCTGAGCTGAAGGTGGTTCTTCGCGCGGCGTCCCAGGTGCGGCGAATAGTGGTCGTGGAAAGTTCGCGGCCCCCGATGCCATGGAACACGATGCCGTTCGTCCTGACGCCGGAGGTTTCTAGGTGTGTGCGCAGGATCGTGACCAGCTCAGGAGTACAGGGAACTGGCCGGGATTCTCCCTCTGCGCGGTGCTTGAGTCCTCGGTCATCTCGACTGTTTCCTGAGTCGGTCCATTCTTTGCCTGCATGGGGTGCTGCGCGCGTGAGATGTATCTCTCCCCACATCCCTTCGTCGGTCGGCAAGGTGAGATTGGTCTCATGCAGCTTGACGGCTTCCTCGGGGCGTAGGCCGGCGAAGTAGAGAACTGCGAAGAAGGGCATCAGCGGCCGGCGGGACCGCTGTATGCGCGCGGCGTGAACGGCACGCACAGGCTGCATGCCGCACGGCTGCTCAGCATGCCCGCCATCTGGGTCGAGATCACGCAAGAAGCTCTGCCTCTCCAGATCACTTCCGATGACCTCGATGTTTGGGAAGGTGAGGAGCCTGAGCAGTTGGTGGCATGCTGGCGGGGATTGCTGGCTCGCGGGTTGGCTCATGGCACGGTAGAGGACGATTCCTTTTCTGTGCGCTTGAGCATCTTTCATCTAGATGACGTGGTGGCACCCTGGCTGCTGCTCCAACCGGAAAAGGCGATCGCGTGGGCTGCGATCTACGAGCGGACTTACCCCGGAGCTTTGGAAACCTGCGGCATCCCACCCTAGAGTAGTCAGGAGTGGTTCGACTGGCTGGCGACCAGGCAGAGTTAATGCCCGCCTCTCCGCGGCGGGCCTTGGACGTGCCCAATGCTGTCCCAAGGGTGAGGGCGAACTGACAGTCCAGGCGGCGGAACTGCAGGTCAGAGCGTCGTACAGGTCGTGGTGCGTCTTCCTCTTGTAAACAGAAGGTCAGGGGTTCGATTCCCCTCGTCGGCTCTGCGTGAAGAGGCCCCTGAACTGGAGTTTCCGGTTCAGGGGCCTCTTCGTTTGTCAGGACAATCTTGAGATCTTGCTAACATGGGGGCCCTTGGTCGCTCGGCGAAGACGTCGGCGGCGGTGGCCGCCTGTTCGTGGATGACGTGGCGTAGACCCTGAGGGTGATCGCCGGGTCGGCGTGGCCGAGACGGGCCGCGACGACGTGGACGGGAACGCCGGCCAGGAGCAGGGTCGTGGCGTGGATGTGGCGGAGGCCGTGCAGGCGGGCGTGGGGGAGTTGGGCTCTCGGGTTCTGCTTGTTGTGGGTCTCGATGAGCTCGGGCATGAGCGAGCTGGGCGTGTCCGGGAAGAGCGGATCTCCCCAGCCGGTGGTGAAGACGTACGCGCCTCCGCCCTTCCAGGACTCGCCGAGCCTTAGGCGTTCCTCGTCCTGGCGGGCGCGGTGGGCCTTGAGGACTCTGACTGTGCTGGGGTCGAGGGACACGACGCGGGACCGCCCGCTCTTGGTGGTGCCCTCGACGCGTTGGCGGGCGATCACCGCTGCGGGGCCGGTTTTGTGGATCTGCGGTTTGTCCAGGTCCACGTCCGTCCAGCGAAGGTTGAGCAGTTCGCCTCGGGGACAACGGTTGCGTGAAAGTAGGACTACTGTGGTTGAACTCGTGATGTCGCCGGGTGGCATAGGTGGGTCTGATTGTCGGGCCGGTCTCGGTGAGGCGGCCGTCTATGACCAGACCGCTGGCCGCCGCTGATTACCTGGTGCGCTCAGTGCGGTCGTCGTACTCTTCGCGGGCGGTGATGACTTCTTCGATGTGCAGCACGGACCACTCCGTGAGCGCCTTCAGCGGTTCCCGTAGCGTCTGGCCGAGCGCGGTCAGCTCATACTCCACGTGCGGCGGCACCTCTGGGTAGACGGTCCGGCTGACCAGCCCGTCGCGTTCGAGGGTGCGCAGCGTCTGGGTGAGCATCTTCTCGCTCACGCCCGCCAGCGCCTGCCGGAGATGGCCGAACCGGGAGGTCCCGTTCCGGCCGAGTTCGCCCAGCACGAGGACCGCCCACTTGCTGCCGATCTGGTCGAGCAGGTCCCGCGACGGGCAGCCGCGCTCGTACGGATCGAATGACGGCATGGGCCCGGTCGCATTCTCGACAGCAGCCATACGGCTCACCTCTATGCTTTCGCTGCGGTAAGTACCCTACCAAGAAGTGGCTACTCCCCAACAGAGAGTGTTCAGGTCATTCTGTATTCCATCCCGCGGCGGACGGACCGCGGCAGGCGTGCGAGGCACGCGTGGAAGGAAGGAATGACCATCATGCCGATCGTCGTCACTGGAGCCACCGGCCAGCTGGGCAGGCTCACCCTCGAGGCACTGCTGCGGCGCGAGATCCCGGCCGCGGACATCATCGCGACCGGCCGGGAC
>NZ_JABCPZ010000520.1 GCF_013283785.1 Nonomuraea antri
CCGTTAGGGAGGGGGGAGGGGGCACCGGCGTCGTCCCGATTGACACCCCGAGGGACGGTCGGCCGATGGTGTTGCCCGCGTCAGATGGCTAGAGCATCTGTCAGGTCCAGGTCACGCCCCGCACCATGGCTGCTCCTTTCCAGCAAGTCCTTCCTGCACGGTCCGCCCGAGAAGTGAGCGGTGTAGTGGTGGTTCACCTTGTCAACGTATCGGTTCCCATCGCGCGACGCACACTCCGCAACTATTGTGTTACACATCGTTAGTCAGGGAGGAGACGAGATGGCGGCGACCAGTCACGCCTCGATCAAGTCTCGCGACGGTGTGTCAACACTGGCCGGCCGTTGGCCGTTGCTCGGGCAGCGCCGCCCGCTCGTGGTGTACTTCTGCGCGATCGTGGCCCTCGATCTCGTCGCGATCCTGTTGTTCGCCTCGTCCACGGAGTTTCGCTGGCCGGAGTTGCTCACGTTCGCCGCCCTCATGGGCTGTGGCGCGGTCTGTATCGAGGCCACGCGGCGGCTGGGCATGCCGGCCGGGGTCTCGCGAGACCTGCTGTCGGCCTGGTGGCTGCCGGTCGCCTTGCTGCTGCCGCCGGTTTACGCGCTGTTCGCGCCGATCGTCCTGCAGATCCTGCTGCAGTGGCGGGTCCGGGCGACCGTGCTCTACCGCCGGACGTTCAGCGCCGCCGCCATCGGCCTGGCCGGATGCTCGGCGTCGATCGTCTTCCACTGGCAGGTCCCCGATCCTTGGGCCCTGTCCACGGGCAGCGGCTTACTGCTCATGTACGCGGTCGCGGCGGCCGTGCTGTTCGCGCTGCTCAACATCGCCCTCATCGCCGTGGCGGCGCACACGGCCGATCCCGACATCTCCTGGCGCGAGGTGTTGTGGGACCGGGAGAGCGTCCTGCTGGACATCGTGGAGTTGTGCCTCGGCGTCACGGTGTCGGTGGGTTGCGGGCTCAACCTCGGGCTGCTGTTGCTCGCGCTCCCGCCCGTCGTCCTGCTTCAGCGCAGTCTGCTGCATGCCCAGCTTCAGGCCGCCGCCCGTACCGACCCCAAGACCGGGCTGCTCAACGCGGCCGCCTGGCAACGGGAGGCCGATACGGAGATCGTCCGTGCTCGCCGCACCGGTGAGACGCTGGCCCTGCTGATCGTCGACATCGACCACTTCAAACGGGTCAACGACGCCCACGGACATCTGGTCGGCGACCAGGTGCTGATCAGCGTGGCCGCCATGCTGCGCAGCCAGCTACGCGATTACGACGTGATCGGACGCTTCGGCGGAGAGGAGTTCGTCGTCCTCCTGCCCGGCGCCGACCTCCATGAGGCTCGTCAGGTGGCGGAACGCCTACGCACCAGGATCGGCCACATGACGGTGCCGGCCGACAACGCCATGGTCAACGTCACCATCTCGGCCGGGGTCGCCATCATGAGCCTCCACGGCGACGACCTCATAGACCTACTCACGGCCGCCGACCTGGCCCTCTACCGTGCCAAGGAACTGGGCCGCGACCGCATCTGCATCCCCGCCGCCCATCCACCCCCACCC
>NZ_JABCPZ010000521.1 GCF_013283785.1 Nonomuraea antri
CCCCGACCCCGACCCCCACGCCCACCACGACGACCACGCCGCCGACCGGCGACGCGCTCTACGTGGCGCCCAACGGCAGGGACGGCGCGTCCGGCACCCAGGCCGACCCGACCACGCTCACCTCCGCGATCACCCGCATCGCCGCCGGCGGCACCATCTACCTGCGCGGCGGCACGTACGCCTTCTCGCAGACGGTCACCATCGCGCCGGGGAACAACGGCACCGCCGCCGCGCGCAAGAAGCTGTCCGCCTACCCCGGCGAACGGCCGATCCTGAGCTTCGCCGCGCAGAGCGAGGACCCGGCCAACCGCGGTCTGGCGGTGAACGGGTCGTACTGGCACGTGCACGGCATCGTCGTGGAGCGGGCCGGCGACAACGGGATCTTCGTCGGCGGCAGCGGCAACGTCATCGAGCGCACGGTGACGAGGTTCAACCGCGACACCGGGCTGCAGATCGCGCGGATCGCGTCCGACACCCCGCGCAGTCAGTGGCCGTCCAACAACCTCGTGCTCAGCGCGGAGTCGCACGACAACGCCGACTCCAACGGCGAGGACGCCGACGGCTTCGCCGCCAAGCTCACGGTCGGCCCCGGCAACGTCTTCCGGTACGCGGTGGCACGCAACAACATCGACGACGGCTGGGACCTCTACACCAAGACCGACACCGGCCCCATCGACCCGGTGACCGTCGAGGACTCGCTGTCCTACTACAACGGCACTCTCAGCGACGGCGGCCAGGCCGGCGCCGGTGACCGCAACGGCTACAAGCTGGGCGGCGAGGGCATCGAGGTCGACCACGTCGTCCGGCGCAGCATCGCCTACCGCAACGGCAAGCACGGGTTCACCTACAACAGCAACCCGGGCTCGATGGCGATCACCGGCAACGTCAGCGTGGACAACGCCCAGCGCAACTTCTCCTTCGACGCCGGCACCTCGGTGTTCCGCGACAACGTCTCGTGCCGCACGGGCAGCGGGACCAACGACAGGATCGTCGGTGACGCCGACGGCTCCAACCAGTTCTGGTCCGGCTCGAACGGGTCGCGCTGCGCCTCCTATGGCGGGGCTCTGACCTGGTCCTTCGCCGCGGACGGCCGCCTGGTCGTGTCCTTCGGCGGCCCCCCGGTCACCCACTGACCGAACCGCACCAACCACAGGCGGCCGGCACGCTTCGCCCGCACCGGGCACCCGCACCCGGCCGCCGACCCCGGCCACCCGCGGCGGGCCGGCCGCCCGGGGTGGGTCGGCCGCCCGGGATGGGTCGGGCACGGCCGGGCCGGGCACGAGCGGACCGGTCACAGCCGGGCCGGCGGCGGCAACGGGGGCGCGCCGCGTGACCTGGTGGGCGTCGGGCGCGCGGCACCTCGCTCGAACTGCGCCACGAGCAGGTCCCCCGGCCAGGTCCAGGGGCGGAGCCCAAGGGGCCGGGGCACACAAGCCGGGGCCCACGCGCCGCGCCCACGCGCCGGGCCGGACCCGAGGTCGGGGCCGGGGGTCTGTCTCTTATAAACATATCCGAGCCCACGAGAACTCTCTACAA
>NZ_JABCPZ010000522.1 GCF_013283785.1 Nonomuraea antri
CGGTTGGGGGTGACTAAGGGAAGGGCGATCACGGTAGGTCGGTGATCGCAGGGTTGAAGACGGTGTGGTGGTGGTGGCGGAGCGGGGTCGGGGTGTTTGGGGTGTGTTGGTCAGGCTGAGTAGATTGCGACGAGGCCCGTCGCCAGGCCCAGGAGCGAGAAGCCGGTCAGCGACGCCCCCGCGACCACCGCCCTCCGCAGATGCAGCCGTGTGGCCGCCGGGATCCAGTACAGGATGACGTACGGCAGGAAGCCGATCCCTCCGACGCAGAGGAAGGGCAGGACGAGGGCGCCGAGTACGCCGCGCGGGCCTGCCATCGCGGCCCGGTCGCCTTCAGGCGCGAGCTGGGCCCGGACGGTGTCGCCCACCTCCAGGTCGGCCGGGGCGGAGACGGGGCGGGACGGGCCGCCGCCATCGGGGACGAAGGTGCCCCCGCAGTTGTACCGGTTGCGGCCGAGTGGCTCGCACCAGTCCGCGGTGAGGGTGCCGGGGGTGCCGATGGCGCCGGCCGAGAGCTGGATCCATGGCACGGACAGCGGGATCGGCCCCAGGCACATCGTCGCCCAGATCAGGACGATCATCACCTTGGCGATCCGCCCCGGTTCCCGCCCCAGCTCCCGGCCGCTTCCAGCGATCGGCCAGGCGGACGAGGAATCGGCTGGGGGACTCGTCTCGGTCGAGGGATCCGCCACGATCCGGAAACTCCCGTTGGTCGGGAAATCCGCCGCGCTTCGGGGGTCCGCCGCGCCTCGGAAATCCGCCGCGCTTTGGGGACTCACCTCGGTTGGGGGACCCTCTGTGATCCGGGGATTCCCGTCGGTCGGGGAATCCGCCGCGATCTGGGGACCCGTCGCGGTTCGGGAACTCACGTCGGCGAGGGAATCCGTCGCGCTCCAGGAATCCGTTGCGCTTCGGAAATCCGCCGCGATCGGGGAACTGGTCGAGGAACTGGAGGGTGCGCTGGTCGGTGGGCTGGGCGTGGAATCGGTCGGTAAGTCGATCGGCGAGGTGTCCGGTGGCGTGTCGCGCGGGGTGTCCGGCGAGATGTCGCGCGAGGTGTCCGGCGACGTGTCGCGTGAGGTGTCCCGTGAGGTGTTCGGCGAGGTGGGGGACGAGGCGGGCGGGGTTGTGTGCGGGCCGGCCGCTGTGACCTGCACCCCGCCCCCCGCATGACGGCGACGGTGACGGCGACCGGTCGTGGTGGCCGCGCGTTCTGGGCGGCGTTTGCTCATGCGTTCACCATGACCGCCCCGACTTGTAGAGAACTTGGAGCTTTGCGAGCACCGGCCTTGGCACGCGCCGGGGACGCTGATGGTGACCGGCTCGGCACGCGTCCCGTGAGGCCGCGCCTACTCATGAAGCCGCACCCATTCGTGAACCGCGCCACCCGTATAGCCGCACTCACCCGTATAGCCGCACTCACCCGTATAGCCGCACTCACCCGTATAGCCGCACTCACCCGTATAGCTGCACCCACCTGTAAAGCCGCACAGACCCGCACAGCCCGTACCCACCCGTAAAT
>NZ_JABCPZ010000523.1 GCF_013283785.1 Nonomuraea antri
AGAGACAGGCCGTGGTGAGGATCAGAAGGGGGCGGGTCCGGCTTGCCGTGCGGGGACGGCGTGGGGTGCCGGGCTTCGTTCTCACGCGCAATGAATCACCTGCCGTTGATCCGTACGTCTAGGGAATCGTCCACGTGGTGGGCGGGGTGTGGGGCGCGTATGCCGGTATCGGCACCGGGATTTTCGGGAGTTCTCAACGTAGGGCGCGGTGCTTTCCGTGAGCGGGTGCTTGGCCTGGCCCGTCTTTGTACGCGTCGGACGGTGAGCGCCGATGGCGCCCGTCCCCGTGGCTGGCGTCGCTGCCGGGGAACGGCGAAGGTGGGAGAGGGGGACGGGAGGCCGGATGGACAGTACGGTGTGGGTCGCGATCTTGACGGGTGCGACGGCCGTCACGGCGGGATGGGTGGCCAGCCTGGGGAACGCTCGAACGGCACGCATCCAGGCCGAGGCTTCCGCCCAGGCGCAGCATCACGCACGGGTTCGGGAAGCGCGACGGACCGCGTACCTGGACTTCCTGGCGCAGGCGCACCTCACCGGAGAGCTCTACTACCGGCTCGGGGACGTCTACGCTCAGCTGACGCAGCCCGACGAGCAGGTACGGAAGATCCATGACCTGCGCACGGCGCTGCGGGACGCCTATGATCCGCTGGCTCGGTGTACGCGAGTTGTCCTCCTCGAAGGGCCGGAAGCGATCGCGGCGACGGCGGAGTCCGTTCAGCAGGCGGTCACGGACGCCAACGGCGCGCTGTGGGAGATCGTGCAGGGGGCTCCTGACGCGCGGGCCCGGTTCGACCAGTCGCACCAGACGTTCCGCGAACGGCTGCAGCGCTTCATCGAGACCGCCAGAACGGCGATCGGTTAGCAGCACACACTGCACACCGCGTGCTGCGCTGCGCTGCTCTCGCCTGCTCTGCCTCGCCTCGCCTCGCCGACTCTGCCTCGCCTCGTCTGGTCTGCCTCGCCTGCCTGGCCTGCCTGGGGCTGCGGAGGCTTGGGGGTTGGGGCTCAGCCTGCGCCCGGTCTGCTGGCGTGCGAGCGGAGCGCGGGCTGAGCCGACGGTCAGGTGGGGGTCAGCACGTGACCGAGTCCGAGCCGTGTGCCGATCTTCGGGACGTCGCGGCATGTGCCGGGTTCCCGCACGATCGCGGATGGTGGGTGGACGCGTGCTCGCTGAGGTGCCATCGGAGTGCCAGCAGTTCGTCGCCGAGCGCGGCGACGTCTTCTCTCATCTCGGTACGGAAGGCGGCGAGGTCGGCCTGCATCTGATCCATGCTGGTCGCCGTTGCCGTATCGCCGTCGCCGTCATTGGTCGTCGTGTCGCCGTCGTCGCTGGAGCGCTTGCCGACCGTGCGGATACGTAGGCGCACCAGCAACTTGAGGATCTGTACCTCTAGAAGTGCGCTGAAGATCTTGTCAGGCTGTGGGTGATCAGTGGAGTGAATGGCCAGGTATCGGTCGGGCCGGCTGTCGGTTGCTATGGACGGGAGCACAGGGACAGAGGGCCGAGGTGGCCGCCC